>NC_020993.1:368333-736666 GCF_000367405.1 Rickettsia prowazekii str. Breinl | reverse complement strand
ATTGTCACTAATACCTATTAATGAATCTTTTATTTGATCAGCAATTTTTTTTGTATCTTCAGAAAATTGATTATTTGTCATAATCTAATTCATCGTTAAATATAGCTATTTTTATACTAGCACCACATTTCTACTTGTCTATAAAAATTGTATTAAGAGATATTAAATTTTCTTATTTAAATCCTCTTAAGGATGCAAAATATATCATATTCTTAAATAGAATTGAGGTTAATCAAACTTAACTAAAGATGTTTTAAAGTCTTAATCATTATGATCGATTTGTCTTATTATCTGTAAGCTTCTAGTTTTTCTACAAAATTTTTGTTTGCTTAAGTTAACTCTTTAGATAAATATTATATTCAATAAGGTTTAGATCTTCTGTGTGCTTTATTTTTTAAAGTTCTGCTGTTAAGCTTCTTTTGCATAAGATATGAGTAGCAGTTTAAATATTCTAAAGCTTTTATATAATTTCTGCTCTTAAATCTACCCAAATAACATCCTAAGAAACAGTGTTAGCAGTATATAATTCTATTAATTATTTAGATAGTTTTGTTCAGCCATTTTGTTTAAAGTTTTATACTTGTTAATAATAAATTTTTGCTAATTTAGCTTTGTATAACTTTTTTTCTTGATCACTATACCATTAATAGATTTATGAGTAAGTTGTAAATAGATAGCTTATGATCAGATAATTATAAAAGCTTATAAATATTATTTTATCGAGATTTTATAGCAAATATATTAAAATTCTTAAAGCTCTTTGTTTGAAATAATTTAATATCTTCTTAATTTTTAGTCCGTATATTGTTAATATGGTGTAAAAATTTTAAAATTATATATTATTGATTACTTTTAAGTTTACAATTATATTTTTGTGGTATCTTCATAAATTTTTCAATAATCTCACTTAATTTGCAAAAATGAATTCTTATCTTTGAATTATTGTTACTTAAATGATTTTTTATATTTATATCTAAATGCTATTAAATTAATCATTAAATCATTTTACAGAATTAAGTATAACAAAATTTTCTTTTTAAAATTGATTTTGGATGAATATTTTAGGCAATTTAGAATGTGCTCTAATTTATTTTCTTATCCCGTTGTTTTTAATAGTTGGTTAAAAATTCTTTCTAAGAAATATCTTATAGTTATCATGATCTTTGAACTGAATATATGGTTCCAATTTATCTGTTTTATGAAAAACATATTTAAAACTTTAATTATTTTATGTTTTATTCCAATTTTATTGGTACTAATTGTATATGTGTTATTTCTAACGTTAATTATTATAATAGGAATTATATAATGTAATATTGATAATAGTTTTTTATTTCTTAACTTAAAGAACCTTTTATTTTTAACTTTTATGCATCACTAAAACTATTATGTTTTATTATTGTCATTAATAATTTTAAATGTACAATTATTATTGTTTGCTTATTGGACTATTGTCACTACTTTGATATATCTATTTAATTTAGTAAATTGTTAAATTACTGGTAAGTTTTATAGATTGTTAATGAAAGGTTAGTATTTTATATTATTAATGGTTAGGAGTCATACTGCGCATTCTCTGTAAGGAAAATTTATTGATAATAGGTTTAGGATGATGAAATAAGAACTTTCATGCGTTTAATCTTTGACGTTCTTATATTTTACAATTCTTTGAGCGGTCTCAGTTTTCATATCTATGACTTTCTAGAAAATTAGTTATGAGTAGCTATAAGATTTAAATTTTTACTTTATTATAGATCTATTGTTTCATCAATATAAGTTAATAATATTTTCTATTAACATTATTTCTTCTTTTTTAGATATCATGATTTAATAGTGAAAGTACAAGATATTTCTTATTGCATATATAATAAGAATAAGTTTTTATTATAAATAAATATTAATATAATTACTATGAGAAATAATAAAAACCAAATGTATTTTATAAAAATTTTTATAGCCATTGCTATGATCACGGGCATAATATTTTTATATTTATTTTATTCTTCATTAACTACGTCCAAGCTTAAGGAAACTAGTAATATGGATGATTCGCTTAAAATTAAATTTACTCTTATAGAACAACAAGGTAAAAAATTTGATAGTACAAATTTGCAAGGTTATTTAAGTTTGATTTATTTTGGCACTACGTATTCCTTGTATGATAATCAAGCACTTAAAAGAGTAGAAGATATTATTAAGATTTTGAAGAGAGAGAATATTTTATTACAAGTAGTTTTTATTACTTTAGATCCTGAACATGATACAAGTGAGGTATTAAAGAAATATTTAGAAAAAATAGATAGTAATTTTATAGGTTTAACTGGAAGAGTACAAGATATTGAACAATTAGCACAGCAATTTAAGGTCTTTTATACATCCAAAATATTTGATGTAAAAACAAATGAGTATGCATTACAACATTCTAATTTTGTATACTTAATTAGCAGTGATGGGAAAATTTTAAGTCATTATTATTTAGGATCATAAAAAAATGGCTAATATTTAAGCATTTCCTATTTGTGATGAAAAATATATTTCATCAATGCCTAGATGTTTTAAT
Source organism: Rickettsia prowazekii str. Breinl (assembly GCF_000367405.1). Taxonomy (NCBI): domain Bacteria; kingdom Pseudomonadati; phylum Pseudomonadota; class Alphaproteobacteria; order Rickettsiales; family Rickettsiaceae; genus Rickettsia; species Rickettsia prowazekii. The sequence continues at coordinate 734,106 of NC_020993.1, read as the reverse complement.
GCATTGTGCCATTTATTTTCAGGATTCTCGGCAAAAATAAATTCTTTACTACAATCCATAACCAGCCATAGATTTTTTTCTAATTCTTCTTCAAGTTGTCCTGGTTTCCATGCTGTATAACCGACAATGAATAAGCTATTTTTAGGTCCTTTACCAAAAGCTATATCTTCTGAAATTTCTAGATTAGAGCTTACTGCTAAATCATTATGGAAATCCAATAACAAATTTTTATTATAATCTCTAGAATGAAGAAAAAATCCTTTTTCATGTTCTATAGGCCCACCAAAGATATATAGGAACCATAACCTGGCTTGTTATTTTATCCTCTTTTATTTTAAAAAACGACTTCAAATCTACATGATTTACTAAACGGTTAAATATTAATCCTATCGCTCCTTCTTCTGTGTGTGATAACATATAAATTAAGGATTTATGGTAAATGCCTTTTGTAATTACATACGGTGTCGCAACGAGTGTTTTACCGGATAAGTTATGAAAAATTTTATCGCACATAAATAAAAATTTAATTATAATAATTAGTATATAATATTTAAATCCAATTATTCAACAATAATGATCACATTTTTTGATATTACTATTTTTGCTATTATTACTCTCTTCTCATTTTTTGGCTTATATCAAGGTATAGTCGGTTTTTTAACTAGAATACTAGGTTTTATTGCTTCTATAATGTTAGGATATTTCTTATATCCATATATTTCTGCACAAATCGTGAAATATATTGAGAATGAGGTTATAAGCATCATTATTACCAGTGTTATATCTTATGTTATTTCTTTAATTTTATGTGTTTTTATAGTTTATAAATTTCTTGCTATAATTTCGTTTATGCGAAACGGTTTTATTGATAGATTCCTAGGGCTATTAGTAGGATTTGTCTTAGGTAGTACTATATCGTTAGTACTATTTTTGATAACAATGATCTTTACTTCTGAAAATTATTTTCAAAGTAAATCTTTAAAAGACTTTGTAATAAGTAGCAAGCAGAACAAATATGGAGGAGTACTGAAATTTTCTGTTACTACTGATTATTTAGATGAATTAAGTAGAAAAATTATAGTTATAATGCTAAACAATATTTTCGGATCTATTGAAATATTTAAAAATAAAGATTTTAAAAATTTCCTTAAGAAATCAAATAGTCTTAACGATATTGAAGATGTGTTTTCTAAAGAATTACAGGATGAACTTTCTAATATAGATGATTAATAATGTGTTATTTTTCAAAGCTATAATTAGTCATTATTGAGTTTGTAAATCATACCTCTGTCCTCAAAGGCCTAATAATAATTTTTAGCGTTTAAAATTAGACCACGTGTTTAAATTTTTACAAGATAATTATACCATGCCTACGCAACTGGAAATACCATAAAGTTATCTATGTCATAATTCTTGCGCCACTTAGTGCATAATGAAAGAATTTTCTAATCAATACAAAATACAATAATTACATACTAAAATAGATTATAATTCCCTAACCGGTTTTAATATTAGCTTTTTGTTACTAAAGATATTGATTTTAGAAAAGAAGCTACTTTTGGGTTTTTTTAAATTACGTTTATAATTTTCACCAGTGAAAGAATTATAGCTAGTAATTAAAGAAGGTATAACCTCATTATAATATATTTTATAGAGGTGATGCATAGTTTCTTTCGTAGTTAAATATCCCCATTTTATGGTTTGTTGTGGCACTCTAGCGAGTGCTTCAATACATGCTATAGCTTCTTCAATTTCAGGATTTTTATTTTTATAAACTTCAGCGTTTGGTGACAAATTATCTTGCATATCTTTAAACATAGCCTCAAGCATTAATGCCATATATTTATAAGTTTTAAATTTTCTTATAAATATTAGATTATTCTTACTGCTATAATTTAAAAGCCGAAATTTATATATCAAAATCATGCATTTTATAGCATTAACTTTTACACCGTTGATTTTATTTGTATTATAAAATTTAAGTTTTGTTTCATACTCTAGTTGTTTTTTCATTCCTGCGTTAAGGAGCTTATTAAACAAATTATTACAATGTATTATATCACTTTTTCTAGCAATGCGTACTTTATCTGTAGCTTTAGTACCAGAAAAATTAGCTGCATGGCGCGTTAGTTGTCTGCCTTTATCATCTCTTTTTATATCTGCAAAATGTCCAAGTTCTTGAGCTGCAATAATCTGAAGTCTTGCTACTGCAGCAAAGCCATCGCCATAACTCGGATGCTCTTTATTGTTTTCAGCAAAAGGATTACCGCCGCATGAGACAAAAATAGCTACGTCCTTACCGTTAGTGCTTTGCATACCGCTATTACCACCTACTCGTTGCCAGCTAACAATATCCATCATATCACCTATATTATGTGAATATGTAAGGAATACTTCCGTCTTATTAAGAAGAAGCCACCTTATTACGATTGGGTGAGCAGATTGTACAAAAAGGCGTGCCAACATTTCAGTTACTTCTTTCTTAACTGGTTGTAGCTTTTGTATTTGTTTTTTTAAATTATCAAAGATTGAATTTATTTTTTGATCTGAAGCAGAATTTTTGTATAAGCTTTGGAAAAGCTTCGTAGTCTCAGGTATTAAATGTGGTTTCGTTAGTTCTTCTTTACTAATCATTAAGTTTATATTAAGTGCAGGATCGGTAAATCTTGCAAAATTACAACAATCATTAGTATCTATACGTAATTTACCGGATTTGATTAACTGCATGGCCAAATATTCATACTCTATTTCCATGTCTTGCTTATAAATAGCAGGAATACGATCAAGGATGTGATATATACTAGTCATTTTTCGTTCGTTTATTGCTAACTTGTATTAATTGTTGTCTGTACATTATGATTTATCATCTATGTTTAAATATAGAATAGCTAAGTTCAATAAAAGCTCTGGTGCATTCAGTTATGTTTTTACTTTTAAAAGCTCTTCTTCTAAGAAGTAAGTTTTCAATAACATAAGCAGTCTTCAAGGAATTTATTGTACCTAATGTTTTTTATTTTTAATACATATGTTTAATTATCTCTCGCATAAAAAATCAATTCGGATACTCATTGATAATTTGCTGTTCCTAACAAGGATATCTATATATTTATATGTCAAGAATAAATCAATCTTGTTCGTTTACGGTAAATTTATCAGGAGAATATTTTTATTAAGCAAATCTTTAACTGCTTTTCTGATTGATGAATAAAGTATTACTTTTTGCAATAGTGGTTTAAAAAAATCAATTGGAACATAAAATATTTTTACACTGCGTAGTAGTCCGTTTTTGCCTTTTATTATTTTAGATTCAGGTATTTACTTCTTTGCTATAATTCTAATTTATATTAATTGTTTAAATCATATTATGGCCACCATTGATTGAAATAGTCTCGCCTGTTATAAAACCTGCATTTTTATCAACTAAAAATGCTACTGCTCTAGCTATTTCTTCAGGTTGTCCTAGTCTTTTTTTAGGAATACTATTAACTATTTTAGTAAGTATATCTTTAGGTACTGTATTTACCATTTCTGTCGCAATATATCCTGGCGCTATGCAGTTAACTGTGATATTTTTAGAAGCAGTTTCACGTGCAAGAGCCTTAGTAAAACCAATGATCCCAGCTTTAGCAGCAGAGTAATTAGTTTGACCAATCTGTCCTGCTTGGGCATTAATTGAACTGATATTTACTATACGACCATAATTTTGGTTGCGCATCTGTTTCATTACACTGCTAGACATATTAAAGCAAGAATGAAGATTAACGTTAATAACGTCGGTCCAATCTTGATTACTCATTCTATGTAGCATTTTATCTTTGGTAATACCTGCATTGTTAACAAGAATACTTACTGATTTTTTAAATTCCTCTTCAATTTCATTTACTGCTTTTTTACATTCTTCCAAATCTGCAACATTCCAGCATTTAGTTCTTATACCATATTTTGATTCCATTTCCTTAGCAGCATCATAATTACTGAAAAAATTAGCAATTACCGTAAGATCCTTATTTTTTAATTCTAAAGCAGTAGCTTTCCCTATCCCTCTAGTGCCACCTGTTACAATTGCAATTTCTGACATTATTGTTCCATACCTAATATTTTGCCTTTTATTAAATTTAAGTTTAGTTGTGGTGTTTAAAAAATCATAATATCACTTTAAACGATTTAACAACTTTCATATCGCTTAATATTGCGATATATTTTTTATGATGATTGTTTTCATACTCTATCTCTTTTCCTCATTTAATTTTAATTAGTTTTAGCAGTGAATTTATTATAGTAGTAAGTGTTTCTTTGCCACTTTTTGTAATGGTTTTTTGTTTTTTAACTAACCTGGTTGTTGCATAGTCTGGAATACTATCTGTTTTCTGAGCAATATAACACTTTTAAAGTAATGCTTTATAGATTCATGTTATTTTATATCGGTATATTAAATATTTGAGATAATGTTCATTTAAGTTTTTCTCTAACTTTAAGACTAGAACACATTTTAAAATATTTATTCCTGAGGTTAATTTATCAAATTAATGTTTTTCTTTTGTCTTATTTTTCTGTTATATTATTTATATTAATGTTCTTTATCCAAAGATATAAAAAGAATTTTTTGCAGTGTACACCTTTTCATAGTTTTTCCTCTGATCAATAATTGATGTATCCAGATCTTATAAACTAATAATGTATTAGTATTTAAGAGTAACATCATCTTCAATCAATTTTGAGCCTAGAATAAAGTTCATTTTTTGTATATCATTGAAATCGAGCCATATGTATGTGTATATTTATATATAAGCAATATTTTCTTTGTAATCGGACTTTGTAACTTTTGACAAATTTACTATGATTATGTATATCATATAAAATCTTTAGTAACATTTAATTTTTTATAAGCATTTTGAATACAATTTTTCCTAGCAATTCATCAAAGTAATATTATCAATTTTATCTTTCATATTTTTTTGAGATCTCTTTTTGATTTTTCAATATTTCAAGCATTATAATATTCTATATGCAGTTATGTATCTCTTGTTATTTTAATTAAAAATCATTATATGAAAATAGTCTAGTTAAAAATATTGCACTTTATTAATGAAAATATGTTATTTATATGAATATTGATAAATTTACTGCACATGCTAAATCAGTTATAGCTAATCATCAATCTCTTGCTATTAAAAATGATCATCAGCAGATATTACCTTTGCATTTATTATCTAGTCTTTTAAGTGAAGAAACAGGTATAATTCAGGCCCTGATTAATAATATAGGAGGTAATATAAACTTATTAAAAGATCAAGTGCAGCTAGAGTTAAATAAAATACCAAAAATTCAGGTTGATGGAGGTGGCCAAATTTATTATTCTGCTGAAGATCTGAAAGTATTAGAAAAATCGAGTAGTATCGCTAAAGATAGCGGGGATAGTTTTGTAACAATAGAGCGTATATTTGAAGCATTAACTTATGATAATACTATAGCCGGTAAAATTTTAACGAATAATGGGATTAATAGTAAAAAACTAGCCACAGCTATTTTACATCTTCGTAAAGGCAAAAAAGCAGATACTGAATCTGCAGAAAATAATTATGATGCTCTAAAGAGATATGGTAGAGATGTAACAGAGCTTGCTGAAAATGGTAAGCTTGATCCGATTATCGGGCGTGATGAAGAAATAAGAAGAGCAGTGCAGGTGTTATCACGACGTATGAAAAACAATCCTGTATTGATAGGTGCGCCAGGAGTTGGTAAAACTGCTATAATAGAGGGGCTTGCACAACGTATATTTAGTAAGGATGTACCTGAAACACTTATTAACTGTCGTATTATTGAGCTTGATATAGGAGCATTAATAGCAGGTGCTCAATATCGAGGTGAATTTGAAAAACGTCTTAAAGCAGTGCTTAGTGAAATTAAAGAATCAAGTGGTGAAATTATTTTGTTTATCGATGAATTGCATCTATTAGTTGGTACTGGAAAAGTTGATGGTGCTATGGATGCCTCAAATTTATTAAAACCTATGCTTGCCCGTGGTGAGTTACACTGTATAGGTGCTACTACTTTAGATGAATATCGTAAATATATAGAGAAAGATGCTGCGCTTGCTCGTCGTTTCCAACCTGTTTATGTAGGTGAGCCTAGTGTAGAAGATACGATATCAATACTAAGAGGAATTAAAGAAAAATATGAGCTTCATCATGCTGTGCGAATTTCTGATAGTGCAATAGTTGCTGCAGCGACGTTATCGAATCGTTATATTACCGATCGTTATTTACCTGATAAAGCTATTGATTTGATTGATGAAGCTTGTAGTCGTATGAAAATTGAATTGTCAAGTAAACCTGAAGAGCTTGACGAGTTAGATCGTCGTATTATTCAGATAAAGATTGAGCTTGCAGCGCTTAAAAAGGAAAATGATGAACATTCTAAAAAGAAAATTACTAGTTTAACCGAGGAACTCAAAAAGTTAGAATCTAAATCATATGATATGAATACTAAATGGCAGGCGGAAAAATCTAAACTACAGCAGGCTCAGAAACTTAAAGAAGAATTAGAACAAGCTAGAATCGATTTAGAACGGGCTGAGCGTGATGCTAATCTCGCTAAAGCGAGTGAGTTAAAATACGGAATCATACCTGAGATTATGAATAAGCTTCAGGAAGCTGAAAATATGGATAATAAAGGGCTGTTAAAAGAAATTGTATCGGAAAGCGATATAGCAAGTATTATCTCACGTATTACTGGTATTCCAATTGATACGATGCTATCGAGTGAGCGTGAGCGTTTGCTTGTGATTGAGCAGAAGCTGTGTGAATCAGTTATAGGACAGGATGAAGCAATTAAAGGTGTAAGTGATGCGGTTAGAAGATCACGTTCAGGGATTCAAGATATTAATCGTCCTCTTGGTTCATTCTTATTCTTAGGACCTACTGGTGTGGGTAAAACTGAGCTTACTAAAGCGTTAGCTGGCTTTTTATTCGATGACCGTAATGCTCTACTCCGTATAGATATGTCAGAATATATGGAGAAGCATTCTATTTCTCGTCTGATAGGAGCACCACCAGGTTATATCGGATATGATCAAGGTGGAGTGTTAACAGAATCAGTAAGACGCCGTCCTTATCAAGTAATATTATTTGATGAAGTTGAAAAAGCACATCTAGATATATTTAATATTATGTTACAAATACTTGATGAAGGAAGATTAACAGATAGTCAAGGTATAACGGTTGATTTTAAAAATACTATTATAGTCTTAACATCTAATTTAGGTGCTGAGATACTAGTTAATCAGAAAGAGGGTGAAGATACATATAAAGTAAGGGATGAGGTTATGCAATATGTGAGAGCAGTATTCAAACCAGAATTTCTAAATAGGTTAGATGAAATTATATTATTTCATCGTCTAAATCGTAATAATATTCATGATATAGTTAAGATCCAGCTTGGAAGCTTAAAGAAAATTTTGTTACAACAGAATATTATTCTTGAATTTGATGAATCTGCTTTAAATTATTTAGCTGAAAAAGGTTATGATCCAAGTTTTGGTGCAAGACCTTTAAAACGTCTTATTCAGAGAGAAATACAAAATAATTTAGCCAAGATGATTTTGGCAGGTGAAATAAGTAGTGGTAATACAGTAAAAATACGTAGAGAAAAGGAAGAGCTAAGTATCAATATAATTGATTAAGTGCTGTACTTTATATGATAACTAAATTATTACATAATGTATATAGTTTGCATTACTGTTTTTTATTACTTTTCAATACCATGCTCACTAAAAAATAAGTTGGAATAAATAACAATCTAATGAACAGAGTTGTGATGTAATAGATTAAGAAACAGCGGCAGAGATATTAAAATAAATGTACTGAGCTAACAGAATTTAACGAATAAGATGTATTATTGCTAGAGTATTGTTGAAAGATTACAAAGAAATAATGAATAAAATTCTATGAAATGCAACGTGTTTTAGTAATACTTGCTCATGATCAAAATGAGTCAATTCCAAGTTTAAAATCTCAACACAAATCAGAGGTTTATCATTTAAATATGTAATCTTTTAAAGAGTTACAACTCTAATATTTATATTGAATATAAAATCGAGATGAATTCCCTCTTAGTAGCTGCTGATATTTTTATATTAAACTATTGAGAAGTATTGTATTGTCAATATTAAATTTTAACCGTTACTACATTAGTTCTAAAAATTATTTTAGCATAAAATACATATGCTTTGTATATAATGAACATGTTTCATGAAAAGTATAAATTATATATCCTCTAAACTCCATTTTGCTTTTGGACAGAAATCCAAAGGACTAAATAGTTTATTATTGTAACGCTCAAGTCCTGCATATGCAATCATTGCAGCATTATCGGTACATAAATGCATAGGTGGTGCAATAAGACGATAACCATATGGGCGAGTACAATCACTTAATATTTCTTGTAAATATTTATTAGCAGCAACACCACCTGCAATTACTATAGTATCATTTAACAAGTTTGACCTATACGAATTTTGTATATGTATCCTATATTTAGGTCTTGTTATACACTCCAAAGGTTTCCAATTAAATTCATCTTTTCTAAAGCTTTTTAAATTTAGCTTTGTAGGATGATTTATATCCTCATAATAATCATTTAAAATTTGTTTATATAATCTAATAGCATCTTGCATCTTACTACTTAAAATCGCTCCTATGGTAAATTGAAAACTTGCTGCTATATCATTAATTACAGAATCATTCACTTCTTTTAAATTCATTATTAAAGTACGCACAGCAGTTTTAAGCCCTGAAAAGGACATATTGCAATTACCGCTGTTAATTATAGGTTTTGGAAATTTATATTTATGAGGATTGCCTAATTTAGCTCTTTTTTCAATTTCAGGCCCTCCTGGAAAAGATAAATTTAGCATTTTTGCAACCTTGTCAAATGTTTCACCTACAGCATCATCTATAGTAGTCCCTAGAATTTTATATTTCCCGAGTCCTAAAACTGCTACAAATTGACAATGTCCACCAGAAGCTAATAAGAGTAAATAAGGATAAGAAATATTATCGGTGAGTCTCGCTGTTAAGGCATGACCTTCTAGATGATTAATTGCAATAAATGGTTTTTTTAAAGCACTGCTTAGTGACCTTGCAAACATTGAACCAACTATAACACCGCCTATTAAACCTGGACCGGAAGTTGCAGCAATTGCACTAATTTCTGTTAATTCAGTATTGCTTTTTTTTAAAACATTTTTTAATGCTTGATCTAGATTCGATAAGTGAGAACGTGCAGCAATTTCAGGTACTACCCCTCCAAAAACTGCATGTTCTGTATTTTGTGAAATAATTATATTAGATAAGATTTTTCGTCTTTCGGTAATTATAGAAATAGCTGTATCATCACAGCTTGATTCTATACCTAAAATTTTTTTCATTTATTAAAATTGGTATTAGCAAAAGTATTAGTTGTGTGGATTGATAAATATATGGTGTCAAACCATTGCTTGATAAAAATTAGATCCTAATGATAGGTCTATTATGTACCTATATTTTAACTACTATACCTTTAAGGTATTCAACTGATTATACAGTTTATAAATAGATTGTTCAGCATCAATTATTTTTTTATTCACTATTTTTAGTAATTTTTCTGAAGGTTTTTCTGTTATTTGCGTTGCAGAACTTACTTGCTCTGCTAAATTTTTAAGTGATTCTTGTATTTCTACAAAAGATTTTTTTAGTTGTTCTTTAATAGCAAGAGAGGATTCTTCAATTTCTTTGCTTTTTAAGCATAGATTTTCTAATAAATTATCTATTTTAGTTTGCATTAAACTCAATTTTTGCTTTTGTTTCTCACTAAGATAGCTTAAAGTTTCTTGCATTTTTGCCTGTATACGTACTTTTGTAGTACGTTCAAGCTCCGAAGCTAAACCTATTTTACTCATTAAAAATATTATCCATTTATGAACATCAAAATGATACCACTTGACACCATTACGATAATCTGAAGGAAAAGCATGATGATAATTATGCCAATTTTCACCAAGTAAGAATAATGCCATCCACCAAATGTCTCCAGCAGTACCTCTGTAGTATTTTTTACTCCCGACAAAGTGGCATAGAGAATTAACACAAAATGTTGCTTGTTGTTGTAAGAATCTCCCAAGTCCAATAAATAAGAATCCTGCGTATGCTGATTTTATAGTGCCACCAACTAAATAACCTGTAAATAAAGGTACTACAATATTCATAAAAGCCGCTATCTTCCAATAATATTTTAATTGCCATTTTAGTAAATTATTTTTACCAAGCTTAGCCCAAGTAATGCGATCAATAAACTTATAACTCCCGCTGCCTATTAGCATCCACCCTATATGTGACCAAAGAAATCCTAAAACCTTATTATCAAACTTTAGAGGACTATGTGGATCTTGATCCGTATCTGTTTTAGCATGATGTTTATAATGATTAGATGCCCAAGATAAAGCCGGTCCTTGCAATGTTCCTGCAGATAACATAACTAAAACAAACTCAGCATATTTATTTATTTTATATGCATTATGAGACCATAATCTGTGTAAACCAATCCCAACGGTAATATTATTAATATAATAACTAGCAATTATGAAAATAATTTCAGTTAATCCTATCCCATAATCAAACGAATATTTAACTACAAGAGATATAATAAAAACAGGATAAAATATTAAAGCAAATAAAGCAGGTTTATTTAGTTTACTTAACATAACATTTACAGTTTTAGTGATCAAATATACAATGCGGTAACGATAAACTTAATTTAGTTACATAAATTTAATTAGATACTAACATACTTAATACATAAATACAAAGAAAATTTTGATAACACTTGTTATCTTTAATTTAAACAATAAGCTAGATAAAACTAGTAAATTTAAAAATCAAGTGCTCTTTTCTTAATCTCATTCCTTCATTTTAATGAATCCTAAATATCAGACTTAAAGATCTATTTATATTCAAATTGATTTGCATACTTGCTATACTCAGTATCACAAAAAAGGATTTGGTATATCTGTTTATAAATTTTTCTAAAATTTCCTTAGAATGTTTTAATAAGTTCTTTAACGTTCTGTTCAAATAAGTAAGGCTTTAAAAAATAACACATTATCTTTTTTTGTTAAATTTAGTTGCTTGTGTGATAATTTATTGAAACATTTTAGCAAATTTATTAACTTTTTATTGCTAATTTTTTGTAATGCTACAATTCATAATCATGATAGAAAGCTGCTGACTAGAGTTGCAGCCTTTTAATATATTAAATCCTTCTATTTATGCTTATTAAGCCTTTGTCTTTGTTTATTTAATTTTTTATGTCATTTCTTTTAATATCAAACACTTTTAAATAATCTGTTGATTAATATTGTTTACAGTAAACCTTGTATAACATCAACAAATTAATAAGATTTTTAATTTTTGAAGATAATACTTGAATTTAATAGTTTTAGTTGCTATAAATACCTTTATTTTAAAGTTTGTTTATTGGAGATTCTTATATATTATGAGCTTTTATGAATCAGTTTTTATTATACGACAGGACGTATCATTAAACGATATAGATAAAATCGTTGATGATTTTACTAAAATCATTAAAGATAATAATGGGACTATCATAAAAAAAGAATATTGGGGGTTAAGAACTTTAGCTTATAAAATTGGTAATAATAAAAAAGGACATTATTATTTTTTAGGTATAGATATTACCAGTAATGTAAAAGAAGAGTTAGAAAGAAAAATGAAACTTAATGAGAATATTATTAGATTTCTTACAATTAAAGCAGACTCAATTAGCAGTGAACCTTCGCCGATATTAAAAAATCAGAGTACAGAGAACACCCCGGTAATTGACGTAACGATTAATAATTAAATTTGTAAGAATTAAGGTTAAAGAATGTTAAAAAGTAATAATGCTAGTGAAACAGCTACTTCCAAGGGAGTAGATAAAGCTGCTAAAAAGGTATTTTTTAGAAGACGTAAAGGATGTCCTCTTTCTGTACCTAATGCACCTGTTATTGATTATAAAAATCCTGAGCTTTTAATAAAATTTGTATCTGAAGGCGGTAGAATGCTACCAAGCAGGATCACAAATGTTTGTGCAAAGAAACAAAGAAAGCTAAATAATGCTATTAAAATTGCAAGGATTTTAGCATTGTTACCTTTTGTATTTCAAGCTAAATAAAGGCATAATACATGGAAGTTATTTTAATAAAACCTGTAAGAAAATTAGGTAAAATTGGTGACATACTCAAAGTGGCAGATGGGTTTGGTCGTAATTATCTTTTACCGCAAAAATTAGCTATTAGAGCTACTAAGTCTAATAAAGAATTAATAGTTAAACAAAAATACGAATTTGAAGAGAAAGATAAGCAAGTAAGAGAAGAAGTAGAAAAAATTAATACCATTATTAAAGATCAGCAATTAGTTTTTATCCGTCAAACATCAGATGACTGTAAGCTTTTTGGTTCAGTTACTAATAAAGATATAGCTGATAAGTTATCTAAAAATATATCGTATAATATCTCTCATTCAAATATTATTCTTGATAAACAAATTAAATCTACTGGAATTTATACGGTTGAAATAAGGCTCCATGCAGAGCTTACTTCTATAGTTACGGTTGTTGTTGCAAGATCAGAGTCAGAAGCGCAAGATTATTTACGTGAACAAAAAGCTGAAACTTTAGAAGATGTAGATGAAACCGCATAAGTTTCTTTATTGTTACTATTGTCAAAATATAGCATTATTATTGTTTAATTGAATTGATATATATCAGATCCACGCAACAATTCTATGTGTTTAATGACATACTATGTTTGATCACAGTATTCACGAATATTTTACAATACTAACATCCTTCAATACCTATGTTATATGAAAAATTTGAATATAATATCAATAATCTAATAGGTAATTTTGGATTATCTAAAATAGCGATTGCAGTTTCTGGTGGTAGTGATTCAATATCACTACTTTATCTTGCTAATATTTGGGCCAGAAAAAATAATATAGAATTATTTGTTATATCAGTTGATCATAACTTAAGGCCACAGTCAAAGCAAGAGAATTACTATATACATACTATCAGTAGTAATTTAAATCGCAAGTATTATAATTTATCTTTTGATCATCAAAATAATTTTTCAAATTTACAAGAAAGAGCAAGAGAGGGGCGCTATGATTTGATGACAAATCTATGCTTAGAACTCGATGTATTAGTACTTTTAACTGCTCACCATGAAGATGATTACGTAGAAAATTTTTGTTTAAGATTAGAGCGTAATAGCGGTATATTTGGGCTTAGTAGTAGTAATATTCATTGGTATAATAATATACAAATAATTAGACCACTATATAATATTCCGAAGAGTGAATTAGTAGAGTATTTAGTCAACCATAAAATCAAATGGTTTGAAGATGAGTCAAATTTATCAGATAAATATAGACGTAATATTATTAGGCAAAAATTATTTAAAGAAGAAAATTATATTAAAGCAGAGATAAGTTTGCAACAACTTAAAACTAACAAGCTTATAGAAGATGAGTTGAAGCCTGCATTAATATCGGCAATAGCTGAAGCAGTTAAGATTTTTGAATATGGTTTTACATTTCTTGATTTAGTTAAATTTGATAAGTTTTTAAATGAAGTAAAAGCACAAATAATTAATTTTTTACTGATAATGATTAGTGGACAATCTAGATCAGCACGTTTCTATTCAATAGCACATATTTTGAAATTAATTAGTCAAGACATAAATTTTAAGAATACAGTTCATGGTTGTGTAATTAAGCGTATACAAAATGAGTTACTCATATATAGAGAGTTTGGCAAAAAATTACCTAAGAGTAAAATCTTATTAGATAAATCAGTTATTTGGGATAATAGATTTTGTATAACCAAAAATCAAAAAACTCCTGATTGTGTTATAACTTATTTATCATTAGCAGATTATAAAGCTATAAAGAAACAATTAGATTTAAAACATTTAAAAAATTTATCCTGCAAAAACCACAATGCAATTTTATTTACCTTACCTATCATTAAAATACTTGAAAAAGTTATAGCAATACCACATATATCATATTATGATAACGACGTGTGGAACTTTGAAGTATCATTTGCTCCAAATTTTGTATCTCGTTTTACCCATTTTTGCTAACCCGGTATTAAATTATAGTACCGATAAAATTTTTATTAGGTTTTATATCGATGAATAATCAAGGTAGAAGTATTTTAGCTTGGGCAGCACTTTTTATTTTTGTAATATTACTTTTTAATGTTTTTCAATCTGATGGTTTACTTGGTGTAAGAAATAATATCACTTTCTCAGATTTTTTGACACGAGTTGACGAAAAGACCATTAATTCAGTAAAAATTCAAGGTAGAGTAATTGAAGGTACTGCAAATGACGGCTCTACTTTTAGTACGTATTCTCCTGATTATCCTGATTTAGTAAATCGTCTTACTAGCAATGACGTTAATATTGAAGTAGTGCCGCTTGAAACAAGAATGAATACCTTTTTAGGATTTTTAATTTCTTGGTTTCCGATGCTTTTATTAATAGGTGTTTGGGTTTTCTTTATGCGTCAAATGCACGGTGGCGGGAAAGCCATGGGGTTTGGCAAATCTAAAGCTAGATTGTTATCAGATAAAGGACCAAAAATTACCTTTAAAGATGTTGCGGGTATTGATGAAGCAAAAGAAGAATTAACTGAAATAGTCGATTTTTTAAGAGATCCAAGTAAATTTCAAAAGCTTGGCGGTAAAATACCGAAAGGTTGCTTACTTATCGGCCCTCCTGGTACAGGTAAGACACTTCTTGCGAAAGCAATTGCAGGTGAGGCTAATGTACCTTTTTTTAGTATATCTGGTTCTGATTTTGTTGAAATGTTTGTAGGTGTTGGCGCAAGCCGCGTGCGCGATATGTTTGAACAGGGGAAACGTAATGCCCCTTGTATTATCTTTATTGATGAGATCGATGCTGTAGGGCGACATAGAGGTATTGGTATGGGAGGTGGCAATGATGAGCGTGAGCAAACCTTAAACCAAATGTTAGTCGAAATGGATGGGTTTGAGGCAAACGAGGGTGTGGTAATTATTGCAGCTACAAACCGTCCAGACGTTCTTGATCGTGCATTACTGCGTCCTGGTAGATTTGATCGTCAAATTGCTGTTGCAAACCCTGATATAAATGGTCGTGAGCAAATTCTAAAAGTACATTTAAAAAAAATTAAATATAATAGTACGGTACTAGCACGAATTATTGCTCGTGGAACTCCTGGTTTCTCCGGTGCTGAACTTGCTAATTTAGTTAATGAAGCTGCGCTTATTGCTGCGAGGCTTGGTAAAAAAGAAGTAGATATGCACGATATGGAAGAAGCAAAAGATAAGGTTTTGATGGGTGTTGTGCGTCGCTCTATTGCAATGTCAGAGAAGGAGAAAAGATTAACTGCGTATCATGAAGGAGGACACGCATTAGTCGGGCTTTATTGTCCTGCAGCCTCGCCTATTCATAAAGCTACGATTATACCACGTGGTAATGCTCTTGGTATGGTACAAAGACTTCCTGAAACTGATGAATATTCTCAGAATCGTGAACAGATGGAATCATCTATAGCAGTTTATATGGCAGGAAGAGTAGCAGAAGAAATTATTTTTGGTAGAAATAAAGTAACATCAGGAGCTTCATCAGATATAAAAGGTGCAACTAATATTGCAAGGGCGATGGTTACAAAAGCAGGTTTAAGTGATTTAATAGGACCAATATTCCACGGTTCAAACAGTGATGATATGTATGGTAGACAATCAAGTAATGAAATTTCGGAAGCTACTGCAGAGTTAATTGATGCTGAAGTGAAAAGAATTATTACGCAAGGTTATGAATTCGCAAAAGATATTTTAACAAAACATATAGATCAACTTCATACATTAGCGAATGCTTTAATTGAATATGAAACATTGTCTGGTCAGCAAATTAAAAATTTACTTAGTGGAAGAGCTTTAGATTCAGAAGAGGAAAACAAATTTCCTTTTAATGATTCACATACTATAAAAATAGATAAAGAAAATTTGCATGAGAAAGTAAAATCAACTAAAGATAAAAAAGAAAATATTATTTCATAGATCTTGTATACTTTGTTATTAGCTATTTTTGTATGAGTATTTTTATACGAAAGTTAAAATAATTAATAATTATTAAAATTGCGAAAAATTGTAATTTGTAGTGAAAAATAATTACAATTATCATTTTTATGTATAAATTTATAGATTTTTACGGGACATAAGAAAATCATAAACAAATACTGTTGAATGTGTTTTTTTCTGATATAGACAAAATGTATAAAATCAATTTTAAGAGAGTATTTAAATGGTAGAGTTAAGATTACCGTCAAATTCAGTAGTAAAAAAAGGTAGAGAGCATAAAGCACAACAGAAAATGCTAAAGCCTCGAAAGGTCAAAGTTTATCGATACGACCCTGATCTTGATGAGAATCCTACTATCGATAGTTTTGAGATAGATTTAAGTAAAACTGGACCTATGGTTTTAGATGCTCTAATTAAAATCAAAAATGAAATTGATTCTACCCTAACATTTAGACGTTCTTGTCGTGAAGGAATTTGCGGTAGTTGTGCAATGAATATTGACGGCACTAATACTTTAGCATGTATTAAGCCGATAGAAGATATATCGGGTGATATCAAAATATATCCACTGCCTCATATGAAAGTAGTGAAAGATTTAGTACCTGATATGTCCCATTTTTATGCACAATATGAATCTATAGAACCTTGGCTCAAAAACGATAGTCCTGCTCCTTCAAACTCTGAAAGATTACAGTCAATTAAAGACCGAGAAAAGCTTGACGGTTTATATGAGTGTATATTATGTGCTTGTTGTTCTACTTCTTGCCCTAGTTATTGGTGGAATGGTGATAAATATTTAGGTCCTGCGATTTTACTGCAAGCATATAGATGGATTGCGGATTCAAGGGATGATAATACAGGTGCACGTCTTGAAGCTTTAGAAGATCCATTTAAACTTTACCGTTGTCATACAATTATGAACTGTACCAAAACATGCCCGAAAGGCTTAAATCCCGCTAAAGCTATCGGTAGAGTAAAAAATTTAATTGCAGAACGCCATGGAGTATAATTTATAATGCTATGACATATGGTAACAATAAATTATTGTGATGATGAAGAATATAGAAACTAAGTAAAATATACCAAAAATATTACAACATATTTCAGATCTAAAAAATAAGTTAATTGATTTAAAAATCTACAAATTGATCGACTCAGTACCGAGATATTGATTATGAATTTGAGAATTCTCGAGTTTATGTTAGTTCTATATATCACATGATTCTTACTTTGTATCTTACATGGAAAAGCAAAACACTTATAAAAGAACTTTAATTTATGCTGAAATGTGTAGAAGTAGCATCTCGTCGTGGCCATGGTAATCAAATGCTCAGCACTAAAGATTTTGTGTGCATTTTTAATTGATTTACTATTTTTAGGTATTTTGTAGTAAAAATGCATAAGATTTATATTAGCATCAATTATGCATTATTTTCAAAAAATTTTCTAATGCAAATTAAATTTTTTTTTAATTCATAATTTGCAATACTTTAAATAGTTTGCCCATTTGTTCCGGTAATATTAATCTTTCCATTTGTTTTTCTATTATTAGTACTTGTTTATCATTAAGCTTGTCTTTCAATGTTTGCTTACGTAATAAGATTCCGTTTTGTATTAAAAAATCTCGTTGTGATATTGTATCTATTACATTTATCTTGCTATTTTTAGCTACTGTTTTTAATGAGTAAAAATCTACATGCGCTGATAAATCAGCCTCTCCAAGATTCTCAAGAATTGGACAATATTTATGCTTTCTTACTGCTTGTAATGTTGGGTTATATTGATATCTAGTCCTATCATATGGGGCTATATCATATCCGTAATCTATTATTAAGCAACTACCTCTTACTTTTTTTAGATGTTCAGCTATGAATTTTATAATTTCTATCGACTTATAAGATTCTTCAAGTATTGCTCCATCTTTTGCTTCAATATGAGTACGTAGTAGATATTCTTGTAATCGCTTATTAATACTTATTTTATCGTATTTAATTCTTCCATCTACTGGTTGTACTAAAAATATTCTTTCATACCATAATTCCTTGACTTTAATATATTGCTTTATAGGCATAGTATCAAAGAATTCATTTGTTATTATTATAGTAGGTTTTTGTGGTATCTCTTCTATAAATGCTAAATGTTTAATAGGTAAATTAATATCTTGTAAATTAGATTTTTGATGAGCAATAAAATTTTTATTAATTTCTATTAGTTTAATTGATAAAGCTTTATAAAATTCTGGCACTAATTTTGCAGTACGTAGTAAATCCCGCATTAATAGACCTCGACCAGGGCCAAGCTCAACTAAACTAAGACTTTTGGGGTTACCGATTCTTTGCCACTCTCTGATACACCATAATCCAATAATTTCACCAAATAGCTGTGAAATTTCAGGTGCGGTAACAAAATCACCTTCGCTAGCTAGTGATTTTACTTGCTTATAATAGGAATTAGGGTTTGAGCTTAATACTTCCTGCATTAGAACATCACAAGTAATATAACCGTGTTGATAAATTAATTGTCTTATTTTGGATTCGACCGACATATTAAATAACTTCCTAAAAGTAACATAGGTGCAGATAAAATTTGTCCCATGGTTAAGCTATCTAAAATAAATCCAATCTGGATGTCAGGCTCCCTAAACATTTCAATAATTATTCTGAAAAGCGAATAAAATATTAAATATATTCCTGAATTTAAGCCTCGCTTTTTAAGAGTATCATGTCTAAATACTGCATATGTTAAGATGCAAAATAATATTAAACCTTCAAAAAAAGCTTCATATAATTGACTAGGGTGACGTGGCTGTAAATCGCTATTTGGAAAAATGATACCAAAAGACGAATTTGTAATACGGCCATATAATTCACAATTAATAAAATTAGCTATTCTACCTAAAAATAATCCAATAGGTGCCACAGTTGTTATTATATCCGTGAGACTCAAAAAATTAATCTTATATTTTTGACAAAATAAATAAGCAGCCATAATTATTCCTATAGTAGCACCATGAAATGACATGCCGCCTTCATAGGTTTTAAGGATTTCTATTGGATTTGTAAAATATTTCAAAGGGTTATATAGTAAAACATAACCTAATCTACCTCCGACTATTATGGCTATAATTGCATAAGTAATGAAATCATCTATGTGTTTTTTGGTAATTTCAGGCTTAAATTTTTCTATAATTTTGGTTGCATAAAACCATCCTAGCAAGATGCCTACTACATACGCAAGAGAATACCAAGAGATGGAAAATGGGCCTATAGAAAAAATAATTGGATTAATATTAGGCAATATCATAAATAAGTTATTTAATTCATTTAACATCTAAGTTGCTGGAAATTACAAAGTAATTAATACAGTTTTTTATAGATTGATGCAATGGCTTAGTTGTTTTGTAATGACAGTATTTATATTTGCTTAGTAATACCAAATGCTTTTGAGTTAAAATTATTGATAAAAATAAAATTCTTAGTAATAATAAAAAAATGATTTGTATTTTATAATAATAATAATAGGTAAAATATGCAATACTTAACGGATCTATATCATACCTCTAGTACTGAGTTAGTATTATTGTTTGTTATGTTGGCATCTCTTATGCCAGTGATATTTTTAATTAAAAGATTAATTTTTATTCCTATACAAAATTATTTAACAAGACATCATTACGATGATTGTGAAAGGATACTAAAAAAATATCCAATATTTCGTTATTTATTACATACTTTATTAGCACTTTACTTTTTATGTTGGAGCAATATTTTTCATCCTATTTCTTTTAAAACTCATGTATTGCTTGGAATCAAAGATACTGTAGTAATCTTATATACTAGTATATCTGTAACGATGTTATTATTAACGCTTATAGATGCATTTTCAGATTTGTATCATAATAAGATCAAGAACATTACTAAAAATGCACCACTTAGTTTGTATTTTCAAATATTAAAAATTATTGTCATAGTTATCGCAGTCATTGTAACTATTTCATATATATTAAATATTTCGCTTAGTAAATTCTTAACAAGTTTAGGTGCAGCTGCAGCTCTTTTAACATTTGTTTTCAAAGATACTGTTTTAGGATTACTCGCAAGTTTACAACTAACTACTCAAAAAATTATTAATATTGGGGATTTAGTACGTGTGGGTGAAATTGAGGGAATAGTTGAAAAAATTACTATTTCTGTAGTAACAATTAGGAATTTTGATCAATCTATTTCTACAGTTCCTACTTATAGCATTTTAAATTCTAACGTCACTAATTATAGAGGTATTACTGAATCAGGCGCAAGACGAATAAAAAGAGTATTCAATATTAATATGGCAACTATTAATTTCTGTGATATTAATCTTTTAAAAGAACTAAAAAAATCTCCTTATATCTCAAAGGATTTAATAGATAAAATTACTCTTGATAAAGAAGAGCAGGATTTAACTAATATTAAACTATTCAAATTATATATTAAGGAATATCTAAAAAACAATCCCAAAGTTTATACTGAAGGTTTTACTTTTTTAGTAAGACAACTTGAACCTACGATCACTGGTCTACCGATAGAAATATATATCTTCGTTAAAGAAGTGAATTTAGTAGGTTATGAGAATATACAGGACAATATTTCTGAACATTTAATTTCTATACTCCCTGAATTTAAATTAAAAATATTTCAGAATGTAGGAGTAGTATAATAAAATTTTTATAGAATATAATATGAGAATTATTGTACATTTTGGATATTCGCTACTTTTGGTATACAAGATATATATTGATTATTTTCTCTAAATGCTTTAAAAGCTTTAAGCTTCAAAAATATCAAAATTTAAGACCTAATTAATAATGAATAATAATATAATTAATTTAATCGCAGCTGTTGTACTATCTTTAAGTATAATTTTTGGTTGGCAATATTTTTTTGTGAAACCTGAACAAAAAAAGCAGCAACAGAGAATTGCTATGCATAAATCAGAAAATTTAAATAAACAGAAGTTGAAAGCTTTAGCCGAACCTGCATCTGATATTGCTGTGCAAGAAGCAAGTCAAGTGCAACGTATTAAAATAGAATCTGAATCACTTACCGGATCCATCGCATTAAAAGGACTTAGATTTGATGATTTAATATTAAAGAAATATAAACAAGATTTATCTCAAAATAGTCCTGCAGTTAGATTGTTTTCACCAGCTAATACAGAAAATGCCTATTTTGCGGAAATTGGTTTAGTTAGTAATTTAAATAGTGTAAAACTTCCTAATAGCAATACTGTATGGAATAGTGATAGTGAAGTATTAAGTCCTGAAAAACCAGTTAATTTATTTTGGATTAATGAAGATGGAATTAAATTTTTAGTTACTATCACTGTTGATAAAAATTATTTATTTACAATAGAGCAAACCATTATTAATAATAGTGACAAAGAACTTCCAGTCCAATCTTATGGTTTAATAAACCGTAAATATATTTCTTTAGAGAAGGCTGTAAATATATTACATCAAGGACCTATCGGTTGTATAGACGAGAATCTTAAAGAATACTCATATGATGATATTAAAGATAAGAAAAGCACAAAATTTGCATTAAGTAAGGTTGATTGGATAGGTATTACTGATAAATATTGGTTATCTTCTTTGATTCCTGATAAATCAAGTCGTTATAGCTCAAATTTTAATTATGCTCTTAAGCAAGGTACTGAAAGATATCAAGTAGATTTTATTTCACCGGTACAAGTAATAAAGCCTGGTGAAAATTTATCAATTAAAAGCAGAATTTTTGCTGGAGCAAAAAAAGTAGACTTGCTCGATGAATATGAAAAAAGCTATGATATTAAGCTATTTGATAGAGCTATTGATTTTGGCTGGTTTTATATAATTACCAAGCCTGTTTTCTATGCTATGAATTTTTTCTATGGATATGTTGGTAATTTCGGTATTAGTATATTAATTGTTACAGTTATAATTAAGTTATTAATGTTTACTTTAGCCAATAAATCTTATCGTTCGATGAAAAAAATGAAAAATTTACAACCGGAAATCGATAGGATAAAAAATTTATACAATAATGACAAGGCGCGTTTAAATCAAGAAATTATGGCTTTATATAAAAAAGAAAAAGTAAATCCGGTTGCAGGTTGTTTACCTATACTTGTTCAAATTCCAGTATTTTTCTCTATATATAAAGTATTGTATGTAACTATTGAAATGCGGCAAGCACCATTTTTCGGTTGGATTAAAGATCTATCTTCCCCTGACCCTACTACTATTTTTAATTTATTCGGTTTATTACCATTCGCACCTCCATCATTTTTGATGATTGGAGCATGGCCTATTTTAATGGCTATTACTATGTTCTTACATCAAAAAATGAGTCCTGAACTTGCAGATCCGATTCAAGCTCAGGTAATGAAATTTATGCCGTTAATTTTCTTATTTATGTTTAGTAGTTTTCCTGTAGGACTTTTAATATATTGGTCTTGGAATAATATTTTATCGATAATTCAACAATATTATATTAATAAATTTAATTAATGAGAATAGATAAAAATTTACCTAATTATTTAACTATTGCTCGAATAATGGTGATTCCTGTTATTATATTACTATTTTATATAAATAATTCACTTGCACGTAAGTTAGGGGCATTATTATTTGTTTTAGCTAGTATTACAGATTTTTTTGATGGTTATATTGCAAGAAAATATAATTTAGTTACTAGTTTTGGTAAGATGTTTGATCCTATAGCAGATAAGCTATTAGTAGGTTGTGTTACTATAATGTTATTAAAGAAGGATAATGTAGATGAGATACCTTGCTTATTAATTTTAGCACGAGAATTTTTAGTTAGTGGTCTTCGGGAATTTTTAGCTCTAGTAAAGGTTAGTGTACCTGTATCAAGACTTGCTAAGCTAAAAACATTTTTACAAATGTTTGCTTTATCTATATTGATATTAGGTTCAAAAGGTTCAGGCATTATTTATTTAGATATAGTAGGGGAAATAATTTTATGGATTGCTGCTTTTTTAACAATTATTACAGGTTATTCTTATTTTAAAGCATGTAAGACATATTTTTAGGAGTATTTTATGCAGGAGAATTTCATGATATATATGAAATATATAATTTCATGCTTTATTATTGTGTCTAGTTTAAATCTTTACGCTGCTCATAATAATGTAATTGCAGATAAGAAGGTTATAAAGGTAGCAGCAAGTAAGGAGCACTTGAAAACATTAAAAGTAGCTTCTACTATTTTGATTAGTTGTGTCGATTTTAGATTAATAAACGAAACAAGTAAATTAATGAAGCAATTAGGATTAGAAGATACTTTTGATAAAGTATCACTGCCTGGTGCATCACTTGCACTTGTTAACGAAAAATATACTTATTGGGGAAAAACTATAGAAGATACTATTGAGATTTTACAAGCATTACATAATATTGAACAAATTGTGTTTCTTGATCATAGAGAATGTGGAGCTTATAATATACTTATAGGGAATGAACATCTGAATACAAAGGAAAAAGAAAAAGTAGCGCATGCAGAAATTTTAAATAAGGCACGTGATATAATAAGAGAAAAATTTCCACAATTAAAAGTTTATACTTTTTTAATGGGGCTTGATGGTGTAGTAGAGCAGATTTATGAAGATATAACTCCTAGTTAAAAGCTGCGTTGCTGCATTTTCCAATATCATTCTTGAGTGGGATGAAATTTAGGATTCGTAATGGAAAACTTATTTCATATCTTTGTCATTATTATCTTTAGAATTAGCAGTATTATTCTTTGGATCATTTTCTATAAGTAATTTAGGAATAGATAGTTTTTGTTTATATTTTTGTTGCTCTGCTAGAAAACTTTGAGCCTCTTTTGAAAGTCTGTTATATAGTTCACGTTTCTTTTTATTAATATCAACTATTTCCACCCTATATTTTTGTATTTCTTCACGTACTTCTGGTTTTATAGTACCTGCGTAAACAGAAAAATCATCTATAATTTTTTGTGTATTAACATCGTTAGTTTTTGCAACATCTTTCTTTGATAAATTAGAAGCTGTACTATTTGCAAAGCAGCCTGTAGTAAGGGAAATAGTTATTCCAAATATTATTTTTTTTAGCATATCAACCTTAAGCCTTATTCTTGATAAGAATATCAAGTTTAAGTATCACATTCAATGTAAAATTTTACTACTTATATATTGTTTAGTTAATCCAATATTTTGGCATAGTATAATATTAAATATTCAGACGGATTTATCAAGAAAATTATCAAGTATTTACTGAATTATATGTATATTAGCTTTTAGTCCTAGGAGTTGGTTGTAAATATTTTAAAAAAGTAAATACTATTTAAGTTACCGCTTGTGATTGTGCAAACGAAATGGTTAAATTATCTAAATATCAAAAGAGAAACCGGAATAGATGTATTAAATAACAGTTTTCCTGCATATTATTATAATCAATTTTTATAAAAATCATTATACATCTTACGTGTACTGTTTTTGATATTACTGATTTGTTATTAATATGAAAATGAGAAAATAAGATGAACGTTATTTCAATGCATTTTTTAGATAGTTA
Source organism: Rickettsia prowazekii str. Breinl (assembly GCF_000367405.1). Lineage (NCBI taxonomy): Bacteria > Pseudomonadati > Pseudomonadota > Alphaproteobacteria > Rickettsiales > Rickettsiaceae > Rickettsia > Rickettsia prowazekii. Next base: position 709,361 of record NC_020993.1, on the reverse strand, counting down.
ATATCTAATACACAAGTACTAGATTCTTTCTGTGTAAAGAGGTTATTGCTAAATTTTTGTTCAAAAACTAAATATAATTAGATTTATTGCAGAAATTATATACAAAAGTACATAAAAATTGAACTTATAATATCGTTAAAGATAAGGATATTATCTATATATTGACTGAAATTCTGAGTTAAATCGATAATAAGCTTAGGCCGAGAATTTGCTACTATTAATGATTATTGATGATTTGAGATCTCAAACAAGCATTATTTTAATGATTTACTGTAAGCTATTAAGTCTTAGAATAAGATGCAGAGTTTATTAATAATCGATAAATTTTTAGAAAAATTTAGTAGCATATGTGACAAGATTGTTCAAAAAGTTTTTAAACTAAAAAGTTTATACTTTATCACTGTATACCAAAACCATCATTTTAGAAAAAATTATATTAATTAGAATTAATAGTTTGCTTCATCAATGATTACATAATTTTGGCGTAATGATATACAAAATAATGCTATGCAAATGATATTACAATATTTATTGCAAAATGTAATTTACATCTAAATATCATCTAAAATAATTTTATTACGATATATTAATCTAGTCTCTATTATTACAATGTAATTTTGATGCTTATTTTAAGCTGCTTCTTCTAGAGTAACTAAGCTATTTATTATTGAGTTTACTTTACTAACAGTTTTTGTAAAGCATAGCATATGTGTCATGCCTAATGCATAAATTCCGTTGCTAAGATTTATGAGGTGTGAATCAAAAGATTCAAAATCTATTCTCGTTAAAGGAACTAAATTAGAGCTTCTCATATCTAATAATTTTTTAGTATTTTCTTTGCAAAATATATTTGCTTGTATCTTTTGCACAATATCTAACTCATCATTGCTGCATTTAATGATCACTTTAGTATGTAAATTTGGTGTTTTTATGGGAGTAGGCTATTTTTATAGCTATAAATAATTTTTGTAAAGTTATATTAATACTGCATTGTATGGGATGAAATTTTAATATTTTACCTTCAATATTTTGTATTGTCATAAGAATATTGACCCCAAGAAATATCAAATAAGCCTTTACAATTTAAAGTTCACTAAATTTTCATTTAGTTAGTTAACAGTTAATATATAGAAATCAAAATTAAGTAAAAATTGTTTTCTTTTTCACATCCTATAGTTAATAAAATGTTTATTGAGTTCTTTCTAGAAAAAATCAATTTGTTTGACTTCTATCATATATTTTAGTATAATGTTTATCTTCAAATAAATAGAAAATTTAATTATGAGTACTTCCAAAAGTGAAAATTATCTTTCAGAACTAAGAAAGATAATTTGGCCTATAGAACAATATGAAAATAAGAAGTTTTTGCCACTTGCATTTATGATGTTCTGTATTTTATTAAACTACTCAACTCTTCGTTCAATTAAAGACGGTTTTGTAGTAACAGATATAGGTACAGAATCGATAAGTTTTTTAAAAACATATATAGTACTACCTTCTGCTGTAATTGCTATGATAATTTATGTTAAGCTATGTGATATTTTAAAGCAAGAAAACGTATTTTATGTTATTACTTCATTTTTTTTAGGGTATTTTGCATTATTTGCCTTTGTTCTTTACCCATATCCTGATTTAGTCCACCCTGATCATAAAACTATAGAATCTTTAAGTTTAGCTTATCCTAATTTCAAATGGTTTATAAAAATAGTTGGTAAATGGAGTTTTGCATCTTTTTATACTATTGCCGAGCTTTGGGGAACAATGATGCTTAGTTTATTATTTTGGCAATTTGCTAATCAAATTACTAAAATCGCTGAAGCTAAACGTTTCTACTCAATGTTTGGTTTACTTGCGAATTTAGCATTGCCTGTAACATCAGTGGTTATTGGATATTTTCTACACGAAAAAACTCAAATAGTTGCAGAACATTTAAAATTTGTACCTTTATTTGTTATAATGATAACAAGTAGTTTCTTAATAATATTAACATATAGATGGATGAATAAAAATGTTCTAACTGATCCTAGACTATATGATCCAGCATTAGTAAAAGAAAAAAAAACTAAAGCTAAATTGTCGTTCATAGAAAGTTTAAAAATGATCTTTACTTCGAAATATGTAGGTTATATTGCATTATTAATTATTGCTTATGGTGTTTCAGTAAATTTAGTTGAAGGTGTTTGGAAATCCAAAGTAAAAGAATTATATCCGACAAAGGAGGCTTATACCATATATATGGGTCAGTTCCAATTTTATCAGGGTTGGGTTGCAATTGCTTTTATGCTGATAGGTAGTAATATTTTAAGAAAAGTATCATGGCTAACTGCAGCTATGATCACTCCATTAATGATGTTCATAACAGGTGCGGCATTTTTTTCATTTATATTTTTTGATAGCGTTATTGCAATGAATTTAACCGGCATCCTTGCTTCAAGTCCTTTAACACTTGCTGTTATGATCGGTATGATTCAAAATGTTTTAAGTAAAGGTGTAAAATATTCTTTATTTGATGCAACTAAAAATATGGCGTATATTCCACTTGATAAGGATTTACGAGTCAAAGGGCAAGCTGCCGTTGAAGTTATCGGAGGAAGGCTCGGTAAATCAGGCGGTGCTATTATTCAATCTACATTCTTTATTTTATTTCCTGTATTTGGTTTTATAGAGGCGACTCCTTATTTTGCTTCTATATTCTTTATAATAGTAATATTATGGATATTTGCAGTTAAAGGTTTAAATAAAGAGTATCAAGTTTTGGTAAATAAAAATGAAAAATAGAATTTGTAAAAAAATATAAAAAAGCTTCTAAAACCTGAATCTTACTTTTTATAGTTGAGGAGAGTTTATAATATGACAAATATAGAGTCTAAAATTAAAATGCCAAGGTCGCCATATGTAAAAAAATATAATAGTTGGCGAATAAGGATTTTATATTCTATTGTTATAGGTTATGCGACTTTTTATTTTTGTCGTCAGAATTTTAATATAGCTACCCCTGCTATAAGAGAATATTTTGGTGTTACTAAAACACAAATTGGTTGGATCTTAACTGCTGCATCTATTATGTATGGAGTTAGTAAAGCTTGTAATGGGTTTATTAGCGATAAAGTTAATGCGCGAATATTTATGGTTTTAGGGCTTTTATTTGTTGGGATTATTACTATTCTAATAGGTTTTTCAGATTTTTTATGGCTTATAGGAATTTTATGGATAGCCAGTAACTGGTTTCAATCAATGGGATGGCCTCCTGCAACAAAAATGCTCACTCACTGGTTTGCTGCAAAAGAACTTGGAACTAAATGGGCTATTGGTGCGACTTCTAATCAAATAGGTGGTGCTCTCGCTATGATAAGTTGCGGTTATTTAATTGATAAATTTGATTGGAGAGCTGCTTTTTTTGTTCCAGGTTTAGTTGCGTGTGTAGCATCACTTTTTTTATATAATAGGTTACGTAATTCTCCAAAAGAAGTTGGGTTATCTACAGTAGAAGAATATAAAGAATATCCACCTGAAGCTATAGGAAATTATGAGCGATTATTAACTAAACAATTACTTAAGATGGTCTTTTGTAATAAGCTAATATGGTATGTTTGTTTAGCAAACATGTTTGTTTATATCATCCGTTCTGGAGTAATTTATTGGGCTCCAACATTTTTAAAAGATTTACGTAATATAAGCTTTGTAAATGCAGGTTTACAAATTGGTTTATATGAGATGATAGGTATTCCAGGAGCATTAATAGCAGGTATTTTATCTGATAAGCTATTTCAAGGTCGTAGAGGTCCTATTGCATCTATATGTATGATATTGCTTACCTTATTGTTAGTTTTGTTTTGGAAAGTCCCTATTCAAAGTGAATTATTAAGTATATTAATTCTTGCGTTAATAGGCTTTTTTGTTGCAGGACCTCAGCTCCTTGTAGGTATAGCAGCTGCTGATTTTAGTACTCGTCAAGCTGTTGGTACTGCTAATGGATTATCAGGATTATTTGGTTATTTAGGCGCTGCGATTGCGGGAGTAGGAGTAGGATGGATTAGTGATAATTACGGGTGGAATGGAGTATTTATATTTTTTAGTATTTCTGCTCTTTTAGGGGGAGTATTATTTGCTTTGACATGGAACCATTCAGCTGAAAAATAGAATCTCTGTGTTAAAATTTATATCTTGAGCCTATAAAATCGAATCATAACTTATATCTATGTACTGCAGTATGAGGCATGTGATGTCTCCAATTCAAATTCCTCTTTATAAGATAGTTTATGCAGTAAATCTAATAATTTATTATATATAAAGGTTATAAAAATGACAATACAATATACATTCTCAATGATTAAGCCTGATGTGATCAAGAGGAATAAAATAGGACAAGTTAATACTTATTTGGAAAATGCAGGCTTAAAAATAGTAGCACAGAAAATGAAATTTTTAACTAAATATGAAGCTGAGTGTTTTTATGATGAACATAGAGCAAGGCCGTTTTTTAATAGCTTAGTTGAATATATTACTTCAGGAGCGGTAGTACTTCAAGTTCTTAAAGGAGAAGATGCTATCACTTTAAATCGAACCATTATGGGCGCAACTAATCCTGCTGAAGCAAAAGAAGGAACTATTAGAAAAGATTTAGGAGAATCAATTGAGGCTAATAGTATTCATGGGTCAGATAGTGAAAATAGTGCGAAAAGAGAAATCAAATTTTTCTTTTCCAAATCTGAAATTATAGAATAATTAATGCTAAAATACGGTGTAATAATTATAGGTGGTGGACATGCAGGTGTAGAAGCAGCAGCTGCTTCTGCGCGTCTTGGAGTACATACTCTCTTAATTACGCTAAAACCAGAAAATTTAGGTGAAATGTCTTGTAATCCAGCAATAGGTGGGATTGCAAAGGGTACATTAGTTAAAGAAATTGATGCACTTGATGGGTTAATGGGTTTTGTTATAGACAAATCTGGTATACATTATAAAATGCTAAATGAGACTAGAGGCCCAGCAGTTTGGGGGCCTAGAGCTCAAGCTGATCGGAAGCTTTATAAAAAAGTGATGTATCAAATATTAACAAATTATCGTAATTTAGATATATTATATGCTAAAGTAGAAGATATACAAATTAAATCTTCTAAAGTTGAAGCTGTGATTTTAAGTAATGGTAGCAAAATTTTTTGTCAAAAAGTTGTATTAACTACTGGTACTTTTTTATCAGGTTTTATTCATATAGGTTCAATAAAAATGCCTGCCGGTAGAATATATGAAGAGCCTTCGTATGGATTATCCAATACATTAAAAAGACTAGGATTTAAGATTGCTCGTTTAAAAACAGGTACACCACCAAGAATTGACGGGCGTACTATTGATTATAGTAAAACCGCTTTACAACAAGGAGATCAAATCCCTCGTCCTTTTTCTGAGTTAACAGATGTTATTGATGTTCCTCAGATAAATTGCTTTATCACAAAAACAACTTCAGAAACTCATGATATTATTCGTGAGAATCTGGATAAATCTGCAATGTATTCAGGGCAAATAGAAGGAATAGGACCACGATATTGTCCTTCTATTGAAGATAAAATAGTTAAATTTAGTACAAAATTAGAACATCGTATATTTTTAGAACCTGAAGGGTTAGAGGATTATACGATTTATCCAAATGGTATTTCTACTTCTTTGCCTGAAGAGGTGCAATACAAATTAATCAAAACAATACCAGGATTAGAAAATGCACAAGTTTTACGGCCAGGTTATGCTATAGAATATGATTATGTTGATCCACGTGAAATAAATGTTACGCTAGAAACAAAAAAAATAACTGGCTTGTATTTTGCTGGGCAAATTAATGGTACTACAGGATATGAGGAAGCTGCTGGACAGGGTATAATCGCTGGTATAAATGCTGCTTTATCAGTAAAAGATCAAGCGCCATTTATCTTAACAAGGGCAACCAGTTATATTGGAGTAATGATTGATGATTTAACAACATTTGGTACTGTAGAACCTTATCGTATGTTTACTTCTCGTTCAGAATATAGATTGTCTTTAAGAGCAGATAACGCTGATTTACGTTTAACTGAATTAGGGATAAAAATTGGAGTTATCACAGAAAAGCGGAAAAAATTTTTTACAAAAAAATGTAAAAATATAGAGAAAACAAAATTATTATTAAATAACTTGTCTTTAACTACCAGTAAACTTGCTAAAATGGGTATACAGGTCGCACAGGATGGTAAATATAAAACAATATTAGACTTATTTAAAATACCTAGTTTTAATGTTGAACAAGCTATTAAAATTTTTCCTATTCTTAAAAAACAAAATAATAATATTTTACAATTACTTTATATTGAAGCAAAATATGCTTCATATTTAACTAGACAATACGCAGATATTAATTTATTTCAAAGTGAAGAATTACAGTTAATACCTAAAAATATTGACTATTTTAAAATACCGAGTATATCATTAGAAATACAGGAAAAACTTTCTTATCATAAACCTGCTACTATTGGAGTAGCACGTCGCATTTCAGGTATTACACCTGCATCAATTACGGCTATTATAATTTATTTAAAAACTAAATATAGCGATGAAAGTTCAAAGTGAAATAATTGAAAAGTTAGAAATCTTTCAAAATTTAATTAAAAAATGGAATAAATCAATTAATCTTATATCAGATAATACTATACCTAATTTTTGGCAACGTCATATCTTAGACTCATTACAATTAATGCAATATATTAGTAATAAAGAAATACACTTAATTGATATAGGAAGTGGTGCTGGTTTTCCAGGTATAGTATTATCTATAGCAGGTGTAACAAAAGTAAGTTTAATAGAAGCTGATTTACGAAAATGTATTTTTTTGGCGAAAGCATCAAAGATATCAAATAATAGTATACAAATAATTAATCAAAGAATAGAAAAAATAGAAATAGATTGTAGTATATTAACGTGTAGAGCTTTCTCTAACTTAAATACAATATTTCATTATACACAAAATATTTCAGTACGAGAAAAATTTTTATTATTAAAAGGCAAAAGTTATTTAACTGAGATAGTAGAAGCTAAAGAGAGATGGTCATTTGATTATTTAATACATCAAAGTATTACTTGTGGATCAGGAAAAATTTTAGAAATTAATAATTTGACAAAAATCATATGAAAATAATTTCTATTGTTAATCAAAAAGGAGGTGTTGCTAAAACTACAACTACAGTAAATTTAGCTACAGCTTTTGCTTCTGTTAATAAAAAAATTTTAGTGATAGATCTTGATCCTCAGGGGAATAGTAGTACTGGTTTTGGAATTATTCAGCAACAACGTAAAAATACTATATACCAGGTATTAACAAATTTAATAGAATTGAAAGATGCAATAATTGCTACAAATATACCAAATTTAGAAATAATTACTTCAAACACTAATTTATCTGCTGCTGAATTAGATTTAACGACATTAAAAGAACGCGAATATGTTTTAATGAAGCTTTTGGAAGAAGTAAAAATATTATATGATTATATAATTATTGATTGTCCTCCTGCATTAAATTTATTAACAGTAAATGCTTTGGTTGCAAGTGATGAAGTATTGATTCCAATGCAATGTGATTTTTATTCATTAGAAGGTTTAAGTCACTTATTAAAAACAATTGAAATTGTAGAAAAAAAATTAAATCCTAAGATAAAGATTGCTGGTATATTATTTACAATGTATGATAAGCGAAATCGTTTAACTGAGCAAGTAGAAGATGATGTAAGAAAATGTTTAGGAGAATTGGTATTCAAAACTGTTATTCCAAGAAATATTAAATTATCTGAAGCTCCTTCATACGGAAAACCTGCTATTCTATATGATTATAAATGTGCAGGAGCAGTGGCATATATAGAACTTACAAAAGAAATCTTAGAAAGATATGGTGAAAAATAAAGGGCTAGGGCGAGGATTGTCTTCATTACTTGGAGAAGAAGTGCTTCCTATAGAATCAGAAATAGTACAAATAATAAATATTGATAAAATAAAACCAAATGAGAATCAGCCTAGAAAACACTTTGAATATAATAAAATCAAAGAATTGGCAGATTCTATATTGAATAATGGTTTATTACAGCCTATTATCATTGATAATAATTTTCAAATTATAGTAGGAGAACGACGTTGGCGTGCATGTAAATTAGCAAAAGTTTTAGAGATACCAGTTATTATAAAAAATTTTGATACTAGAGAGAGTATGGAAGTAGCATTAATTGAGAATATACAAAGAACTGATTTAACAGTTATGGAAGAAGCTCGTGGATTTAAATATTTAGTAGAAAATTTTAATTATACTGTCGAAAAATTAGCTGAGAGACTTGGTAAAAGTCGTAGTCATATAGCTAATTTGTTAAGACTTAATAATTTACCGCAGTCTATACAAGATAAATTAAATGAAAATATACTAAGTATGGGACACGCTCGATGTTTAATAAATCATGAATATGCAGAAGAAATAGCAGATCATATTATAAATCATGATTTGAATGTACGTCAAACAGAAGCATTAGTAAGACAATGGCATAAAAATGAGTATAAAAAATCCTCTAACAACAATAATAAAGTAGATAAGCTTTGTGTTAAAGATAACGTTATCGATAATGATTTAGAATTATTAGTAAAAGCTTTATCCAAGAAATTTGGTATAAAAATAACAATAGACAATTGTCGCTTAGGTGGTAAATTAATGTTTCATTATAAAAACTTAGAAGAATTAGATTTAATATTATCAAAATTAAATTAAAATGAATATATTAAATTATAAAAGCTTTTTCTTTACATCAAGACTAAAAAAGAAATATTCAATCGTTATAGAAATTACAATGTTTAATTTTAAATTTAATGTCTATAGAATAATAAATGTATATACTTAGTAGTAAATATAGCAGTGTAAAATAATAAGGAAACAAAATTTATGTCATATCAATATGTTTATGAAATGGTTGGTTTAAGCAAAATTATAAATGGTAAACAAATTTTAAAAGAAACAAACTTATCATTTTTACCAAAAGCTAAAATCGGTATAATAGGTCCCAATGGAGCAGGTAAATCGACTTTATTAAAAATAATGGCTGGTATTGATAAAGAGTTTGAAGGTAAAGCAACAGCTAAAATTGGTATAAAAGTAGGATATTTACCTCAAGAGCCGTATCTTGATTCTACTAAAAATGTTTTCGATAATATCGTAGAAGGTCTTCGTGAAAAGACAAAACTTATTGATGAGTTTAATGATATTAGTAATAAGTTTACTGATAAAATGACTAATGAAGAAATGCAACAGCTTTTTGAAAAACAAGCAGAATTGCAAGAAAAAATAGATAATTGTAATGGATGGAATTTAGAGCGTGAAATAGAAATTGCAATGCTTGCTTTGCGCTGTCCACCAAAAGAAGCAGAGATTAACAAAATTTCTGGTGGAGAAAAAAGACGAGTTGCTTTATGTAAATTGCTTTTAGAGAAGCCTGATATGTTATTACTTGATGAACCTACAAATCATTTAGATGCAGAATCAGTTTCATGGCTTGAAGATTATTTAAAATATTATGAAGGTACTGTAATAGTAATTACTCATGATCGTTATTTTTTAGATAATGTTACAGAATGGATATTAGAAATAGATCGTGGAAATTGTATACCATGGAAATCAAATTACAGCTCTTGGCTTGAGCAGAAACAAAAAAAATTAGCTTTAGAAAGTAAAGAGGATGATGATAGAAAAAAACAATTAAGTCGTGAACTTGAATGGATACGTCAAACTCCAAAAGCTAGACAATCAAAAAATAAAGCGCGTATTACAGCTTACCAAGAATTATTAAATAAACAACAAGAATATAAGATTGATCCTACTCAAATAATTATACCTAATGGACCTCGTTTAGGTGATCTTGTCATTGAAGCAGAACATATAGCTAAAAAATTTAATAATAAAATATTATTATCAGATTTTAGTTTTAAAGTTCCACGTGGAGCTATTGTAGGAATTATTGGACCAAATGGAGCAGGAAAATCTACATTATTTAATATTATTACTGGTAAAGTAATGCCAGATAGTGGTTCTATTAAAATTGGTCCAACGGTAAAATTAGGATATGTTGATCAATCAAGGGATCATTTGGATGATAATAAGACTATATGGGAAGAAATTTCAGAAGGTCTAGATGAATTACAACTTGGTAATAGAATAATTAAAAGTAGAGCTTATTGTGCGGCGTTTAATTTTAGAGGTGGTGATCAACAAAAAAAAGTAGGACAGCTTTCAGGTGGAGAACGTAACAGAGTACATTTGGCAAAATTACTTAAAGAAGGAGCAAATGTTATATTATTAGATGAGCCATCTAATGATTTAGATATTGATACGTTAAGAGCACTTGAAGATGCTATTTTAGATTTTGCAGGTTGTGTATTAGTGATTAGTCATGACAGATGGTTTTTAGATAGAATAGCAACTCATATTATATCATATGATCAAGAAAATAATGCTACATGGTTTGAAGGAAATTATCAAGATTATCATGAATATATGTTAAGTACTAATGGTGAAAATATTTTTACTCCGAAATATAAGCATAAGAAATTAATATAAATATGTCTTTTACACAAATATTATTAATTTTATTTGTATGGATATTGGTAACAAAACCACATGATCTTTTTTTTATTATTAAAAAATTAAAAACAATAAAAGCATCTTTTATTAAGTCGTTTTTTATAAAAGATATAGATGAGTCATTAGAAACAGAACAAATAAATTTTTATTTAAAAAGGATTATTAACCTAGAGGGTTATTATTATGGTAATTATGATTTAACAACAATAAAAGAAAAATATTATACGCTAATAATTAATAATGCCTTCATAGAAAATGAAATAGTACCTGATTTAATAGAGAAACACTAATTTGTGTCTCATTCAATAATTAAATATAAGAGTTATGAAAAAAGTAGTGAAACTTAACAATATTAAAATAGGAAATGATTTACAATTTGTGCTAATTGCAGGACCTTGTCAGATTGAAGGTAAAGACCATGCGCTATTTATGGCAGAAAAACTTATGAAATTAACTAGTAAGCTTTCGATCCCATTTATTTATAAATCTTCTTTTGATAAAGCTAATAGAACTTCTATAAATGGAATTAGAGGACTTGGTATTGAAAAAGGTTTGGAAATTTTATCAAAAGTCAAATCTGAATTCGATTGTCCTATTATTACTGATGTACATTCAGAGAGTCAATGTATAGAAACAGCTAAAGTAGTAGATATTTTACAAATTCCAGCATTTTTATGTAGACAAACTGATTTGCTTAAAGCAGCCGCGAAAACAGGTAAAATAGTAAAAGTAAAAAAAGGACAATTTCTAGCGCCGTGGGATATGAAAAATGTACAAAAAAAACTAGAAGTTTTTGGGGCAAAAGATATCTTATTTACAGAGCGTGGATCATGTTTTGGTTATAATAATTTGGTATCTGATATGCGTAGTCTTGCAATAATGTCTGAGCTAAATGTACCTGTAGTTTTTGATGCTACACATTCCGTGCAACAGCCTGGAGGGCGAGGAGGGAGTAGTGGAGGAGAACGAAAATATGTAGAATTACTTGCAAAAGCTGCAATTTCTGTAGGTATAGCTGGTATATATATGGAAGTACACCAAGATCCTGATAATGCTCCAAGTGATGGTCCATGTATGATTAAGTTAGATAATTTAGAATCAATACTTATCAAATTAAAAAAATATGATAAAATTACAAAAGAAATAGTATAAAATTATTTCCTTAAAAATATAAATAGCACTAACATATTATTGTTTGATTCAGTAATAATTTTTAGAACAAAAAAAATCTAAATTTAACTATTTTTGAAGAATATTATATTAATAATATATTCATTTCAAATACAAGATGCATTCTTTATATAATAAAGATATTATATTTATATAACAATACGTATTCTATATTTAAATTATTAAGAAAGTATTTTAATAATTGCAGTATAAATGATAATAAAAATTTGCGTTTATCATCTCTAAACTTCACAATAAGTAGATTTATCGTTAATAACTAATAGTATAATTAATGGTACAATTAAAATTTTTTATGAAATTAACAATTTTAATTTATTCCATAATTATGGATATTCTTTTAATATCTTTTAAAGAAAATAATAAATATTGAGTATGAAATTTAATATCAAAATTGCTAACCTTTTAAAAATTTTCAAGCACTAACATAACACCAGGTTTTGTAAAGTGATTGCAGAAGATTGTAATGAAATGAAAGCTTATAAAGATAATAGTTGTTGTATATTATAGTTGATCTTAGTGTTGTTTTAAAGCATATGAAGCACTCTCTCGTATTTAGAAATATATCAAAGGGTAAAAAGCAATTCTATTTAAATAATATTAGTCAGAAAAATTATATTTACAATAGTGCAGATAATATTGTGCATTTTACATATAAAATTAATATATGTTCTTTTTAAGAGCAAAACTTTAAAATGCCTAATTTATTCTAATAGAGGCACAGTATATCTTCAAGAAATCAAGAGCTACTATACTAAATTCTGTGTCTTGTGTGCAAAAGCACTATTGTGCAAGAGTAAAAATAAATATTTATATTACTATAATAGATGAGTAGAAATATGCTAAATTTGATGAGGTCTATTCTTATCAAAAGTACAGTATATGATCTTTTATACGAATCTGTTGATAACTTATTAGTAGGAAGATGATAGCATAAACTTTTTAAGTGATTTAATACTTAAGTTATAAGCAAATGAGATGATAAGAGTCGAATAAAATTCCAAATTTAGTTAAATGATTGTACTATATTTCTGTTTATTATACTTTTTGTTATAGATAATCTAATGGTTTTGAAATTCTATCTACAGAGGGATAGTATAAGGAGTCAATTGCAGCACATATCAGAATGAAGCATGATAAAATCTAAATATTAAGATGTGTATATTGATGTAGATAGTAATGCTTAAGATGATGTAATGCTAATGAAGTAGGTTTACTACATTATAATGATAAAGTAAAAGTGTAATCTAAGATTAATAATGAAAAGTTTAACTTTGCTTGCGCTATTATGCTTGAAGATAGAATTTAATAACAAATTTGCAAGGTCTTGTGGATTGTAGATATTTTCCAATCAGAATAAGAATTCTGTAATAATGATAATTTGATAATTCAGTATCACTTCTTATTTACAGTTATAGTAGCGATTTGCTGATCGCAATTATGGTTTTTGTATCAATACAACAATGCAAGTGCGTAATGATCGCTTAGAATTCAAATTAAGTACTATACCGAAAAAGAATTACCACAACCGCATTTTGCTTTAGCTTGTGGATTACTAACATTGAAATATGAACTGCCTAGTTCTTCTATAAAATCAAGAGTACAATTCAGCATAAATTTTTGAGAAATAGAATCAATAATGATTGTAGCATTATGTCTTGTAAAGACATAATCATCCTTCTCTATATTATCTTTTGAGACTAATTCATAATTATACATAAGACCTGAACAACCGCCACTATCAACAGAAACTCTCAGTACTAAATTCTTATCTTTTTCGAGCTCTATTAATTCGTAAATCCGTTCAAAAGCTCTATCTGTAATTGTTATAGTCATTTAAAATTACCTTGTAAAAATCTTATAAATTATATAATATATCTTAATATTTTTCAAGATGGTGTTGTTTTGTAGTTTAGAAATTGCCATATTCATTATACCTTGGCTTAAAACACTAGATACAGTGTAAAGCTAGATAATCAACTTTTATCTTTAAAATTCTTGTATTTTAAGTTGCTTTATACTGTGATTAAGCTGCAATAAAAATTGGAGCTACATGGGCAATGCCTTACAAAACAAAGGATAACTATGCTTGCTTCATACGCTTCTGATCCTCTTAAAAGTAGAGGAAGATTATATAAGGAGATCCCAACATATTATAGAAATGAATTTGAACGTGATCGGGATCGTATTATACATACCAATGCATTTAGGCGTTTGCAATATAAAACTCAGGTTTTTATTAATCACGAAGGAGATCATTACAGAAATAGATTAACGCATTCTTTAGAGGTTTCAACTGTTGCTCGTTCAGTTGCTAATACTTTAAATTTATCAAGTGATTTAGCTGAGACAATAGCACTGGCTCACGATCTAGGTCATACTCCTTTCGGTCATGCAGGTGAAAGAGCTTTAAATGAATGTATGAAAGAATATCATGGCTTTTCACATAACTCTCAATCTTTAAAGATACTAACACTACTTGAAAAAAGATATGCTGCTTATAATGGAGTCAATTTGACATGGGAAGTTTTAGAAGGAATCGTAAAACATAATGGTCCTATATTAGGTGCAATAAATGAATATGTAGCAGAATATAATAAGCAAAATGATTTAGAGCTTAGTACTTATGCATCTGCAGAAGCTCAAGTAGCATCACTTGCTGATGATATTAGTTATATTTCGCATGATTTGGAAGATAGTATCGGTGCTAAAATTATCGACTTTGATAGTCTTGCTGAACTTCAATATATTGATAACTATGTTTTTGAACTTAAGGCGAAATTTAAGGATATTAGTCCTTCTTGTCTTATTTATGAAGTAGTACGTAAGTTAATACATGAGTTGATTACTGATTTATTATGGCAAACGAAAGAAAATTTAAATAAAGAAAAAATTACTAACATAGATGAGATACGTAATTTGCATTATCCGATAGTGGATTTTACTGAAAAAACTAATGAGCGTATTAATGAAATTAAGAAGTTTTTACATAAGCGAGTTTATGAAAGTAATAAAATGATAGCTATCAGTATTAAATGTACTAAAATTGTACAAGGTCTGTTTAAGATTTATATGGATGATATTAATTTATTACCTACTAATTGGAAAATATTAATAGATTCTAATAAAACATATAGTAAAGCTCGAGTTATTGCTGATTATATAGCAGGCATGACTGATCGTTTCGCAATACAAGAATATAATCAACTTTGCTCACCGAATTTTAATAATATTTAACACTAATTATGAATATATTTAATCAATTAAAACAAGATATAATTGCGGCAAGTCAGAAACTATATAATAATAAAGAAATAGCAAATACTGCAACTATTGAAACACCAAAGGATAGTTTTAATGGGGATTTATCAAGTAATATTGCAATGATTATTGCTTCTAAAGAAAGTATTGCACCTCGGGAAGTAGCTTTAAAATTTAAAGAAGTACTTGTAACATTGCCGTATATTGCAAGTATAGAGATAGCAGGCCCTGGTTTTATTAATTTCACTATAAAAGCTGAAAGTTGGCAGGCGGCAATAAAAGATATTTTACAGCACGAAGAAAAGTTTTTTGAAATTGATATAGATAAAAATAGCAATATTAATATTGAGTACGTTTCAGCAAATCCAACGGGGCCAATGCATATAGGGCATGCTAGAGGTGCAGTATATGGTGATGTGTTAGCAAGAATTTTGCAAAAAGTAGGTTACTCAGTTACAAAAGAATATTATGTTAATGATGCAGGATCGCAAATAAATGATTTAGTTAGTACTGTATTATTACGTTATAAAGAGGCTTTAGGTGAACCCATTACTATCCCTGTCGGTTTATATCCTGGAGAGTATTTAATTCCGCTTGGAGAAATTTTATCAAAAGAATACGGCAATAAATTATTAACTATGAATGATGTTGAAAGGTTCAAAATAATTAAAAGTTTTGCTGTAGAAAAAATGCTTGATTTAAATAGAAAAGATTTAGCAGATTTAGGGATTAAACATGATGTATTTTTCTCTGAGCAATCATTATATGATAAAGGTGAGATAGAGAAAACAGTTAAACTATTAGAGCGTATGGGGCTAATTTATGAAGGTACATTACCTGCTCCTAAAGGTAAAGTGCATGAGGACTGGGAGTACAGAGTGCAAAAGTTGTTTAAATCTACCAACTACGGTGATAGCCAAGATCGTCCAATAGAAAAAGCTGATGGCAGTTGGTCTTATTTTGCGTCCGATCTTGCATATGCTAAGGATAAAATAGATAGAGGAGCTAATCACTTAATTTATGTACTCGGTGCGGATCATAGTGGATATGTTAAAAGAATTGAAGCAATAGTTAAGGCGCTAGGTCAAGAGAAGGTTAAAGTAGATGTTAAAATCTGTCAATTGGTAAATTTCGTTGAAAACGGTGTGCCGATTAAAATGTCGAAACGTCTTGGGAGTTTTGCGAGTGTGCAAGATGTAAACAAAGAAGTAGGTAAAGATATCATAAGATTTATGATGTTGACTAGACAAAATGATAAACCGCTTGATTTTGATTTAGTAAAAGTGAAAGAGCAGTCAAGAGAAAATCCTATATTTTATGTACAATATGCTCATGTAAGAACAAAATCTATTTTATCAAAAGCTAGAGAATTAATGCCCGAAGCTTATAATAGTTTCAAAGAAGGCAAGTATAATTTATCTTTATTATCATCAGAAGAAGAAATTGAAATTATAAAACTTTTAGCCGCGTGGACGAAAACATTAGAAGCATCTGTAAAATATTTTGAACCTCATCGTATCGCATTTTACTTAATAAATTTAGCTTCAAAATTTCATTCTATGTGGAATTTCGGTAAAGAAAATAGTGATTATAGATTTATCATTGAGAACAATAAAGAATTAACTTTAGCGCGTCTTGCTCTTGCAAGTGTAATACAAAAAATTATAGCGAGTGGTCTTGAGGTGATAGGTGTAGAACCTATGGTTACGATGTAACATTAATTTAATCCTTTCATTCCTTGAATTGATTATGAGATTATGGTGGTGCAACTGGAAATATGACCAATAATAGTAAAATATGTTTAGTATCTTTGATATGTATATCCGGTATTTATTTTGGTTATCAATATTATCAGAATAGCAAGCCAGTAATTACTATTTATCCTGATAATCTACCTCCAAAAATAAGACCCTCTATAATAGAAAATAACCAAGTAGCATCAGTATATAGTAATATATATGAAAATCTTATTACTCAAGATACAAATATTCAAACTGTAAAATTACTGCCTGATCCTGAGCAACCAATGATTATAGATTCTCGCAATCAAAGTCAAAATGATAAAATTTTTGATCGGATGTCAACCCTTATTCCATTAATAGAGTCAAATAATAATGCTAAAAATGCAACTGATTTAAATATCATAAAGCTTGAAAAGGTAATTAAGGATAAGGTTAGTAATGCTCAAAATTGTAGAAGTAATGCAGGTTATAAAGTACAGTTAGGTTCGGTAAAATCTGAAGCAGAAGCAATGGCAGAAGGTGCAAAGATAAAAAAGAAATTTCCAAAAATTCTTAAAAATGTTGTGATCACAACAAAAAAAGTTAAATATGATGATGGAAAATTTTTTTACTTAATCTTAGCTGGTGAATATAGTAGTCTTAGTCAAGCTCAAGCGGTTTGTAAGAAACTAGCATATAATAAGCAGAGTTGTGTATTGAAATGATAATTTAGTGTTATCTTGTCAACGCTATCTAGAAAAACATTCTATTTTTACTCAATCAAATGAATAAATTTTTCTATGTAAAGAGTATATACAGGAGTTATAATAACAAAATTAAATAACTTATGAAAGAAGCTAAAATAGAAAATATTGACTTTGGTAATGCTTTATCAGAGCGTTATCTTGCTTATGCATTATCCACTATTATGTCACGTTCGCTTCCTGACGTGCGTGACGGACTCAAACCTGTACATCGTAGGTTATTATATGCAATGCTACAACTAAGGCTTGAGCCTAATTCTGGATATAAGAAATGTGCAAGAGTGGTTGGTGATGTAATAGGTAAATACCACCCGCACGGTGATGTGGCAGTGTATGATACATTGGTACGACTTGCACAGCATTTTTCATTGCGTTATCCTTTGATTGATGGTCAGGGTAATTTCGGCTCTATAGATGGTGATAATGCAGCAGCTATGCGTTATACTGAATCACGTATGACGGAAATATGCATGTTATTAATGGAGGATATTGATAAAGATACGGTAGACTTTCGTTCTACTTATGATGATTCTGATTTAGAGCCAGTAATAATGCCGGCAAGCTTCCCTAATTTGCTTGCTAACGGTTCTGAAGGTATAGCAGTTGGTATGGCAACAAATATACCACCACATAATTTACATGAGTTATGTGATGCTTTATTGTATTTAATTGACAATCCGCAAGCTGGAATTAACGATATAATGAACTTTATCAAAGGTCCTGATTTCCCAACTGGTGGCATAATTATTGATAAAGCTGAAGTTATTAATGCTGCATATACTACTGGACGTGGTAGTTTTAGAGTAAGAAGTAGATGGGAAAAAGAGGAACTAAGTTACGGTACATATCAGATAGTTGTAACTGAAATACCTTATCAGATTCAGAAATCAAAACTTATAGAACAAATAGCAATATTACTAAAAGATAAAAAAATCCCGCTTATTAGCAGTATTAGAGATGAATCAACCGATATTATAAGGGTGGTTATAGAACCAAGAGATCGTAGTTGTGATCCACAGATAGTTATGGAGTCTCTATTTAAGCTCACTAATTTAGAAAGTCGCATTCAGCTGAATATGAATGTGATCGGTAGTAATAATGTGCCAAGAGTAATGAATATTTTAGAGATTCTACAAGAATTTTTAGTTCATAGAAAAAATATTATCATTCGTAGGTCAACTTATCTTTTGAATAAAATCAAGCAGCGTTTAGAAATTTTAAAAGTGCTTAGAATAGTTTATTTAAACCTTGATGAGATAATTGAAATTATTCGTGAAGAGGATGAACCGAAAACGATAATAATGGAGCGCTTTAAAATAAGTGCAATACAGGTAGAAGTAATATTAAATACTCGTCTTCGTTCGCTCCAAAAACTTGAAGAGCATGCAATTATTGATGAGCATAGTAATTTGCAGAAACAACAAGCCATATTAGAAAAGATTTTAAAAAATCATAAAGAACTATGGCAAATAGTTAAAAAAGAAATCAAAGCAGTACAAACGAAATTTGGATTAAATACCATAATAGGAGCAAGGCGTACAAGTTTTGAAGAAGTAGATCTTACGAATCAAGTTGTTGATATAACTGCTTTCATTACTAAAGAGCCTATTACTATTATCTGCTCAAAAATGGGGTGGGTACGTTCACTAAAAGGGCATAATACCGATTTATCAACTATTAAATATAAAGAAGGTGATACGGAGAAGTTTATTATAGAAGCTTATACAACTGATAAAATATTAATAATTAGTTCAAAAGGTCGATTTTTTACTTTGCTTGCAGATAATATTTCTAAAGGTAAAGGCACTGGTGGTGTATCTATAAAACTACTTGTGGATATAGGTAATAACGACATTACTAATATTTTAGTTTATAAACCTAATCAGCTTTTATTACTTGCAAGTAGTATAGGTAAGGGATTCTTAGTTAATTCAAACGAAGTAATAGCTCAAACAAAAACAGGAAAGCAAATTATGAATATACCGGAGGGATATTCATGTATAGCATGCTTACCTGTCAATGGTGATAGTATTGCTTGTATCGGTGAAAGCCGTAGATTACTTGTATTTAATATAGATGAAATACCTGAAATGAAAAAAGGGCAAGGTGTAGTACTTCAAAGATTTAAGAATGCAAAACTTTTAGATATTAAAATATTTAATAAACAAGATGGTTTAAGTTGGAATGATGGCACAAAAATACAACTTGAGAAAAATATTGTTGCATTTTTAGGGAAAAGAGGTGGTTTCGGTACATTTCCGCCTATTGGCTTCCCTAAAAATAATAGATTTTCACCATAATAATGGTAGTGCAAGAGCGAATTATTTATACACTAGATTGTAGTATCTCATACTATAATTGACATTATTATTCTGATTATTAATCTTCTAAATATAAAAGAGTATATCCTTCGCTTGTAAATAAAAAATAAATAATAAGTATCACATGCTTTATGGTACTTAATGTAATTTATGCTGTGTAGATCTATTTCAATTTATTCCGCCTAAAATCTAAGAACTACCTATAATCTAATAGGTAGCTATTATAATGATATAATAGTTTGTATAATTAAAATAATTAAATAATCAAGGCATTAGGTTACTCTAAGCCTTGATTCATATAAATATTCGTGAATAAATGATTAAAACTTAAGTTTTGTTCCTATAAGACCAACAGTGCCTCTTGTTGTTTTACTAGGTGCTTCAGGATAATATACAGGTTTACCTTTAGCTTGGAAATGCGAAATTTCAGCATATGGTAATAACCCAGGCATGATTTTATATTCGGTAGCTAAACTTACAGCATTTACAGTGTTTTTATATCTTGAAGCTTTAAGATACGCAAGACTTGTTTTTATAGGTCCTTGTCCATAAGCAACAGCTCCATTATAATAATATGTATTACGACCGACTTTATAATATTCCTTAGAAGTTAAGCTTTTACCTAAATTACTATAAGAAGCACCACAAGAGAAATTTCCGTAAGTAAATACAGCTCCAAGATTAT
Source organism: Rickettsia prowazekii str. Breinl (assembly GCF_000367405.1). NCBI lineage: Bacteria > Pseudomonadati > Pseudomonadota > Alphaproteobacteria > Rickettsiales > Rickettsiaceae > Rickettsia > Rickettsia prowazekii. The sequence continues at coordinate 688,794 of NC_020993.1, read as the reverse complement.
ATGCTTTTAAATTAGAAAGCTTATAGGTATTTAATACTTCTATTGTTTTAGTTGTTCCGTCGACTTTAGAATGAATAAGACGACGAGCAGGTTTACCATATTCTCCGGTCATTGATAATTTTAAGTCTGCATCTTCACTAATTGCATGTTCATAAGTTAAGCCAGCAGAAAATGCATCCCTAATATTTTGATTTATAGTCATAGTTTCACCGTTTCCTAAGGCAAAGGTCTTTATACCAGTTCTCGAAACACTTATTCCGTTTCTTCCTGAGCTTTGAAGTGTTAAATTATTTATATTTTTATTACCACCAGTATTAGCTGTATCAGGAGTATAAGAGATACCTGCTTGGAAACCTTTCATTTTAGGTGTAAAAAAGTTTAGTCTTCTAGCTTTCTCAGTTTTTTCATTGATTTGATCAAAAGAATTCGAGTATGATTCAAGATAAAAGTTAACATTAGTATCGAAATCTGGTTTTAAACCATTATACCTCATATACTGACCGTCCAGTAGAGCATATCTATACCACCCTCCAGTACCTGCAGTTACTTTATTACCGGTAACACGTAATTTTGCACTAGCATCGACAGGAGAACCTAATTCTACTTTACCGTAACTAGTTTCAATAAAAATATGAGATCCATTATAACTCGCAGCGGTTTTTGCTTTGGTAGTTGGTTGGAGTACTATTTTAGCCCCTGCTATTACATCATTGATAGTTTTAGTGATGGTTGCAGCGAATGCTACTTCTGTGTAAAATCCGAGTTTTTTCCTGTTATCAGTTACGTTTTTATCAAATAAAATTAAATGATTCTGTTTAATATAACCACTTTCAAATAAATAGAATCCTTCTAATTTGATTTTAGTGTCAGAGTTAGAAAGAAAAGGTGTTGTCTTTTCTTCGGCAAGACAGGCCGATGCAAAATAAACAATACTTGCAGCTAATAATAATTTTTTCACTTTAATAATTCCATATTATTTAAATAATAAATTTACTATACAAAATAAACTTTTAGATTAGTTAATTAAATCAACTACGCTAAAATATAATATACTTTGCAGAATTGACAATAAGAAACTATTAAATTCTTAATTTTAAGTATATAGCGTTGTATTATTACCACTATATTTATGGAAGTAGTTTTAGATTTTTTAAAGAAAAATTTTGTATTGTAAATAATTATGCGTTATAATCATTAGTTTATTAATTAAATAAAGTTTTGATTATGGCTATTATGTCAGATAAGTGGATAAAAGACGCTGTTATGAATCAAAATATGATAAGACCATTTGCAGCAAAACAGGTAAGAGTTCATAATAAAGAAAAGATTATTTCTTATGGATTATCTTCTTACGGTTATGATGCTAGAGTATCTAATGAATTTAAAATATTCACCAATATCAATTCTACTACGGTTGATCCAAAAAATTTCAGTGAATATAATTTAGTTGATAGAGAAGTAGATGCGTGTATTATTCCGCCTAATAGTTTTGCGCTTGGTAGAACTATAGAATATTTTAAAATACCGCGTGATGTATTAGTTATTTGTGTCGGTAAGTCCACTTATGCAAGATGCGGTATAATAGTTAATGTAACACCGTTAGAGCCTGAATGGGAAGGACATGTAACTTTAGAGTTTTCTAATACTACTCCATTACCCGCTAAAATATATGCAAATGAAGGTGCTTGTCAGTTTTTATTTTTAAAGAGTGATCAAATTTGTGATACTTCATATGCCGAACGACAAGGGAAATATATGAAACAAGTAGGCGTAACTTTACCGTTAACATAACTTCTTTTTTATGTAGGAACCTATTCGCGATCTTAATTTTAAAGCTAATTAAAATCTTTTTAAGTGAGAAATTATGAAGTTTTTTGAATAAGATAAACATCTTATTAATTTTTGCTTTAAAAATTTTTAATTATTAGGCAAAATAAAATTGCGAACAGGCTCTAAAAATTATGTTAAATTTTTAATAAGGATTTTTATGAGTACAATAAACACTGATACTAGTGAGGCAATGCCTCATATTTCTGTTAATGCACAATATATAAAAGATTTATCTCTTGAGAACCCTTCTGCACCGTCTTCTCTTGCGGCTTTAGATCAACGTCCTCAAATTGATTTATCGCTAGATATAAATATTACTAATTTATCGGAAGAAAATTTCTATGAAGTAGAGTTAAATATTGAAGCAATTGCAAGAAATGAGAAATATAAATTATTTCAGATAGAATTAAAATATGCTGGAGTATTTAATTTAATTAATATTGATTCTGAACAACATCCAATTTTATTATCTGTTCATTGCCCAGCAATGATATTTCCATTTGCTAGAAAAATTATAGCTAGTTGTACTCAAGATGCAGGATTCCAGCCTTTAATGATTGATCCTATTGATTTTGGAGCATTATATCATAAGAAAATGTCAGAGCATCAAAATTAAAAAATTACCTAATTATCCAATAATATTGTTGTTTTTCAATTAAAGGTAGAATTTAATAGTAAAAATTTTATAATTTGATTAAATATTCTTTACTTATATTATTAATGAACGTATAAAGCACTAGATAAAAAATTATAATTTAGTTAATAATTATTAACTAAATTATTATCAAAATTGAATTTTATGGAGAAAAATAATGAGAGTTTTATTAATTGAAGATGAATCGGAAATGGCTAACTTAATTGAGATTACTTTAGCTTCAGAAGGGATAGTTTGCGATAAAGCTTCAGTTGGTGTAGAAGGTTTAAGACTTGGTAAAGTTGGTATCTATGATCTAGTAATTTTAGACCTTATGTTACCAGATATTAATGGTTTTGAGATATTACTAAGACTACGTGCGGCAAAAATAAAAACCCCAATCTTAATTTTATCTAGTTTAACGGATACAGATCAAAAAATTACTAGTTTCTCTTCAGGTGCTGATGATTATTTAACTAAACCATTTGTCCGAGAAGAATTAATTGCTAGAATTAAAGCTATAGTTAGACGTTCTAAAGGACATGCGGCATCAATATTTAGGTTTGATAAGATTAGTGTAAACCTTGATACTAGAAGTGTAGAAGTTGATGGAAAAAAATTACATTTGACAAACAAAGAATATTCTATTTTAGAGTTATTAATACTAAGAAGAGGAACTATCTTAACTAAAGAAATGTTCTTAAATCACTTATATAGTACTGTTGATGAACCGGAAATGAAAATTATTGACGTATTTATTTGTAAACTTCGTAAAAAATTAAGTGATGCTGCTGGTGGTCGAGATTATATTGACACAGTATGGGGGCGCGGTTATATGCTAAAAGAATATGATGAATTACAACAAAAAGAACTTTTAGCACAAGGAGCATAATTAATGCCTTTATCAACTTCTTTACTCGGTAAAAAAAACACTTATAAAGATAGTTATGATGCAACTTTATTATTTAAAATTCCACGTATAAATAATAGAAATGTACTTGGAATAGATAGTAATCATCTTCCGTTTTACGGTGTAGATATTTGGAATACATATGAGATATCTTGTCTTAATAAGAATGGTAAACCATTGGTTGGAATAGGGACTTTTTATATACCAGCGGATTCTGAAAATATAGTAGAATCAAAATCATTTAAATTATATCTCAATTCTTTTAATAATTTTATTATTGAATCAATAGAAGAATTAGAACGAATTATCTTGCAGGATCTAAGTAATGTTACATACGCTAAAGTAACAGGACGAATATTTCCTATAAATACCAAAATAGAATTTGGTATTCCAAGCGGTAAAAATATAGATAATTTAGATATAGTGTGTAATAATTACGGTCCACCAGATAATAGTTTAATTGAGTATGAAGATGTTTTAGTAGAAGAAGAGATTTATTCTAATTTATTTAAATCAAATTGCTTAGTAACCGGACAACCAGATTGGGGTACAATCGTTATAAAATATAAAGGAAAAAAGTTAAAATATGATTCTTTTCTAAGGTATCTAATATCTTTTAGAAATTTTAATGAGTTTGCAGAGCAGTGTGCTGAGCGTATTTTTATAGATATAAAAAACTCTATAAATCTTGATTTTCTTTCTATTTATATAGTATATACTAGGCGTGGAGGAATTGATATTTGTCCTTATCGTTCTACAGATAAAAGTTATACTTTACCTAACGATAAGCGACTTATTAGGCAATAATCATTTTTTAAAATTCATTTGTCAAAGTTATAATTCTTTTATAGTATTTTGTGTAAGTTTGAGAGTTTCTACTATTTTATTGAGATCTATTTGACTACAGATACCAAGTAATACGGGGTCACGAGGACGAATAGAATGCATATTCCAATGGCTACGAGTTCTAATAGCATCTATAGTAGTTTTAGTCGTACCTATTAATTTGATTATTTGATGGTCCTGGATATTCGGATAATTAGACAATAACCAATATATCGCATCCGGTTTATCTTGACGTCTTGCTATAGGAATATATTTAGCGCGATGTTTTTTCTGATTTTGCATCAATTCATCAGCAGGACTATATGAAATTTGTAAATTAGTGTTAGGATCTTTACTACAACGTTCAATTTCCTCTAATGTTAGCTGACCATTCGCAATTGGATTTAAACCTTTTATAGATTGTGCTACTTCACCGTCAGCCATACCTTTTATTTCAAATTCATGAATGCCACAAAAATCAGCAATTTGTTTAAAAGTTAAAGAAGTATTTTCAATTAACCATATAGCTGTTGCCCTTGGCAGCAGAGGTAATATTTTTTGTGAATTCATTATAATTGTTGTTAACTTAATAATTTCAGAAATTATAACAAGTAGACTTGTTTAAGTCAATCTTCATTTAAAAACTTAACTATCTCATCAACTACTTTCTTAGCATCACCAAATAACATAAAAGTTTTATTATGATAAAACAGTTCATTTGCTATACCTGCATATCCTGAAGCCATAGAGCGCTTAATAAACAAAATAGTACGAGCTTTTTCAACGTCGAGTATTGGCATGCCGTAAATTGGACTATTGGGATCATTTTTAGCAGAAGGATTAGTTACATCATTTGCACCAATCACAAGTACTACATCAGTGATAGCGAAATCTCTATTAATCTCTTCAAGCTCAAGTACCTTTTCATAATCTATATTAGCTTCTGCAAGTAAAACATTCATATGGCCTGGCATTCTACCTGCTACTGGATGTATGGCAAAACGTACGTTAATATCTGACCGTTCTAATATATCAACCATCTCTTTTATGCTGTGTTGAGACTGGGCTACTGCCATGCCGTAACCTGGAACAATTATCACAGATGATGCATTAAGTAATAAATGTGCTGCCTCCTCAGGAGTACTTATTTTTGCTATTTTATCATCACATATATCTTTATTAATTCCAGTAGGTGGTGGTAAAAATGCTCCAAAAATAACCTTAATTAATGAGCGATTCATTGCTTTGCACATTATATAGCTCAGTATAGCTCCACTACTACCGATTAATGATCCAGTAATAATAAGTAGGCTATTGCTAAGAGTAAATCCTATACCTGCTGTGGCAAAACCTGAATAAGAGTTTAGCATAGATACTATAACAGGCATGTCTGCACTACCTACTGGTATTATTAGTAATATACCGCTTAACAGAGATAATAATACTATTAGATTAAATAAGAAGATATTTTCTGAGCGAATAAAAGCTACTACTATAATAACTAATATTATTGCTGTGAATAAACATATATATTGTTGACCATAGAATTTAAATGTGTTACTTTTCATTAAACCTTGTAGCTTTAAAAAGGCTACAATAGAACCGCTAAAAGTTAAAGCACCGATAGAGACTCCAATTGATATTTCTATTAATGAGTTAACTGGTAAATTTCCTGATATTCCTATAGAAAAATTTTCAGGAGCAAGGATCGTAGCGTACGCTACAAATACTGCAGCAAGACCGACAAAAGAGTGAAAACATGCTACTAATTGAGGAATCGCTGTCATAGAAATTTTTAATGCAATAATTCCGCCAATTATACCGCCAACTAATATAGTTATTATAATCTGTAATTTATGAGTAAAATCTGGTAGACAAAAAGTAATACCAACTGCTATCGTCATTCCTAAAATACCTATGATACTACCTAAACGTGCTTGTTTCTGTGAGGATAAGAATTTGAGTGACAGAATAAAGCAAACAGCTGCAAGTAAGTATAATAACTGGATAATTTGTAGGGACATAGGTAAATTTATTTAATTTGGAAACATCATTATGAGTAAATGTGTACTGAAAAATAATAACAAAATTCTAAGATCACTTCGTAATTTTCTTAGAATAACTAAAAAGTAAATCCTATACCTATTGAAACTATTAAAGGATTAAGTTTCACTTTAGAAGTAACTTTTTTATTACCTACTAAATTTGGTTTATATTCAAGTTTAGGCTTTAAGAAAAATTGTCTTACGTCCATATTGATTAAAGTATCATCTTTAGCATAAAAATCTACTCCTATTTGTCCTACTATGTTGTATCCGTTTCTAATTTTAAGACCAGTAGCTTGTGTCAACATATAAGAACCGTGATAACCTATACCTATATAGGGTCTTATTCCGCCGTAAGGAGCTATATGGAATTGGCCGGTAAGTGTAGCAGGAATCATATAAATAGGTTTGTGTTTTCCTAGTTTTACATTATCAACACCATAATTATGAGCAACGGCTGCAAGTGATGTGTACTTAGTACGTAAAACATTAAAGCCAAGTGATAATTCAGCAGCTAAATAATTATTAAAAAATATAGTAGTGGATGCATCACCGCCATAACCGTTTTTTGCAACTTCTCCTACTGAAACAGCTTGAATAGAGCTATGTGTCGGTAGTCCTTTTTGCTTAGCACTTGCAAAAATACCTCCTAGACGCATCTTGAAAAGTAAACTGCCTTCATTTTCGTAATACTGTGTGCTGTCATAGTTAGCATCGTCTACATTATCGTAAATATTTTTAGCAAAGCTATTAATACTTATGTTAGATATAAACAAAATCACCCATAATTTTTTTACTATTCTTAACATATAATTATAACCTATTACTTGCTTAAAATTTATTGCCGTATTATTATATAAAAATTTTTGTTTATATGTCATAAAAGATAGAATTCTTTTATGTTAAAAGTCAAGACATTTAAGTGAAATTATAGAAATTATTATAAGTACTATATAATGAATGATGCATTAAAAACATATTTAAACGGCATATGTTGGTTTTTACTTAGTTTAGTAACTAGTAGTATAAATGATGTGATGTCGAAATATCTTGGGACTCGTTTACATAGCTTTGAAGTAGCTTTTTTTCGTTTCTTTTTCAGTAGCATAGTTTTACTACCTTTTGTTGTTTATTACGGTAAAAATGCTTTAAAAACAAGTCGTCCTTTTGTTCATGTATTAAGAGGATTATTATTATTCTTTGGTATGACTTCCTGGACTTACGGTCTGACCATAGCACCAGTTACTACTGCAACCGTCGTAAGTTTTGCTATTCCTTTATTTACTTTAATACTTGCTGTATTCATTCTCAATGAAAATATTATTTGGCAAAGATGGGTAGTTACTGTAGTAGGATTTATAGGGCTTGTTGTTATGCTTAAACCACATACCAAGGATTTTAACCCCGAAATTTTGTATTTGATATTAGCTGCTATTTCATTTGCTATGCTTGATATTATTAATAAAAAATTTGTTGTAAAAGAATCAATGTTGAGTATGCTGTTTTATTCTGCAATAGTAACTGCCATGGTATCGCTACCAGTGGCGATGCAGTATTGGATAACTCCTAGTAGTTTTGAATTAGCGTTACTGTTTGTACTTGGTAGTAGCGGAAGCTTTATATTATTCTTCCTGCTTAAAGCTTTTTCTATTGTAGATGCAACCGCTACAGCTCCTTATAGATATTTAGAGTTGGTGATTTCAGCAATAGCAGCATATTTCATATTTAACGAGTTTCCAGATAAAAGCACTGTTCATGGAGCAGTAATAATCATTCCTGCAACTTTATTTATAATATACTCCGAAAAAAAATCTATGAGTAGCAAACATGAATCGCAGTAAGCTAGTATTTTCAAGCAGTATAGCTAATACTTTTGAATGGTATGATTATGTATTATTTAGTTATTTTGCGCCAATAATAGGAGTAAAATTTTTCCCGAATGATGATGTGAATACTTCTTTATTACACGTTTTTTCTGTATTTGCTATAGGTTATTTAGCAAGACCGTTGGGCGGCATATTTTTTGGTGTTATCGGTGATAGATTCGGACGCAAAGTAGCCTTAACTAGTGCGTTATTTTGTATGTCTGCCCCAACCGTATTAATAGGAATTTTACCAACTTACAATACTATCGGTATAACTGCAACTATTGTAATGATTTGTGTACGAATTCTACAAGGATTATCAATGGGAGGTGCCTTGACCGGCTCTATTTCCTTTGTTATTGAGCATACTAGCCATAAATACCGAGGTTTCATTTGTAGTATTGCAATGTCTAGTATATGCTCTGGTTTGTTATTTGGCTCTATTGTTTTTTATATCGTAAAGAATATGTTAACAGCTTCACAATTTGATAATTTTGGTTGGAGGATACCTTTTTTGATTGGGGTTTTTATTATTTTTGCAGCATTTTATATTAAAAAAAATACACACGAAACTCCAAGTTTTACAAATCTAAGAGATCAGCAAAAGATTTTACACTCACCATTAAAGAAAGTTATTATAAATCATTGGCTTGATATATTAATCTCAATTTTTATCAATGCGCCTGGTTCGATAATATTTTACCTTGCGACTATTTACTTAGTATCATTTTTAAAAATTAGTCGTAATTTTACTGAAAATGAGATAAATAATCTTGCTAGCATATGTTACGTGATTATGATGGTTGTAACTTTATTAAGCGGTTATCTATCCGATATTATAGGTCGAAAGAAAATTTTTCTAATTAATCTGATAATAATTATTGTAACAATGCCGTTTTTACTTAAAAATTTTGAGAATGGTGATTTCACAAGTGTAATTATTTCACAATTTATACTTACTATACTTGCGGCTAGCTATATTGGTCCTGAACCAGCATTACAAGCAGAATTTTATCCTACAAATATACGTAACACTGCGCTTTCTATTTCATATAATACTGCTACAAGTATTTTTGGTGGCACTACTCCTCTTATTTTTGAGTATTTAGTACAACAAACAGGACATGTAACCTTTGCAGTTTTTTATGTTATATTAAGCTGTATTTTTGCATTATTTGCCTTATCTTTTTACAAAGATAGAAGTTTAGATAATATATGAAAATATGACAAAGTAAATGAATCAAAAATTCTTCTTGATTTAATATCAAATATGTGGCAAAAAGAGTTTGAAATAAAATTTATATTTTTACAAATAATAAATTTTTAGCTAAAAAGAACGAACGGAAATAAGTTAATTTAATTTTCTTTCATATAGTTTGCTACTATAGCTCAGGGGTAGAGCACTTCATTGGTAATGAAGAGGCCGTGGGTTCAATTCCCACTAGTAGCACCATAAAAAAATATTTATATTTATGATAGACATATTTCTTTTTGTACATATTACTATTTCAATACTACTAATTATAGTGATTCTGATGCAGCGTAGTGGATCTGGTGGCATTAGTGGTATAAGCGGTGATAACAATATGGGGGTAGTAAGTGCTAAAACGGTTGGTAACTTTCTTAGTAAAAGTACTATAATACTTACAACATTATTTTTAATAAATGCAATAGTACTTGCTAATCTTTCCGCAAAAAAGCAATCTGATTTAGTTTCTAAGATTAATGAAATTGAAGAAAATCAAGCAGACAATAGTTTACCTATAGCTAAATAGTGATAGCTTTATTTTTTATCATTGTATACCTTGTTTTTATTGTTATACAGATATCATGACAGTCATTGTGAAGAGTAGAACAATGTAGTAATAAAAAAATATTCTGTAAATAAGCATTTTTTACTGAATCGCTTAAATCAAACACTGCAACAAAGTCGCATGAAAAAAGATTCTTTTAGACATCAATATATATAAAATGAACATCCCTATTCTAGGAAATAATTATATTAAAAATTTTTCCATAGAAGATTCCTAAATTTATGAGCAATTTTTTATCCGTTAAATTTTTCAAACAGTTTAATAGTTGCGTTTTATGAGGATAATTTTAGTTTTTGCAGCTTGCTATAATTAGTAGTTTTAATAGTTATAGATTAAGAGATATCTGCTAATTGGTATATAGATTCAAATATTACTTTTCATAAAATTTTTTAAATTTATAAGCTTATTTTACTATTTTGAACAATTTAAAAAAGGATATCTTGTACTTATAGCTATCATTTAAACTTTAGTAGTATACCTCGATATTATTTTTCAGTTGTTTATAATAAGTTTACCTATTATAGGTTCATAAATAAGGATAAGATTCTAAACTTATCCTTATTTTATTTTACAAATTAACTTTTAACTTAACAAGTCCTTGATGGCTGTGATATTTTTTATGAGTATAATAATTATACTCAAGTAGCACATTGATATTTTTTATACTCATAAGTATATTATTACCGATGTTATATCCAAGTTTAGGTTGTTTCGGTATAATGATAGTTTCTTGTAATGTTTGTTTTTTAAAAGTTGCTTTTGCATTAACTTTTGTATTTTTATTATTGAAGTGACGTTCAATATTACCATGAGCACTTAGTGTTAATATTATATTATTTTTGCTTATTATAGGCTTAGAAACTATTTTAGCGCCAATGCTACTTTCAAATGATTGATTTGATTTCTTTTGAATCATAAGATTTTCTATATCTACATTATATTCTTTATAGTTGCTAGCTCTTGAATAATCATATTTAAAACCTATACTAGGAATAAAATGTAAATTGTATTTTGTACGATATTTATAATTCAATAAAGTTTGAAAATTATTATTTTGATATTTTCCAATTATTTTATTTAAATTTTTAGATTTATTCTTAATATAATTATGACCATAAGATGTTATAGCCTGCAATGAGAAACCTTTAACTAGTTCTTTTAGACCATAAACACTTAAAAGATGACCATGCACTGCTGTTTTCCCTAGTTTTTTATTATATTTAATTTTTGATTCTAGATTACTATAAGCGATTCCAATAACATCATGATTATTGATGAATTCAGCATCAGCCCCGATAGTGAGACCGGTTGTACGACCTTGATATTTTGGAATGTTCTTCCAAACTCCTTGTTTGTTAACCCCGTATAAGCCGCTAATCCATATCCCCCTGTTTACATTAGTTTTTTCATCACCTGCTCCTATGACAGTCACCTTTAATCTATCACTTAAAATATTGTGATGAACAGGTTTGTGAAGAGTTGAAGTTGCCTTAACTAAGATTGCTACTTTTCTACTAGTGTCATCAGATACTTGTTGTCTCTGTGTCGCTTCATCTTGTTCTGTTATTGTTTCAGTTTTGAATGACACATCCATAGCTTCACTTGCCTATAAATCTATCTCTTTTTTAAATGCTTCTGTCTCTGTTTCTTCTGTGATATGTATGATCTTTTCTTTGTGCACGGCTTCTTCTTCTGTGTTTATATGTTCTTGCTTTTGTCTATTCTGTTCTTCGTGATGCTGACAGTTTACTTCTTCTTTTTGTTCTGCTGTATCTTCTGAGTTTTTAAACATTAACGCCATATCTTCTAGATATTCTTCTGTTACATTGTCTGTTTTGAATTTTTCCTGATTTTTGGTTGTGTGGCTGTTTACTTCATTTTGGTTATGATTCAGTATTATTTGACGTTGTAGTGCTTCATTTTTTGCTTCAGCATTCTCTAAGTTTTTCTTAGCTTGATTTATATCTTTTTGAGCATTTTCAAGTTCTACTTTTAGTTTGATTGCATTTTTTTTTAGAATCATCATCTGAATCTTCATCAGAACTATTCACCTGTCTCTTGTCAGAAATTATTTGCTTTAATTTAATAAATTCGATTTTTTGTTTAGCATTTTCTAATCTTGCTTGAGCATCTAGTATTTCCTTAGAAATTAGTGCACTAGATTCTGAAAATTCGTATTTATTTTCTTTTTTTTGATTTACTTTCTCTAAAGTTCTTTCAATTTTTTTTACTGCCTGTTTAGCATTTGTGATCATTTCATCTACATAGTCCTTGACAAGTTTTTTTTGTTGTTTTTCAATGCCAATTTTTTTCAATTTTGAAAGTAGTGTGTAATATTCCTGTTGTTTTGTTTTACATTGTAATGCTTCTGCAGTTGATGTGAAGTACCCAGATTTATTCTTGTTACTCGTTAGTGTATTAGTGTGTTCATTTAGTGCAGTAAGTTCTATTATTTCTTACGGTGATAAATAATTTTGCCAATTCTCATTCATATCATCTTGATACTTTTTGGGTATTATTTTAAATGTTTGGACTGAATTTTCTATTAGCTCCTTTCCTTTTTCTTTTGCTAAAGCTAGTTGATCTTCAGCTCCTTTTAAATATTTTTGGTATGCCATTGTATTTTTTATTGTATTGTCTTTTATGAGAGTACTCATTGCACTAAATTTGTTTATCGTTTCTTTAACTGCTTTCTCTAAATCCTGTTTTGCTTTTGTTATCCTGTAAATATTAGTATTATTCAAATAATCTGCATTTTGGTTAGACTCCTCCCATTCTTTATTATTTTCATCTTGTCCATTTTGATTATCATTTTGATTATTTAGATTAGGAATATTCTGACTAATCCTATCCCATACATTCAAATTTTTTGGTGTTTCTTTTTTTCTTCTTTCTAATGATTTTTGTATTGTTTCTGGATTTGATGTTCTATGTACAAGTGCCTTCTTGAGTGCATCTACGAAAGTATCGCCTGCTATATTTTTATTTAATTTTTGATTATGTTCTTGCCTTTGCTCTCTTTCTATTTTTGTTATAAGCGCTTTGCGTATTCTTGTATTATTAGTCAATACATCTAAGATCATCCCTTGTTGCTCTGGAGTAGTCTCTTCTAAACATTTTTCTAAAGTTTTATTTACAGTTTCATAGTATTACAAGTATTAATTTTTTTGTTACTAATGTCTTGATCAAAAGATTTTGCTAAAGTTTGTTTGTATCAAATTAGTATTCTGTATCATACTTTACTTACACCAATGTTATATATGGGTCTAAAGTGTTACCTAAATTATTCTAGTTTGTCAATTTCAATGCATTTAGTACAATATTATTTTTATCTAATTTTCTATTTTCAGTATTGTTCAGTCTTAATTAATTTATTTTAGTGTTTTCTTTTTTAAGACATTTATTAATCATTTAAAGTTTAATTATTTTGTTTTGGATTTTTTTATACATGTATCAAAGGTATCCTTGAAGATGTTCCGTTATTATTTATACTTTAATTTTTTATATACAAATTATCATTTTTGAGGGTTCTCTTTTTTAGAGCATTTTGGAATTTAGTAGTATTATTCTTATTTAGAAGTTTGTTGTATTATAGCTTTTAAAATTTAGATCTATTTTTGCATTCTAATTAAGCATTTTTATTGCTATTGATATGATGTAGTGTATTGCTGCATTTGTATCGGCATCAAATTTTTGTTCTTGCTCTTTTTTTTGTAGAGCTATTTAATTGTAAAAATTTTATTGACTTCATTCCCATAATATATACTAAACCTATTTTACACTCCTGTAGAAAAATGTTCATTCGCTATATATTGTCTTATCTCTTGTTAATAATTGCAGTGCTGATTAAATAATCATGTGTCATATTTATTGTTAAGAGTACTCCTTTCTGCTTTTTGTATCTAATGTCTCTGTTTATTGTACTATATTTAGTATTTTTCTATATTATAATCTTATTTTAGTGTCAAAATTTATTACTGCTTCTTATTGGTTTTATCCATTATTTTGTATGAAAAATTTTAGCACTTGCTTGTATTCTATTATCTTAGTTATACCGCACAAAACTTGATCAATCTGTTTCCTTATATTTTTGATCATTTTTTTGAGTAAAACTTAACTAAAGCTGTTTCTTGGAATTTTTTGATTTGGAGTAACATTTTCTAAAATTATGTTATGTTTTTTCTTGTGATAGTTTTACTTACTAGATCTTTAAAGTTTTCTCCTCTAGTACTAATTTAAAAGCTACTAGTTCATAAACATATTGACATGAGAAAAGTGAAAACATATTTTTGAGTTGGAATTTTTTAGTTTAAATGTCTATTAATTGTTTTTTTTATAAATGAGATATAATATTTGTTAATTTATATATTCAATTTATTGACTAATAATTTTCAAACAAAATGTGCTTAATACATCATATTATAATGCCATCAACAATTTTTTGTAAATAATGAAACTTCACTTATATAACACTCTGACTCGTACTAAAGAGGTTTTTAATCCTCAAGATCCTGCTAATATAAAAATGTATGTGTGTGGACCGACTGTTTATGATAATCCTCATATAGGTAATAGTAGGTCAGTAGTAGTATATGATTTACTTTATCGTATAATTATAAAAATTTTCGGTAAAAAGGCCGTAAAATATGTACGTAACATCACTGATGTTGATGATAAAATTATTGATAGAGCTGAATTACTCGGTATTACTATTAATGATTTGACTGATAAAGTTACGCGAGAGTTTCATATAAATATGGAATATTTAGGTTGCATGTTACCAACTATTGAGCCTAAAGCTACAGAGCATATTGATGTAATGATCGAAATAATAGAACGCTTAATAGCAAAAGATCATGCATATATTGCTGATAATCATGTTTATTTTGATGTTTTATCAGCTCCAAATTATACAGAATTATCTAATCGCAATTTAGAAGCAATGTTTGAGGGAGTTCGTATAGAAAATAGTAAAACTAAAAAAAACCCACAGGACTTTGTATTATGGAAGCCAGCAAAGAAAAATGAGCCGGAAAATATAAATTTTACAAGTCCTTGGGGGCTTGGTCGGCCTGGATGGCATATTGAATGTTCAGCCATGAGCTATAAATATTTAGGGCAAAATTTTGATATTCATGGAGGTGGAGCAGATTTAATTTTCCCACATCATACCAATGAGATTGCACAAAGTAGATGTGCTTTTCCAAGTTCTACCTATGCCAAATATTGGATACATAATGGTTTTTTAACTGTAAACGGTAGCAAAATGAGCAAATCTCTTGGTAATTTTATAACAGTAAGGGATTTAATGGATAAGCAAATTCAAGGAGAAGTAGTACGACTATTCTTATTAAGTAGTCACTATAGGCGCCCACTCGATTATAATGATAAAGCTATAGATGATGCTAAGAAAACTTTAGATTATTGGTATCGAGCTATAGAACACATTAATGTACAAAAAGTAGATTTACCGTCTAATTTCATGCGAAGCTTATTTGATGATATGAATACTCCCCTTGCCATAAAAATAATCAATGACTACGCTAAATGTGTTTTTATTTCTAAAACTGAGGCAGAAAGAAAGTTTAATGCTTCTGCTATTATTACTTGCGCTAATTTTATTGGTTTAATGCGTAAGACTCAATATGAGTGGTTTAATCGTGATGTTGATGAATTTTATATAAATGAACTTATAAATAAACGTTTGAAAGCAAAAAAACAAAAAAATTGGCTGTTAGCTGATAAAATTCGTAATCAGCTATTAGAGAAAAAAATAATTCTAGAAGATAAATCTAACTATATTACTATTTGGCGCAAAGAATAAAAGCTTGTATATTACACAATATATCTCTATAATTTTTAGACTTATACTTTCTTTGTCATTGAGATAAGATGTTGAATGTATGGCTTGAAAAAGTGCTTAGTGTTGATATTGATCGCAGAATCCAGAACAAATTTAATACTGGATCCTGAGATCAAGTAACTGGATGACAAAGCTGCTACATGTAGATATTAATCATTGCAATTACGATTATCTAAAGCGTAAGTAAAAATTCACACGTAAGATGTATGTTAGTGCATGTATAGAGCTTTCATATTATGTTATGGCTTGATCAGGATTTGATCATGGTATCTAAAAGTTAAGTTATTTTTGGAGACTTTGGTCAAGTCATGAGATTAATATACACAATATCTTACGGAGGTATAAACTAACAATTAGGAGAATTTAAAATGTCAAAAATATCACCTATTAACATTAAAGAATTATTAGATGCTGGTGTGCATTTCGGTCACAAGACTTCACGTTGGAACCCTAAGATGGCATCTTATATATATGGTGAACGTGATGATGTCCATATAATAGATTTAAGACAAAGTGCAGCTTTAATGAGCGTGGCTTTGAATGCAATATATGAAACCGTAAAAAAAGATGGCAAAATATTATTTGTAAGTACAAAAATACAGGCAAGTGATATTATAGCCGAATATGCAGAAAAATGTGGGCAGTATTACGTCAATAATAGATGGCTTGGGGGTATGTTAACTAACTGGAAAACTATTGCATGTTCGATAGAAAAATTAGAAAAGCTAGAAAAAACCTTAGAAAGTGAAGAAGCTCGTATCTGTTATACTAAGAAAGAAATACTGGATATGAGTCGCAAGAAAGATAAATTACTTTTATCTCTTGCAGGTATTAGAAATCTTAATTCTAAACCTGATCTTTTAGTAGTAATTGATACTAATAAAGAGCATATCGCAATTAATGAGGCAGTAAAGCTTAATATTCCTGTAGTTGCAGTAGTCGATACTAATTCTAACCCTGATAATGTAGATTATCCAATTCCTGGTAATGATGATTCTATAAGATCAATAAGACTTTATTGTAGTTTATTTGCAGATGCAGCATTACAAGGACTTGAAGAATCAATGAAAGTTTCAGGAGTGGATATTGGCACTATGCAGGATCATACAGATAAAGCTTTAACTTCTTCTAAAACTGTTTCTAAATTAAAACAATCTAAAAAATTATCTAAAACGCAAAATATTGATGAAGAGACAAATACAGAATTTGATCAAGCATTAGGTGGTGCCTGTGAAAATAACAATTCTGATAATACATAAATGTTATTGTGTGGATTATTAGTGTTCTCATTGCGAGTAGTCATAAGGCTTTATGATAATCTAAAATATCTTGGATTATCATGTTAAGGTTTTTTGCTTCTCCTTGCAATGACGATTACATATTCTTAAGCTAAATAAAGGAGAAAATTAAAGTATGAGTGAAATAAATATAAGTGCTGTAGTGGTCAAAGAATTAAGAGAAAAAACCGGCGCAGGTATGATGGATTGCAAAAAAGCGTTAATAGAAACCAGTGGTAATTTTGAGGAAGCTATTGATTTTCTTCGTAAGAAAGGTTTAGCTGCTGCTGTCAAGAAATCCGGACGCATTGCTTCTGAAGGTTTAACTGCTGTAAAAGTTGATGGGCTTATTAGTGCAGTCATTGAAGTAAATTCTGAAACAGATTTTGTTGCTCGAAATAAGCAATTTCAGGATTTAGTTAAAGATATTGTGAATCTTGCAATAATTGCACAAAATATAGATACACTTAAAATATCTAAAATGCAAAGTGGTAAATCAGTTGAAGAAGAGATTATAGACAATATCGCTATAATAGGTGAAAATTTAACATTACGTCGTATGGATATATTAGAGATATCTAATGGAGCAATTGGTTCATATGTACATAATGAAGTTGTACCACATTTAGGGAAAATTTCTGTATTAGTAGGGCTTGAATCTAATGCAAAAGATAAAGTAAAATTAGAAGCTTTAGCTAAACAAATTGCTGTTCATGTAGCAGGAAATAATCCACAAAGTATAGATACTTTAAGTTTAGATAAATCACTCATAGAACGTGAAAAAAAAGTATTTTTTGAAAAATCTAAAGAAGAAGGTAAACCTAATCATATTATAGAAAAAATGGTAGAAGGTAGAATACGTAAATTCTTTTCAGAAGTTGTATTACTGCATCAAAATTTCTTATTTGAACCAAAACTTACAGTTGCAGAAGTAATTAAAAATGCTGAACAAGAACTTAGTGCAGAAATTAAAATTACTAAATTTATTAGATATGCACTTGGAGAAGGTATAGAACATGCAGAAAAAAACTTTGCTGATGAAGTAGCTGCTATTACACAGTGTTAATGTATCTATTCTATAGATTCATCAAAGTCATTTCTGTGTGTATATCAAAATAATCATTGAGAGAAAATTATCTAGAGTAGTTAACGTAGCAATTCAAATGCTGAATTAAACATTCTGATTTAAGTTATTTTTTTGGATTTTTGTTACGAAATTTATTACTAATCGCACGTGATATTAATACAAAAATGCTTTATAAGCATTGTTCATTGTATAGACAAAATGCAATTCTATCATTTGGTGAGAGCTTGTAGTATAAGCAAAAAATACTAATCATATTATGATAGCTTCTATATGGTATGCAGAGTTAGGCTGTGCTAGTGCTATTGCTTTTATATTTCCGTTAATTTTTTGTGTTAAATTGGATTATAAATGTATAGGCATTTTTATAATAAATAGCTTGCATGATCAATACTACAAGCCAGATATAATGCTGGAAAGAGCTATAATAATAGCTTAATTATTCTTATATAATCAAAATACTTATTCAATAAGTTGTCCATCTATTGTGAATCTAACTAATCTGTAGACAATAGATTCTCGATTTAATTTGATAATGTTTTTTGCAGTTTCTTGTGCGTACTAAAGATGACTTTATAAAAATACGTGACTTAATGTTAAAACATGCAATTTACATAGTAATTGTTTATATATTAAGAATCTTTATTATTGCTTCTTGAAATCTCATCATTACATGTTTTAACTTTGAAGTTCAATAGGTTTATTGATGTAGTAGTAGCAAATTGTTATTTATAGTTGTAATATTAGGCTCTAAATTTTACTAGAGTTTTGCCATTTACATCAGGATTAATTATTTTAGTACTTCCAGTACTATTCATTAACTAAAGTAGTATCTGTAGTTTGTTCAATCTCTATTGTGTCATTATCTAATGACTTGATATCACTTGCTAAGATAACTTATACTTTCTATAATATAGTCATTTTACAAGTCTTCTTATATCTTTTTTGTTATTTGCTTCTATTCAATTCTGTCTCCTAATGGTAGGACTTCTTAGTCATACTATAATATACATTCTGACATTCTACTTTTCTACGGTCTTCTTTCTATTCCTCTATTACTGCCTTAATATTCCATCATAATTATAACGTGCTTTCATCTCTACCTAATATTAACTCTTATCTGATTTAGTAAAAATGATGTTATAAAAATTTTACTTTTATTGATGAGCTTTGATTATGGAAGAAACTGCTTAATTATTTGTAGATATTCATCTAGGATTTTTTTTTGATTATTCTCAACAAATTTTAAAGCATTTTCACGATAAGTTTTAAGTTTTAGAGCATTATTTGCATTAAGTAGAGATGTTAGTGTATTTAGTAAATCTTTACCATTTTTTATTTGGATAGCTGCGTTATTTTGTAATATGCCTTTAGCGATATCAGTGTTTTTACTCATATCAGGACCGAATATAATACAATTAGAGAAATATGCCGCTTCTAAAATATTATGTCCGCCTTGTTTAAAAGAACCACCGATAAAAGAAATTGTGGCTACAGAAAAAAACAGTCCCATTTCACCGAACCTGTCAACTATATAAAGATCGTTGTTTAATACAGGTAAATCATTTTGTGATTTAGCGGTAGCGGATAAATGATGCAACTTACAATTATTGATAATTGATTTAATTCGCTCAGGATGTCTTGGAATTAGGATAATATAGCAATCTATAAACTGCTCTTTTAGATTGTTGATTATTGGTAAAATTACTTCTTCATCTTCAGGGTGAGTGCTAGCAAATACTAAAACTCGTCTGTTGTCTAAATGTAAGATTAATTTTGATAACTTTTCTTGATTAACTAGAAGTTTTTCATTGGCAAATTTAATATTGCCTAAATTCATTGCATCTGATATGCCAAGTGCATTGAATTTTTGTAAATCACGTTCACTTTGCACAATAATTTTACTAAAATTTTTTATGATAAGCTGAAAAAATCTTTTTCTTTTTAGCCAAGCTTTAAATGATTTATTGGAAATACGTGCGTTAATTAGTAGCAATTTACAATATTTTGCACCCTCATTAATAGTACAAGGCCATAATTCCGATTCTATAAAAATGCCTAAATCAGGTTGCCAATTTCTTAAAAATTTTCGAGTAAAAATAACATTATCTATAGGCAAAAATTGATGAGTGGCTATTTTAGGTAATTTAGTACTTAATATTTTAGCAGAAGCATTTGTCCAAGAAGTTATTAAAAAACGAACATTAGGTGCTAGTTTACTTATATTATGTATTAATGTTAGAGCGGTCATGACTTCACCGACACTGGCTGCATGAATCCATACTAGACTGTGTGCATAACTTCTTTCTAAAGATAATTTATACATTAGACTTGCATTTCTATGCATGTCTACATAAGATGTAGTTTTGTGGTCTGTAAATCCCTCTTTATTAACAGACATTTGTATGAAATCTAACGCACTATTTTGCCTTTGTTTACCAATAGCAAAACGTTCTTGTATGCGTCTTATATCTTCTTTGCCGATTAATAAACGTATAAAAATTATGATAAAATAAACAGGTAACAATATAAAGCTTAAAGTATAATATAATAGCATCATTTCTTTAAGCTCTCTGTTAAGCTTTTTAATTGTTTTTCGAGATTTAGATGATTTTTTACTTTATCTGCTACAAGTGCTAGAGGTGAGCCAACTATTATTTTAATGGTACCAAACGGTATTGGTATTATTAATTTATCCCAACTTTTTAATCTGAAACATCTAGAAGTAGAGCTAACTATAGGAATCAGTTTTTTGTTATATCTGTAAGCAATTTCAGTAATGCCACTATTTACTTTATATACAGGTCCTTTAGGACCGTCCGGCGTTACTATTATATTTGCACCTTGTGATAATTTACCTATAATATTACGTAAAGCTACAATTGAATTCTTATTAGTAGAACCTACTATAACTTGGCAACCAAATTTCCCTACTAGAGCATTTAAAATTTTACCATCTAAATGTGGTGATATTAAAGCATAGACATTTCTATGTCCTGTAAACATAGCAGGACTTAATGCAAGCATATTATGCCAAAATGCAAAGATTACACCTTGTTCGTTTAAGAATTTTTCCTTATTTCTGTTATCATAAAATATAAATTTCTGCCTTGAAGTAAAATAAACAAAGCGTAAATACCAATATAGTAAAATAGTAATTATGCTAAGTAAGCATTTACTATTTTTTAAAAATTTTTTAAGAGCTTTTCGCATTGTTTATTTTGCCAGCGCAATACCGCAGTTTGACCGCAGTATCAATATAAATATTTATAATTATTCATATTATTTTATTTTTAGCTACCACGTCCACAGTTAGCTGCGGTATAGCAATTTAGTATTATAAAGCATTACAAGCATGCTTAATTCTAATACAAGCCTCTTCTAGCTCTTGCATAGAAGTGGCATAGGAGATTCTAAAATATCCATCTAAGCCGAACGCAATACCTGGTACTACAGCAACTTTTGCTTCTTCAAGTAAATATTCGGAAAAATTATTGCTATTCGCAATAATTCTTCCTGATTTAGTTTTAGTGCCAAATATTTTATCACATTTAACAAATAAGTAAAATGCCCCTTCCGGCTTATAGCACTCAAAATATGTGACTTCTTCTAAAATTGATAAAGCAAGATCACGTTTTTTTTGAAAATTTAAAGCATTAGACTTTATATAATCTTGAGTGCCGTTTAACGCTTCAATAGCAGCCATTTGACTTATTGAACAAGGGTTTGAAGTACTTTGTGACTGAATAATAGTCATCGCTTTAATCAAGGCTTTAGAACCTGCTCCGTATCCTATACGCCAACCTGTCATAGAATAAGCTTTAGAAACTCCGTTTACAGTAAATATTCTTTCTTTTAAGTCAGGAGCTATTTGGGCTAATGTATAAAATTTAAAATCATCAAAAGTAATATGCTCGTAAATATCATCTGACATTATGTTTACATTAGGATATTTTCTTAAAGTTTTAGCAATATTTTCTAATTCCTTACAATTATAACCCGCACCTGTAGGATTACTAGGGGAATTAATAATAAGCCACTTAGTTTTATCCGTAATTGAATGCTCTAGAGCTTCTACACTTAATTTGAAATTATTTTCAATTCCGCAATTTACAAAAACAGGTGTCCCTGTGCTAAGTGCAACCATATCAGGATATGAAACCCAATATGGCACAGGAATAATTACCTCATCACCTTTATCTAAAGATGCCATAAACAAATTATATATGACTTGTTTCCCACCAGTACTTACTATTATTTCATCAAGCTCGTAATCTATATTATTTTCGCGTTTGAATTTGTTTTTTATTGCTTGCTTTAAAAGAGGTATCCCATCAACATTAGTATATTTAGTGAATCCGTCTTTAATTGATGTAATTGCCACTTCCTTAATATTATCAGGCGTATCAAAATCAGGTTCACCGGCACCTAGTGCTATAATGTTCACTCCTGCTTTTTTCAGTTCAAGTGTTTTCTTTACAACTGCAAGTGTTGGTGATGGCTTTATAGAATTTAGCCTCGTAGAAATTATTGACATAATTTGAGCACGTATTAATAAGTTCTTGATGTTATTCATAAAATGAGCTTTGAGAATCTTAAAATACTGAATTCGGATTCTTATATACTTTAGAATAACATTAATAATAAACGATAATACAGCAATTTTAATCTCAATAAAATTATTTTATTTAAAAATTTATTAAGATATGCTTTATTATAGTGTAAATAATATGAATTTAGTAATTAAACTATGCTTGGTAAAATAAAATACATAATCAAACATTATTACTTAACTATAATAAATATACCGCATTTTATTAAAAATCAAATTTTAGAGTTTAGAAATTATATAAATGATTGTAAATATAAGTTCTCTCATTTAGCTGAAACTAATTATCAGCTTGGATTTGATCATTTATATAAGGGTAATTTAAATGATGCATTACTCAGATTTAAACTAGTTAATAAATTTTTTAATTCTAATGATTCTAAAGTATATTATCAACTTGGATTGATTTATTATTTAAAAAATAACTACAGACAAGCTACAGTATACTTAGAAAAATCTAATGAAAAATATAAAACTATTTTTATAAATTTTTTAAAAAATTATCAGTTTATTACTGAAATACCACAAGAAATTTGGGCACAATATCGTGATTTAATTGCTCAATATTATCCTACTATTTTTAATAATGAAAAAAATATCCATCTTCCATATAGGTTTGTTAATGAGACACTTAAGCATATATCAGATTTATCTGATAATTACTCTATCTTAGAACTTGGAAGCAATATAGGGCTTGTAGGTTATGAAGTGCAAAAACGTTTTCCAGAAAGTTTTACTTTAACAGGTGTAGAAATTTCTTCTTTCATGAATGAAATACAAGCAACATTTTATCAAAATACTAAAATTTACAATCATATATATAATATTGCTATTGATGAATTTTTAAAACAAAACTCTAATAAATTTGATATTATTCTTAGTTTTTGCGGATTATCGTTTACTAACAATTTAATTAAATATTTTAATTTAATATACTCATGTATTAAGAAACAAGGATATTTTGCTCTTTGTTTGCCGAATTCAGTAAAGACACAATTTTCCGCAAAACGTAAAGAATTTATTTTTAACTTAAATGAAGTAAATAATTTTTTACAAAAAAATAATTTTACTATATTGACTTCAGATGAAATAATACTAGCGGAAAACAATAAATATAGTATTATTGTTTGTAAGAAAATAACATAAATTAATGAAAATTTTAATTATACTATCTATTATACTATGCTCACTTTTTGGAAGAGCTGATCTTGAATATGTTGATAATGACATATATACCTATAATGGTGGCAGAAATGAAAACGGTTGCTTAGAAGTTTATGATCCATATGAAAAATTTAACCGTAAAGTGTTTGCTTTTAATTCGGTATTAGATTATATAATCTTTCGTCCTTTAGCTGTAGGTTATAAAAATATTACTAATGATTACATAAAAGCGCGTGTTAATAGTTTTATTAGTAATGTCTATACACCGCTTACTGTAGTAAATTACGGATTACAGTTAAATTACGATAAAACTATGAAAAGCGTTTGGCGGTTTCTTATTAATACGACGCTTGGTATAGGGGGGCTATTTGACGTT
Organism: Rickettsia prowazekii str. Breinl; assembly: GCF_000367405.1. Lineage (NCBI taxonomy): Bacteria > Pseudomonadati > Pseudomonadota > Alphaproteobacteria > Rickettsiales > Rickettsiaceae > Rickettsia > Rickettsia prowazekii. The sequence continues at coordinate 664,498 of NC_020993.1, read as the reverse complement.
GCGAGTAAAGTAGGTTTACAGTCTGATCGTCAAACTTTTGGTAGTACCTTAGCACATTATGGTGTTGCTCCAGGTCCTTATTTAGTCTTACCGATAATCGGTAGTACTAACGCAAGAGATATGACAGATTCAGTAATTACTAATTATGCTATTAATCCATTAATGTACTATACTCATAATGATTTTGATTTATGGATACTGGCAGTTAGCAAGATAACCGATCGATATATTGTATTACCATTTAGTGATTATGTAATGAAGAATTCTACCGATCCTTATGTAGCTATTAGATCAGCATTACATCGTGCTCGTGAAGCATCGGTTCAATATCCTGAAAATTTTAAATGTCCTAAACCCAAGAATTAATTAAATCAAAGAGGATTATATGCAAAAAATTATTACAGGTTTGTTTCTATTAGCTATAACGTTTTCTTCTTATTCTACTGAGAAAGTGCCTTCTGGTTTGCACGATTACGTTACTAACTTAGTCAAGGATGCTTCTAGTATATTAAATGATAGTAAACTATCTGAGCGTGTCAAAATTTCTAAAGCACGTGAATTAATGTCTCAGAATCTCGATTTTGAATGGATGGCTAAATATACATTAGGAAGAAATGGTATAAAAACTTTATCAGGTTTGCAGATTCAGGAATTTATTAAAGTTTATTCTAAATATGTTACTAAATCTTATACTGATTTAATAAAAGATTATAAAGGCGAACATCCTAAAATAGTAGGTGTCCGTCCTTTAAGTTCAACTGATTTTTTGGTTGCTATGAATATCATTAGTAATAAAGAGCAAGATCCTATTAAAGTAGAGTATCTTGTACGTGAAATGAAAGGAAATGGAAAAGATTTTTTTAAAATTTCAGATATAATTACAGAAGGTATAAGTCTTATTGGAGCTCAACAAGACGAATTTACTGAGACTTTAAAAAATCAAGGTTTTGAGGTATTAATACAAAAATTAGAAAATCATTCTTAAATATATAAATTTTTTATCATTTTGTCTTCGACAGTGTGTATATAGCATTTTCTTGTATTATACAGTGGCTTGATAAAAACTGATACTATTGTATCAAGCACTTTAAACATGATCTTCATGAAAATCTTAGTAGATTAGTAGTTAATATTGTTATCATTGAGCTATACTATTGAGCCATGTGAATTATTTAATGATTCTGTAATAAAAATAGAAATTAAAGAAGCATTTCTCTTAATATAATGTCATCATAGTACACTCTACATTAAAGTAAGTTCATTATGGTCTAATTAAGTTATTTTTTTAGTAGATGCAATAATAAAGAGTAAATTGAGTGATTTTTATACCTTATTTTGGTTGTGTTAAGATAAATAATTTTTTCTAATTTAATAGACGATTTGTAAAGATGGGAGTATATGAGTTTATACTACAATATAAATTGCTATTTCTAATCTTGAACCAACATTATTACGTTTTAAAGTAGCAATTGTCATTATTGAAAAGAAATTATCAATCAAATAAAATTAGTAAAAACAAGAGTATCAATCAATTGAGATTATATCAATACTAGGTATAGTTATATTCATTGATGACAATATTAAAAGCAGAAAAATTTTTAAAAGAACATGTGATTCAGTTAGTGCTTTTGTAATCAATTCTTCCTACCATTTATAAAAAATTGTAAATTTGGTAGTAGATCAGATTTTTGTTAATGATACTCTAGAAGTATCTGACTTATCTATAAATTTTCATAATATTATAGTGTTATAAAATGAGTATATACTATGAGCTTGTGTACCCTAGAAATAAATCTATCTGCAATAAAGAATAATTATCGTTTATTACAAGATATTTGTAAAACTGCATTAGTTGGTGCTGTAGTTAAAGCTAACGGTTATGGGCTTGGTGCGATGCAAATTGCTAAAGCTTTAATAAAAGAAAATTGTCAGTATTTTTTTGTAGCTACAAGCGAGGAGGGAATTAATTTACGTAAAGTACTAAATAATGATATAACTATTTTAGTTCTCAATGGAGTTTTTACACATGATGCTTTAGAGCTTATACAATATAATTTAACTCCTGTTCTAAATAATTTAAGCCAAATAGAAATCTGGCAAAAATTTAGTAATTTAAAAGGAAAAATATTGCCTTGTTATCTACATTTTAATACTGGGCTTAATCGTTTTGGCTTAAACTCTGATGAGATAGAACAGTTGATTAATGATCGTGATTTATTAAAAGGTTTAGATCTGCAATATATTATCAGTCATTTAGCAGCTTCTGAAGAAACTGGTAATCCATATAATTTAATACAATTAAACAGATTTAAAGTTTATTTGGAATATTTTCCAAACGTTAAGGCAAGTTTTGCTAATTCCGGTGGCATATTTTTAGGGCAGGATTATCATTTTGATTTAGCAAGGCCAGGTGCGGCTTTATACGGACTTAATTCTTTAATAGAGGTTTCGTCTAATCTGTCTTATACAGAGGAATTTGAAAGCAACACAGCAGCTCTTACTACCACAGCGTGTATAAATAAATGTCCAGATGTTAGTGTCAGATTGACTCCCAAATTACCTTTAAAAGGAAGTTATACTGTACGTCTACAGAATCCTGTAACTTTAAAGGCTCCTATAATTGACTTACAGAATTTGACACTAGATAGTCATATCGGTTATAATATGACTTTTACAACTAAGCGTGATAGTGTAATTGCAACGTTACCACTTGGTTATGCCGATGGATTTAGTCGTAATTTTAGCAGTCAAGGTGAAGTATTTATTAATAGTTGTAGAGTTCCTATAGTAGGGCGTGTATCGATGGATTTGATAAATATTGATGTTACAGATCTACCACCGTCCGAGGTTTTTCTTGGGCAGGAAGCAGAGATTATAGGTAATTATTGTACGCCAGATAAAATAGCGAGTATTATAGGGACTATCGGATATGAGGTATTGACTAGCCTTGGTAGTAGATATAAGAGAAAGTATATATCGTAGATATCTTATGTAATACAGTAGCTTGGCAGTGTGTCCAAGAAAATTTAAAAAGGATCAGTATAAATTCGTTGTATTACATGATAGGTTACTGGATTTAAGTATACGCTAGAAAATGATATTAAACTTAGTAAGTGATCAAAAATATACATAAATGTTATTAAAGATAGCTCATTTGGTTGGTAAACATACTATAAAGTTTGCACAAAGTGTAGGCATTTTTTCTCTATTTAGTTTTATTGCCATTAGCAGTATCATAAAACCACCTTTATATTTAAGTTTAATAATTAGACAATTATTATTTATCGGGTTCCATTCGCTTCCAGTTGTTGCGATGACAACTTTCTTCTCAGGTGCAGTGCTTGCATTACAAAGTTATACAGGATTTTCACGTTTCTCAGCTGAAAATTCTATTGCAACGGTAGTAGTATTGTCGCTGACTAGAGAACTTGGACCAGTTTTAGCTGGATTAATAGTAGCTGGACGAGTTGGTGCATCAATTGCAGCTGAAATAGCAACAATGAGAGTAACTGAGCAGGTAGATGCGTTATATACTTTATCGACTGATCCTATTAAATATTTAGTTTGTCCAAGAGTAATAGCGGCTATTATTACGATGCCTTGTCTTGTTTTAATCGGTGATATCATTGGTGTGATGGGTGGTTATTTAGTAGGGATATATAAACTTGATTTTAATAGTACAGCTTATTTAACAAGTACTTTTCAGTATTTAGAACCAATTGATGTTATTTCCGGTCTTATTAAAGCTACTGTTTTTGGGTTTATTATTTCTATAATAAGTTGTTATAGTGGTTACTATTCAGGTAAAGGAGCTAAGGGAGTGGGAAGAGCAACTACCTCGGCAGTAGTAAATTCCTCTATTCTTATTTTAATAAGTAACTATTTAATAACTGAACTATTTTTTAAAGTTTAAATATGTCAACAAAGGAAGAATTTAAAATTAAAATTCGTTCATTATATAAATCATTTGCTCATCATAAGGTGTTAGATGGAATAGATTTGGATGTAAAAAAAGGTAGTTCGTTAGTGATTTTGGGTGGTTCCGGTAGCGGTAAATCTGTACTCATTAAAAGTATAGTAGGATTGATTAAACCTGATAAAGGCCAAATTTTTATTGATAATTTAGAAATACAAGATATCTCGAATACACACAAATTTGAGATTATGAAAGGTGTAGGTTTTTTGTTTCAGGGTGGAGCATTATTTGACTCCTTAAATGTACGTGATAATATTACTTTCAATACTAAAAAATTATCCAAGAAAGAAAAAAACGACCTTGCAGGTGCAAAGCTTAATTCTGTTGGTTTATCTACTAGAATACTTGATCTTTATCCTTCCGAATTATCGGGAGGAATGCAAAAAAGAGTAGCACTTGCTAGGGCTATTTGTAGTACACCATCGATTTTATTTCTTGATGAACCAACAACAGGACTTGACCCTATAATGGCAAATGTGATCAATGAATTAATTATAAAAATCCAAGAAGAATTATGTGCAACTACCATTACTATAACTCATGATATGATTAGTACTGAAAAAATAGCTAAAGAAATAGCGATGATTTATCATGGAAAAATTCAATGGTACGGTAGCAAAGAGGAAATGCGTAATAGTGATAATCCTTATTTAACACAATTTATAAATGGATTAACTACGGGTCCTATAGAGGTATAAAATGTTTAAGCACGTATTATTAAGTATAATAATATTTCTAGGTATAAATCAAAATGTTTATTCTATAAACTCTAACTCTTATAAAACAGATGATATAATCAAAATAGTCATTATTCTTGGAATAGTTATTTTAATTTTTAGTCCTGCAAAGTTCCGTATAATTGTTATCGGTACTATATTAGGTTTGGCTTGTGCCTATTTTACTTATAAATACATTATACCTATTTTTATAGCTTCACTAAATGCAGCATAAAGATAAATATAGTTATTGGTGATGTCGTACACTGAGTATCAATTGAATTCTACAAATTTAACTAACTATAACTCCGCGCCATGATACATAATATAATTCAAAAAAATTTGGCGTTATATCTAACATTAATCATATTATTAATACCATAAAGATTAGTAAGTATATTTAGTATTAGATACTTCATGTGAAGCATTACTTCAAATTATTTGTTTTTGGATTAAAGTTATTAATTAACTGTTTTGATTAATTTTTTAGTTAATGCAACTTAATTTAATTATATGCAAGTATCATATATTTTATATTCAATTTTTATTTGATAATTTTATTTTTATTAGTAGAGAGATTGTATTATATTTTATCATTTGTTTAGTTTTATTGATTCATTGTTATTTACAAGAATAGCTATGAAAAATCTTTTTTGTACACTTTAGTGTAGTCATAATTTCTCAAAATTACTACCTAGTTTATAGTTAGGTAGTAATATATATTTATTTTATTATCTGATCGTACACTTTTTAACATATTTAAATGGTTAGATAATAAATAATCAGTTTTCATTCTTAAATGTTTTTACTAATTTTCTAGAATTTCTTCTGAAATTTTAGTGAATCGTCTTGTTGATATTTGGTTAAATTATAATGTTTTTATTAAATTAGGACTAAACTGAATAATAGTTCTTGTATTTCATTTTAATGGTAAAGTGTAAGACTATTAATTTATAGGTTATTAGATCAAATCTAATTCATGTGAGAGTAACCGGGTGTCATATATTTTATATTCACATTAGAGTAGTTATCTTGTGTTACTATTACGAATATTACCTTTGATACGACAATTTAACGCAATCTTATAAATAAGCTTCTCATTATTATTAAGGAGAGTTTCTTATTATATGTGTTTAAGAATTAGCTTAAGTAAACCTGCGCACAAATGCTAATGCAGTTCTTTAGTGCATTGATTATTATAATAAAACAGAAATGCATTGTTGAATGTTATAAGTATTTATCTTTTCTTGATTAGTAATACCAATTTTATACTATTTTACACGAATAACTTCATAATAAACAGTACTGGTATATTCTATTGCTTTATTGAATTTCTTGACAATTTTTCGTTTTATCAGTAGTACATAGAGCTAATCTTGTCATTATTAATCCTTTATCTTTTGTTACTCGCTATTTGCATCCTATCAATTGATATTCAGCACGACAATTACTGTTATTTGTTCAGTTTTGTGTAGTTAGCAATATGATGATTGCTCATTTTAAATCTTCCATTATCCAATGCTGATGTTCGCTTATGATAAATTTTCTTCTTAGTACTGAATCTTTTTTGAGTAAGATGATTAATATATTTATGAAAGCTTGAAAGTGACTTTGATCACTCTAGTTATATTATTGAACTAGCTTCCTATGCAATAGTTTTTCTGTTATTTAATAAAATCAAGCATTAGCTAGTATTTAAGCTATAAAAAAACAATTATCTGTTGACACTATAGTAGTATTATTTTATATTTTTTATTTATTCTGTATAGATCTGTTGTATATAGGTGAACTTCAAAAGTTTGCATTGTCTTTCTACAAGTTACGTATTTAAGTTGCGATCCTTGTATTATTAAAGTTGATCTTCATATATGACTCTTAATTTATTTGAATTATATTAAATTTTAAGGTATTTAACTTATGTCTCGTAAGTGTGAACTCACAGGTGTTGGTGTTTTATATGGTAATAATGTATCACATTCTCAACGTAAAACTAGAAGACGTTTTGAGCCTAATTTAAGGTCGATTAAGTTTAGAAGTGATATAACAGATGAGGTATATAGATTATCTGTTAATGCTAGATGTATTAGATCAGTAGAAAAAGCTGGAGGTTTTGATGCATATATTCTAAAAGCAAATGATGATATTTTATCTAGTGCGGCTAGAGCTATTAAGCAAAAAATAATTCATATTAAAGCAGCGAAATCATTATGAAAAACGGTATACATCCAGAATATAAAAAGCTTTTGATTAAAGTAGGCAGTAATATTTTTGAAACAATGTCTACTCATCCTATAGGTGAGATTTTAATGGATGTTGATTTTAGAAAACATCCAGCATGGAATAAGGATTCCGGAAATGTAGTAAATCAATCTAATAAAAGTGTTAGTGATTTTAATAAAAGGTTCGCGGGTCTTTCTTTCGATAGCAAGAAAGAAGCTAGTTAGAATAGCATTTTGTTATACTTGTTTAATTCTTTAAAGCTTTTGTAATGTTTAAGTAGAGTAGTTACGTATCGTCTACTAATACTCTGATAATACAGATAAATCTTTAAATTCTCAGTTATTGCGGGGTGGAGCAGTTCGGTAGCTCGTCAGGCTCATAACCTGAAGGTCGTTGGTTCAAATCCAGCCCCCGCTACCAATTTAATGTCATTCTAGTTCAATTATAGTAGTCTTGAAGTTTGATGATATATTTCTATAATAGCGCCTATGTAATTTACGTTTCAGTATAAATGATACGTGTATCAATTTTATTGCCACTACACTAAGTGTATTGTTCATGGTATTTTATTCTTTTTAGGTCAAGCGAACTAGGTTACATAGTTTATTTTAATATTTCACACGATAATGCGATGTGCTGAATATTAGTGTCGTGCCATACATAGTGTATAATCTCGTTTGAATACAATACATAAAATTAAATCTAACAAGCTATATATGATTAATAATGGAAAAGCTCTAAATAATAAAAAATCGATTGATTATAGTAAACTTTTCCGTCATCAAGCTAAATTTGTAGCAGGTGCTATTCATATAAATCAAATCCCTGATTTTTCATTACCTGAAATTGTTTTTGTTGGTAAGTCGAATGTCGGTAAATCAAGCATAATAAACACGATATGTAATAATAAAAGTCTTGCGAAAGTTTCTAATACTCCGGGACGTACTAGGCAAATCAATTTCTTTAATATTGTAGATAAACTTATTATCGTTGACCTTCCAGGTTATGGTTTTGCTAATGTTCCTATATCAGTCAAAGAACAATGGGAAGGGTTAATTACTTATTATTTACGAAATAGTCATAATTTAATGTTAGTTAATTTATTGATCGATTCAAGAAGAGGTATAAAAGAAAACGATAAGAAGGTAGCTGAGTTATTACTTGCAAATAAAAGAGAATTTCAAATTATTTTTACTAAATCCGATAAAGTTACAGATCGTGAAAACCTTAACTACGAAGCACAGAATTTTCTTGCAACTTTAAACTACTTATGTAATGTTATATATGTAAGTAGTAGGAATAAAGAAGGTATGAGAGAACTGAAAGCTAGTTTTGCACAATGCATTAAACATCAAAGGTAAAGAATTAATACAATATAGTAGTGGTTGTATTTACGGCTTTTATTGAATCTGTTAGATAGTTTGAGATATATTAATATATAGTACATAATCATATTAATTTGTGCAGTTTGTCTTTAATATCACAAATAGACAAAAATTTTAGTCAAAAAGTTACTAAAATAAGCTACTATACTATATAAATAATCCTATTATTATAGTAATTTTAATTGAGTTATGTTAACAAGCTTATAGTAATGCACTTACATATTATGATGCCATACTCATTCACTATAAATAAAAATTCAAAATTATCTCACCGAAAAGTTGTAAATTATTGGTTTTAAAAGTGAGCCTATTATGATTAACACAGAAATTGTATTAAATTTCATACCAGTGATAGTATCATTTGTATGATCAGGAAAACACATATTTATTAAATGTAAACTTCATTGTAATAACAATTGTTTCTATATTCATTACCGAATTTTAATATTCAATGTTATAATAATTTCATTGAAGTAGGATGAAAAATACTAACGATTATGTGTACATCTCGTGAATAGTGAACTATTTTCAACCATAATATTTAAAATTAACAGAGGATTTTATGTCAGGAACATTAGCATCTGATCTTTTATTTGTCGGTTTAACTAGACCGACAATGATATTTGGAGTAAGTATTAAGTTTGCAGCGTTAAATATGATAATGACTATGATAGTATTTATTTGGAATAACGGCATTATGATTTTATTCATTGCTGGTGCTTTGCATTTAGTAGCTTATATTATATGTTTTAAAGAGCCTAGATTTATAGAGTTATATTTAAATAAAATGTCAAGAACTAGCCAATGTCCTAATAAATTTTACTACGGAGCCAATTCGTATAATATATAAATTTGAATTTTTTATGTCATACCGTAATGTAATAACTGTGTCATAGGACAAAGTATATGCTACACAACCCATGATCGTAGCTACAGGAGGATAATAACAATCTAAATTTTCGCCGTTGCTTAGCATGACCTAAAAAAGGTATACTGGTACAATAAATCAAAAAATAGTTAAATTAGGTGCGGTAATGAAGTTATTTAGAACTAGAGCAGCTAAAGAATTAAGATCTAAACAAGAAAGACCAACTTCACATTTTATCCCTTATAAGTGTCATTGGGATAGTAATACTATTTTAACAAAAGATAATTCTTTATTACAAGTTATTAAAATCAACGGATTTTCTTTTGAAACTGCCGATGATGAAGATTTAGACATTAAAAAGAATATTAGAAATGCTTTGCTTAAAAATATGGCTTCTGGAAACATTGTTATGTATTTCCATACTATTAGAAGACGTAAAGCAGTAATATTTGACGATACAGAATTTACTTATGATCCTACCGTAAAAGTACCTAATGATTTTATTACTTATTTAGGGGCAGAGTGGCGTAAGAAACATGCAGGTGCTAGGTCATTTTTTAATGAATTATATATTAGTATTTTATATAAGCCTGATACTGGTGGTGCTGCTATAGTTGAGTATTTTTTAAAGAAGCTTAGACAGAAATCTAATAAAACTGCTTGGGAAAATGACATGAAAGAGATGAAAGAAAATCTTCAAGAAATGTCAACGAGAGTGGTTAATACATTTAGAAGTTATGGAGCAAAATTACTTGGAGTCCGTCAAACACAATCAGGTATCTATTGTGAAATTTTAGAGTTCCTTTCATCTTTAATTAATTGCGGTGATTCACCAGGCCCTATAGCATTACCGCGTGGTACTATTGATGAATATTTACCTACCCATCGATTATTTTTTGATTCTCGTACTATTGAAGTAAGAAGTCCGCTTGGCAAGAAATATGCTGGAATCATCAGTATACTTGAATACGGTCCTAATACTTCTGCAGGAATTTTTGATGGATTTCTACAAATGCCTTTTGAATTTGTTATGACTCAAAGCTTTGTATTTGCTAATAGAACGGTAGCAATTGGTAAAATGAAATTACAACAAAATAGAATGATACAATCCGGGGATAAGGCTACTTCACAAATTGCTGAAATCAATACAGCACTTGATATGGCTACTAGCGGCGATATTGGTTTTGGAGATCATCATTTATCACTTTTATGTTCTGCAAAGAATATTAAAGCTTTAGAAGATATATTATCAATGGCAGCAGTTGAGCTTTCTAATTCAGGAATTCAGCCAGTAAGAGAAAAAGTTAACATGGAACCTAGCTATTGGGGTCAATTACCTGGAAATATGGATTATATAGTGCGTAAATCTACTATAAATACTCTTAATATGGCTAGCTTTGCTTCGCAACATAATTATCCACTCGGTAAAATTAGAGATAATCATTGGGGAGAATATGTTACAGTGCTTGATACAACTTCAGGTACGCCGTTTTATTTTAATTTTCATGTTAGAGATGTGGGGCATACTCTAATTATAGGTCCAACTGGTGCAGGTAAAACAGTACTTATGAATTTCTTATGTGCTGAAGCACAAAAATTCAAACCTCGTATGTTCTTTTTTGATAAAGATCGAGGGGCAGAGATATTTATACGTGCTTTAAATGGAGTTTATACAGTAATTGATCCTGGTTTAAAATGTAATTTTAATCCTTTGCATCTTGAAGATACTAGTGAGAATAGAACGTTTATTTTAGAGTGGCTTCGCGTGCTTGTAACTTCTAACGGTGAAAGTTTAACTGCGCAAGATAATAAAATCTTATCACAAGCTGTAAATGGCAATTTTAGATTAGAAAAAAAAGATAGACGTCTTAGTAACGTTATTGCATTTCTTGGTATTGATACACCAAATAGTTTAGCAAGTAGGATTGCAATGTGGGTTGGTAAAGGTTCGCACGCTAAGATATTTGACAATGAAATAGATGATATTGATTTACAAAGAGCAAGAGTATTTGGTTTTGATATGACGGAATTACTTAAAGATCCTGTAAGTCTTGCACCGGTATTGTTATATATTTTCCATCGTATTAATATATCTTTAGATGGACAAAAAACTATGATAGTACTTGATGAGGCATGGGCTTTAATTGATAATCCAGTATTTGCACCTAAGATCAAAGATTGGTTAAAAGTGTTGAGAAAATTAAATACTTTTGTTATATTTGCTACACAAAGTGTAGAAGATGCTGCAAAAAGTAGTATTAGTGATACGTTGATTCAACAAACAGCCACACAGATTTTTTTACCTAATTTAAAAGCTACTGATATTTATCGTAGTGCATTTATGTTAAGTCAGCGCGAATATATTTTAATTAAAACTACCGATCCTACTACACGTTATTTTTTAATAAAACAAGGAATAGATGCCGTAGTTGCTAAAGTTAACTTAGAAGGTATGAATAATATAATTAGTGTTTTATCTGGCAGAGTTGAAACTGTAATGTTGCTTGATCAAATTAGAGATAAATACGGCAATGATCCGGATAAGTGGTTACCTATATTTTATGAAGCAGTTAAAACATTGTAGATTCCTATTTATTATCCTGCACCCATTTAGTAGGATCTCGTCTCAGAGACTATATCCTTCTTCTGTGTTTATAATCTATGGTATTACATCTTTACAATACGAGGTAAGTAAATAGTTATGGCATTATTCCCTCGTAGTATACTTATAGCATTAGTACTAAGCTTTGTCCTAAATTTAGGTCTAGTTACTAAAATTCATGCTAAAGATACTCTTGATAGCATTATAGATATTTTAAGTGGCTTAACTTGTGAAACACAAGGTGTAGGTGATTTAATGCGTACTGAATTTTCGCATACATGTATTGTTGCTCCATTTTTTACTTTTGCGGTAATGAATCTTGTATCTCCCGTTTTATACATGAATACGTTTTTAAAGCTGAAAATAAACGACAGTGATTTATTTAACGATAGTGATTTTGGGAATTTCCCCGGAGGTCAATGTACTCGTGCAAACAGAATTGATCCTAAAAATCCAGAGTTACGCTTTGCTTTATGTAATAATGCTAAATTAATTGTATCGCGTGCAAAATCGGTTGCAGAATCGGCACTTGCTATTGCTAAAGCCGTCTTAACATGGAGTGATCCTTGGGATGATATAAAGCAAGCGTGGGAAAATAAAAAAAAGGAATATCATATTCCATATAGAGGTAAACCTGGTGATGATGGTTTTGCATTTGATGTAGGCTTTCCTGTAATATATTGGAAAGTTATTCAAGATAGAGATAGAATATGTGTTTCAACAAAAGGATTTACAGGAGATGTTCCAGTAGGCTGTAAATATATGAAAGAGCCGTTTCCAAAATCCATATATAATAGTTTTATTGATGTAGAAGATAAGAATTTTATTAAAGATCCAACAAATGATACGCCTAGCGATCCTTTAGCCTTAGTTTCCTGTAGTGCTGCAGGAGAAGGATGTTATCAAAAAGCTTATAATGCTTCAAAAACTGCAGTAGTCATGACTTCTCCTCTTATAGAATGTATCAAGCAAATGATTGCTAGATTACTAATTAGTAAAGATGTTTGTAGTTTTGATAATGTAGATCAAGTTGTTAATTTGTCATCAAGACAAGATAGTGCATTATTTCAGTTCCAAGTAGGTATGTATAAAATAGTTACGGCTTTTCTAACTTTATATGTTATGTTTTTTGGTTTTAAGTTATTACTTGCAGGTAAAGTGCCGCCAAAAAGTGAGTATATAAATTTTATATTGAAAATAATATTCGTCACTTATTTTTCAATAGGAATTAATATAAATCCTGCTAATGGTTCTCAGTATGATCGGTTAGATGGGATGATTCAGTGGGCGTTTCCTTTCTTACTTAACGGTATAAATGGTTTAGCAAGTTGGGTTATGAATGCTGCTCCGTCTGGTTTATGTAAATTTAATAATATTCATTATGATGGAAGTGTTTCGTATATTGCATTATGGGATGCATTAGATTGTAGAGTTGCTCATTATTTAGGACTTGATATATTATCTACTCTACTTGTAGAAAATACTTATCGAAGCCATGATTTTTTAAATTTTGATTTTTTTAGTTTTAGTGCCCCCCCATATATTTATTTGTTAATTCCAGCGATAATCTCTGGTAATATGATGTTGGTATCACTTGCACTTTCTTACCCATTACTTGTGATTTCTGTTGCTGCCTTTATGGTTAATGCAACAATTATGTGTATGATATCTATAGTCATACTAGGTATTCTAGCTCCTCTTTTTGTGCCTATGTTTTTATTTGCGTATACACGAAATTATTTTGATAGCTGGGTTAAGCTGATGATTTCATTCTTGCTACAGCCTATGGTAGTAGTCACTTTTATGATTACGATGTTTGCAGTATATGATTATGGTTTTTACGGTAAATGTCAATATAAGAGCAAGTTAATTCATAATAGTATAGAAGATAAAATTCAAGGTGGGCTTAAGTCTAAGAGAGATGTTTTAATATTTTACATTAATAATGATTGGGATGATACATCACAATATCCTGATAAAGATTCAGTAGAGAGTTGTAAAAATAGTTTAGGGTATATGTTAAATAACCCTATTAATATGGCATTTAACTTTGCAAAAGATAATATCAGTGAAATAGTTAATAGTAAACCTGGTGAGACCACTACTGATGAATTTCTTTCAAAGTTTCAGTTTTTATCAGGAGTTGTTTTGGGGCCTGGTATGTTTTTTATGTCACCAAAAGTGCTTTTTGAGAAAATTAAAAATATTTTGCTTGCGTTAGTTACTGCATGTTTTACTTTGTATTTAATGTATAATTTTAGTAGTCAACTAGCTGAATTCGCTGCAGATATGACGGAAGGAGTTGCTCTTAATAATGTTGCTATAAAGCCACAAGCAATATTTAAGGCAGCTATGGCAGCGCTTTCTACTGCTGGTACTGCAACTAAGGGGATAGATCAGATGGCAAGCCGTGGAGGAGGAGCGCGTGATTTAGGTGGAGCTAAAGGATTTGTAAGTGATAATACAGCTTCAAGTGGAAGTGCTGTTGGTGATAATATTGCTGTGAGTAGAGGTGCGTCGACACCTACAGTAACAACTACTACAGATTCGTCTTCGATAACAAATTCTATTACGAAAACTGTAAGTAGTGATGTAAGATCAGATATTGTTACTCCTCATTCTCCTACAACAGCTTTTTCACAGCATTCTAGCATTAGTTCTACTATTCCTACATCTGTACATAATATTAAACCTACAAGTATTAAGGAAATTGTGAGCAATAATCGAGAAAGTAAAAAAGAGATCAATAATACTATGCGTTCACAAGAAAAAATTAAAAGTGCAAGTAAAGCTTTAGGACTAATTGATTATAGTTTTAACTTAAAGGAACATGATAATCCGATAGGAGTAAAACAGATAAGAGAAAATGCAGAGATTCGTGATAAACGTGTAGAAGTAGAGAAAGCATGGAACGAATTAGTGGCAAGTGGGAGAGGAAGAATAAGAGATCAACAAAGCGAAGCAACATCGGAGCGACGTACTAATGCAGAAAAGAAATGGAAAGAGTTGGTTGATAGCGGTGTAGTAACTGAAATAAGAGAAAGGGATAATAGTGTCACTAATCAATTTGATAAATTAGCTGATGAACTGGACAAGTCAAAAAAATCAAAGGTAGAAGAAAATAAAAATATAACAAAAGACATAAAAGTCGATAATACTAATACGTTACCACAAGAAAAAGTCGATAATACAAATAGAAGGTCAGGACTAATTGATTATAGTTTTAACTTAAAGGAACATGATAATCCGATAGGAGTAAAGCAGATAAGGGAAAATGCAGAGATTCGTGATAAACGTGTAAAAGTAGAAAAAGCATGGAATGAACTAGTAGCAAGTGGAGGTGGAAGAGTACAAGAACAAGCAGGTGTAAAAATAACAGAACGACGTGCAAATGCAGAAAAGGTATGGGATGAGTTAGTTAAAAGTGGTGTAGTAACAGAAAAAAGAGATAATAGTTCTAATGAAAACTCTTAAAGTTTTAAAGATATTTATTATAGTTTATATATCGTCTGTAAGCTTAGAAAGCTTTGCTGGATTTGGAGAATCATGTTCTAATCTACCAATTACTTCAGATGGGTATTTAGAAACATACACGGCATATGGATATATAATTCGTAGTATTGATATGAAAGATCCAAGAGGAAATTGTAACCCATCTACATCTAGTATAACGTTTTGTTTTAAAAATGTAGAAGGTAGCGCTAGTCCTTGTACCATATATACTTTAAATGAAGGTGACACTAGGAAGATTAGTGATTTAAGTACTGATAATAATCCTGATCTTGGCGCAAATACTGTATTAAAGAATATCGTTTTAACAGTTAAAAAATTTGGTAATGATCTATGTTTAGCTATGCCCACATCAAGGGGACCTATGCCGGTAGCATGTAAATCTTTGAGTGTTACTCCTACTGCAACTAAGCCTAAGGATGAGAATTGTAATATAGGCAAAAGTTGTTATACAGGAGCAAATTATAGTCAATCATTAATTAATTTTTCTGGTCTTGCAGTGCAGTGTTTAAGTGAAACTCTTAATAAAATATTTTTTACAGGAAGTAGTTGTAGTGCTCAAGATCAAAATTCTAGAATAACTCATCTTGCATCTTTTGCTACATTTCAAGGTTATTTAAAGAGAATTGTAGGTGCGGCATTAATTCTTTATACTATGTTTTTTGCCTTTAATATGGCTCTTAATAAGGAATATGCAACTACTGAAAAAATAACTCTTTTTATAATAAAATTCTTATTTGTTGTATATTTTTCTATAGGTTTGGGACCTTTAGATTTTAGTGGTGGTCAGCCGGTAAAAGAAAACGGTATGTTAAAATATGGATTGCCTCTTTTGACTGGAGCAGCACCTGACTTTGCAGGTATGATATTTAATGCGGCAGGTTCTAGAGGATTATGTCAGTTTGATAATACAAAGTATAAGGATGGTTATAAATTTTATGGTTTATGGGATGCGATTGATTGTCGTATAGGTTATTATCTTGGTTTAGATTTACTGTATAATATCGATAAGAATGGAATTTTAGGGCGTCCAGTCAGTAATGGTACAAGCGGTAATAATAAACCTATACCTAATTTTGATCCTGATGGTAAAAAAGATAGGCCACACGATTTAAGTAAAGCAGGAGCACTTAGATTTTTTACTGTTATGTTTGGATTCTTTATGTCTGGCCACGTTATTATACTTGTGGCAGGTATGGTATTTTCTGTAATATTTTTATCTATACTGTTGTATTTTATTACGCATTATTTAGTTTGTATGGTTACTATTTATGTTATGACATATATTTCACCTATATTCATTCCTATGGTTTTATTCACTCGTACAAAAGCTTATTTTGATGGGTGGTTAAAAGTATGTATCTCATGCGCATTGCAACCTGCGGTAGTAGCAGGTTTTATAGCCTTATTAATAACTATGTATGATTCTGCAATATTTAAAAATTGTGAATTCTTAAGATATGATTATGAAAAAGGTGATATTAGATTTAGTACTTTTGAGTTAAGGCTCCCTAGCATTGATGCAGATAAATGTCAGGAAAGCTTTGGGTATAAAATGTTAAAATATTATGCCGGTGAAGGTTGGGAAGAACATTTATTGATACTTTTCCCAATAAAATCAATTGTTCGAGATGTTGTATCTATTTTAGCAGAACTTTTGTGTGTATTAATATTTTCGGTTATTTTTTATTACTTCTCTAAATCTATAGGACGCTTTGCTGCTGATTTAACTAATGGTCCTAATATGGATGCAGTAACGGCAAGTCCAACTAAAATTGTTGATTTAGTAAAAAAAGGAGCAGCTTTCCTGAAGGATGCTTCAGTGCATGCACACGGTAAGTCGTCTTTGGGAGATAAGCCAGATATTGGTAATAAGCGTAAAGATGGAGCGCAGCAAGGTGAAGATGCTGTAAATAGTTCCGGCGGAGAGGTAGCTGATTTAGCAAGCGGTTCTGGTGGAGGCAAATGATAGAGTATGCAGAGTAACTTATTAAAAGTTTTAGGAGTACTCGCTATAGTAGCAACTTTAGTTTGCTTTATTTTTGCAGCACTTGGTATGATAGGAGCAGTAAGAGTAGGTAACGGCTGTTATATGAGATATTCTAAGGACGGTAATGGAAGTACTGATTCAATAACAAGTACTATAACCCTTAATGCTAATGCTAATTATGTAAATATTTCTAAGATGTTGCCAGATGGCACGACTAAGCTTATTCCAGATCCTAATCGTTACGGTGAATGGTTAAATACTCAGGTACTAGTAGAAAAAAATCAATCGGTAAATTTACAAGTGCTCGGTCAGGTTAGTTTATGTTTAGCTTATTTACCAAAAAATAATTTACAATTTACTGAACGTACAAGACCCGGTAAATCTAATCTAGACGATAGCGGTCAAATGATTCCAATCCCACGTGTTCAAGATGCAAATAGTCCACCTATTTCTCTAATAATGGATGCAAAAAATAATGAATGGCGTAATATCGCTGAATTATACGCTAATGATAAAGTTTTAGTATCTGTATCTCCTAATTTTGCTAATACTGATGCAACAGTTGATGATGTTTTTAAGGGTGTAAAGGTTACAAAAGATTGTACACAAGGAAAAACTTCTTACTATCCGATTTGTGGAAAATATTCTATTTATTCCGGTAAATATGTTACTGCTTGTGAATTGAAGCAAAATTATTGGAAGGGTAATGTGCATCGTGAAGAATGTTATTGTGTTTTTGGATGTATTTATAAAGAAGACAGTGACCCATGGGTGTGTGATATGGCTAATGCTGCTTCTCATTGTTGTACTAGTTTGGTTTGTGACTCCTTACCTGCTTGGATCAATCACTATAGTAATATGCCAGAAGCTTATAAAGACGATGGTAGTTTTACATTTAGTTGGTCAGATAAGAGTAAGAATTTATTAATAGAGTATGAGGATCTTCAATGTTCTAATAATGTAAATATTCCTCCAAACGGTCAATGTCCTGATATTGTTAATAATCGTAGTCCTAAAGATAAAAATTATATAGGAGGGGTAAGTTGTACTTCAGGAATATGTAAAGACGGAGATTTTCAAAAAAATCGAAAATTTTGGTATACGGCAGATGGTAAAGGCGGAAAAGGTCCAACCGGATTGATATATCAAATGAATGATATTGGTTCTGTCAGTCAAGCGCTGCCTTCTAAACTAGAATTTGCTAAGTTTGTTCCAGAGACAGAACAACCGCCTGAATATAAAGATAAAAACGGTAAATATTTATATAAAGTTATATATAATATACCTTTTAACAGTAATATTGAAAAAAGTTATTTACAATATAGGCTTTGGTCGCCTACTTCACAAGATGCTAGTAAGAATACTGGAGGATATGTTTTAAATATTAAACAGACTAAATGTTATAGAGAGAATGGTAATAGTTTTAAAGATATTTTTGATGATCGTGGACGAGTGCAATACATAATAGTCAAGTCTTCAGAAAATCCGAATACTAGCGGTAAAACTTATTCACCTCAAGGAATTAATGTTGATAGTGATGGCAAATCTCACTTTAACGCAAATGAGTCTGGTTACATATGGATGAAAATCTTAAATGATCCTAGTAATAATTTAAAGGACTATAAAGATAGTGAAGGTAGCTATAAAGTGCATTTCTCAACATCATTAAAAGTAGGCAGTTTTACTATTAAAGTAATGAATCCATTACTTCAGTTATTTAAAACTAAAGTTCAAGATGCAGCTACTTCTATTTTTAAAAATATGGTATGTTATAAAGCTACTGATAATTCATCCTGCACTAACTTTTTTACCTATATTAAAGCGATTTTAATCCTATATGTGATGACTTACGGAGCAATGTTCTTGCTTGGTTTTGCTAAGATCAATCAAAAAGAGTTAGTAATTAGAATAGCAAAAATTGGAGTGGTTAGCGGACTTATAAACGGTAATACTTTTGAATTTTTCAATAACTATCTTTTTGATGCAATTACTAATTTTTCAGACTCAATTATTGCTAATATGAGCGGATATAGTTTATTTACTTCTACTAATACTATTTCCAATCCTTTTATGTTTTTAGATGCAATAATGAGTAAAATATTTTTTAGTCAAACCTTTATTGCTCAATTACTTTCACTTCTTTCCCTTGGGCTTAGTGGTATTATATATTTTATAATTACTTTTATTGCTATTTGCATAGTAATTATTACGACATTGAGAGCTATTGCCGTTTATATTATGGCATTTATGGCGACTTGCATATTAATCGGTATAGCACCTTTATTTATTAGTTTTTTATTATTTGATTTTACTAGGTATTTATTTGATAATTGGGTAAGGTTTACGATCCGCTATATGATAGAACCGGTAGTTATGATGGCAGGTATTATAGTGTTAACTCAGCTATTTACCATTTATCTAGATTTTGTTTTAGGTTATAGCGTTTGTTGGAAATGTACTTTACCGATCAAAATTCCATTTATTGGTACTATTTTACCTATTGCATTACTAAATGTACCTATCTTCTGTATTAATTGGTTTGCCCCTTGGGGAATGGACTATATGTCAGGTATGATGGGAGTAAATATGCAAAATATTGTAGCTTTAGTTATTATTGCTTATGGTATGTATGGTTATGTCGAATTTTCAGGTCGTATGGTAGCAAAATTAACTAGTGCTGCAGGACCTTCTGCTACTCAAATTGGCGGTAGAATGTCTCATGATGCTGGACAAAAAGTATTAAGTCAAATAGGAATGGATTATAGAACAAGACAAGGTATTACCGGCAGAGCAAAATCAAGATTAGAACAACGCAATAGGACATTAGAACATGCTGAGCAAAATAGTAAAAAATACAAAAAAAGAATTGGTGAGAACACAAATGAAGAAACTCTAAAATAAATTATAAAGTGTAACACATCATGCGTTAAGTAGCTGAGCGTGTCAGTCATGTGAAATAATCACACACTCCTGAAATGACGTAAGTAATTGTACTTACGTCATTTCTTCGTAATAAAAAAATAAAAACCACGGAATGACGTGTTGGATAACAATTTAAAATTATGAAAATTCTCAAGAGTTTAGTTTTATTAGTTTTGTTTATTGTAATGCCAGCTAAAGCTCATGATGCTTTTTCATGGATGTCAACTAGTTTTAGTGGATTAAAAGGTTTATTCGGTTGTTTAGAAGTCCCTGAATTTACAAGTTTTCAAGAAAGTAATATAGGAATTAATTTATCTAAAGCAGGGGCTTGGCAATCAACAGGTCATACTGTTGAAAAAGGTAAATTGTTAAAAATAAATTGGTCTATTGCAGGTGTTACTACTGAACCTAGAAAATATCTAGTATTATATAGAATTGATCCAAGATTTAGTACGCCTCAAGTTTTTATTAAAACTTATAATTATTCGAAATTACAATTTGAAGCTTTAGGATTTCCTCGTTTTGTTACTAACAGTAATAGTTCAATACCTGGGGCTATACCGCCTGATAAAGATCTTGATGCACTTTCATTTACTAAGATGTCTGATTCTATAAAATATTTTAACTATTCTAAAAATAATGTAAAAATTGAAGTTAAGGCTGGTGATGTAGTAAATATTAGTTTAGTTGGTAAAGATAATTTTTTTACCTCTAATACTCTAGATAATATTTTAACAGAAGAACTTGATAGTTCAATATTTGCTCCTTCTGCACTTTATACTCAAAGTAACCTTGGAAATTTTGATAATAGGATAATTTACGCATCTGCAAAAGAGGTATGTGATATTATAGATGCTGCAAGAGATCCTGATAAACCAAGTGGGTGTAGCGGTACTGGTGCAGCTACAAAATATAAAAGTATAAATAGTAATGAAGCATTAGTAGGCAAACCCATGATGATAGGTGCGATACATAATTTCATGGGATTAATTAATTCTTGCCCTGAGCACTCCGGTATAAATACTAGGCCTGCTTGCTATTATGATCAAGGTAGAGGGATGATAATTAAAGTAGGTGGGCAGGTTATTAAGGAACGAGATCAGAGTTTTGTAAAGTCAGGTAGAAATAGCTTTATATATTATCAAGCGACTAGGGATGGTATTATGAATTTTACTAGTGATTGGCAAGTGAGTAACATGTTTAATAATTCAGTTTTAATGAGTGATTGGATTAGACGTTTTTTAAATTACCCTAGTTTTATAGATTATATAAATCAGAATGATTGGTCAGCTAATTTTTTATATTTTGGTCGTTATTCGATGATTGTTGAAATAGGTAATGGGGCTAATTCAATTAGTGCTGATGTCCAACAAAATATAAGTTTAGAATATTTAATAACATATGATGGTACATTACCTGATCCATCTATTCGTGGTACGCCGGTAGATTATAATTTTGCAGCTGATGCACCGAAAGATGGCTATTTATGGTTAAGGGTAGTAAATCCTAATAGTAATATACAAGGTGTAGTTAGTGTAAATTATGCTAATTACACCGGTACAACTTGGTTTTCTGATATAGTATATAATGGGGCTATTAAACCTATTACGGATCAGTTTAGGACTTTTAGTAAAAATTTTTATATTAAGTTAATTAAAAATTCTGCAGTACAGAATATAGTGAAAGCTGCATTAACTCTTTATGTTATTATATTTGGTCTCATGTTCGTTGCAGGAGCATTAAAATTAACTGCTATAGAAGTCATAACACGTATATGCAAAATAGCTATAGTCGCTTTTTTAATTCGAGAAGAAAGTTGGAATTTCTTTAATACGTACTTCTTTAGTGTATTTACTGATGGTATTGATTTCTTTATAACTAATGTAGTAGGTGCTACAAGTTCTAGATCTAATATTTTTGGTTTCATTGATCCTATATTTGATAAATATACTAATGGTAGAATTTGGGGATTACTCTTTATTGAATTATTACAAATACATAATGGTTTAGCATTTATCGCTATTATAACAATTTATTCACTTATTACTTATTTTCGAGCTATTTTAGAAGTGATAATAGGTTATGTTATTGCATTCATAGGTATAACGGTTATGATTTCATTAGCACCGTTTTTTATAATATTAATGTTATTTGAAAAAACTAAAAGTTTATTTGATAATTGGATATCAACATTGTTGAGTTATGTTGTGCAGCCAACAATATTATTGATTTTCTTTTTATTGATAGATCAGGTTTTATCGGAGCAGCTTTTAAAAGTGGTAGTTAGAGCTTGTTGGGATACTCTTATACCTATAAAAATAGGACTTGATTTAACAAATCTTGGTATTCCTATCAATTTCTCTTTTACATTACCGTTTTTACCAGGCATACCTTTTTATGTACCTGATGTTCCAGAAATTAGTAGATCGAATATTTTTACTAATAATGCTAATACTTTCTTAGTATTATTTACTACGTCTTTATTATTTTATTCATATTGCTTGATGTCATATGGTTTAGTAACTTTTGTTAATATAGTAGTTGGCATGCTTACAAATGTTACACCAGCACGAATATCAGGAAATTATCAAGCGCGTTCTGATCCTGTAGGAGCCGTGATGCAAGATATAGGTTCGGTAACAACGCCGATGAAAAATGCTTCAATGGTTCCAGCTAGAGTATTCAAAGACAAGATAATTGATCAAAATTATAAAGCTAGAAAATCGGAAGGAGGTGTTGAATTTACAAATAAATTCTTTTCCGAGCGTAATGATATAACGAAGAAAGAGGAAGGAGCGAGGGAATAATATATCACGTGGAAGCTAAAATCTAGATTTTTTAGTCTTATCCCGTGACTTGATATTAGGATGCAATTATATGCTATTAAAATTTTTTATGGAACCCGCGATCAAATCGCGTGATAGCGAGTTAAAATGAAAAAAAATATTTTTATTACATCATTATTAATATTGCTATTGTTGCTTTCTAGTTGTACCGGCGATACTTGTATTGACCCTGATGATTTCGGTTTCATCACATTCAATGTTTCTTCTAGATATAATCCAGGAGAAATTACTTCAAGACATGAAGGTGATCAAGTTACACCATGGCGTGATAGTGCTTATAAAGTAAATGGTTATCCTTTAACCATTATGGTAAGACCGTGGAATTATATACTTGGAGATAAAAATACTTCAGGTCAGTTATCTGCATGGTGTCCATGGTATGGTCAAAAAAATAACACAACTACTTTGGCTCCTTTTTGCGTTAAACTACAACCATGTACTTTCTGGGATAATGCGAGATTTGATATGTGTACTCCTAATCCAGAAAATCGTAATGATGCAATGATTAGTAATCCTCCATGTATCATGACAGATGGTGTGGGTCTTTATTTTCTTATTGCAGCTAAAAATACTGATCCTAATATTTCACCTGATTCACAGCGTAGACCGCAAGGTATAACAAAGCATTTAGGAGAACTTACTTCAAGTGTAGGTTATGAATTTTATAGTATTAGTAGTACAGGACAATTCTTGAAAGCAGGTGGGATAAATTATCAATATAATGGTGAAGATAAATCAAAATATGCCCAGTCTCCTCTTTATTTTAAGATTATAGATAAATTTTATGATGATAATAGTGGACAATATAGATTAGTAATAAAGTCTGGAGTTAGTGATACAAGGCCAGATCCGCTACAATTTTTAACAGATTTAATAAAAAAAGTATTATTTGGTAAAGATGGGATTATAAAGAAAACGTATCAACAAATAATTGATACACCGGGTTATAAGATAAGTGTCTCAGCTATTTTAACTCTATATATAATGTTTACAGTTTTATCATTTTTAATAGGTAATATAAATCTTACTCATGTTGAACTTATAATTAGAATATTTAAAATTAGTATCATTTCAATATTATTAAGTACGGATAAAGCTTGGACATTTTTTCATGATTATTTATTCGTATTTTTTATTGATGGTGTTCAGCAAATACTGCAAATAATTAATGAGGCTGCCGCTACTGGTCCAGGGTCTCAAAGTTTGCTTGGGTTACTTATTTCTACTCAAACTTTATCTAAATTATTTTCTTTACTATTTGTTGATTGGCTCGGTTTTATATATATCATTCTATATTTAATAGCACTATATTTTATTTTTTTCCTTATATTTAAAGCTACTATTATATATCTAACAGCGCTTATAACTATCGGTATGATTATAATTATGGGACCGATATTTATTTGTTTTATGTTGTTTAATATAACTCGTTCGTTATTTGAGAATTGGTTAAGGCAATTAATATCATATGCATTACAGCCTATAATTTTATTTGCTGGTATCGCTTTTATTTCAATGATCATTAGAACTGAAATATATTCAACACTTGGTTTTGGAGTATGTAAACATGATTTTCCTAATTTAGGTCCGATAAATGAAATATTCGGTAGCTTTCTTGAGGATATAGATCCAAGTCTTGGTAACTCGATATTTTATTGGTGGTTTCCTGTGCCAATGAAAGGTGGTATAAATAATTTTCACAAAGCAAAGATATTAGTGCCTAATGATCATATAGTAGTAGATGCTTCTTGTAAGAATGACCATGATAAATGTAAACATTGTGCTGCATATGAGTGTATAGATGAACGTTATATTGAATTACCGTTTTTAGATTTAGTTAAAGATTCCACAAGGATTAATAATTTTATAAACGGTAAGTTTGTTCAACTTGATGGGATATTATTAATTTTTGTTTCTATTTATTTACTAAGTAAATTTAATGATACTGCTGTATCTACGGCACAATTTATTGCAGGTACTTCAGGCAATTTAACAGATATACAAAAAGTTAATCAACAATCTTATGAATCTTTATCGCAGCAAATCAATAGACCGTTAAATTATGTTGCTCAGGCTGTAAGTGCACCTGTAACTAGTCGTATAAGTGCAGGAACAGAACAGGCTAGTATGTTTTTTGCTGAGAAATTTGAAAATATGATGATGGAAAGGCTTGAAAAACAAGCTCTCAGTTCTTCAGCAAACAAAGCTGTACAAAATGAGGTTAAACGAAAATATGGCATAGATTCTAAAGATGTAAAAATGAATGCTATTAAGGATTATGAAGATGGTATTTCAGGATTATTAAAGAATTTACCTAAAAGGAATGAATTAAAAGTAAAAGAATTATCGCAAATGAAATTTATTCAACTCCGAGATAAAATTTCTGCAAATAAATATGATGTGCAAGATTACGCCGCTTTAAGTAAAGAACAAAAAACAGAACTTGATAAGTTATTAAAAGATGCTAACTTACGTGCGCTTGCTAGCGAGGCAAACTTTACTAAAGATTATCAAGAAGCTTATAAGCAGGCTCACCAAGAGATGTCAGGGCGAGGGATTGGGCTGTTTGGTAAGAACATAGGAGTGCTTAGAAGTTGGCAAGAGATGGAGCATCGTGTTAATGTAAAACGTAAATTAAAAGAAGAAAAGCGTATAGGTATAGGCGAAAAAATATATGCAGGTTATACCGGAATAAAAAGAGCAGCTTTAACTAAAATAGTAGGTAAAGATTTACGTGATGCTTATGAGGGTAATCTAACCAGTGCTGAATGGCATGATTTTGAATATAACGATCCAAGATTGAGAACTTATAGTGAAAAATTAAAAGATGATGAAAAAGCACGAGAATATGAAGAATTGCGAATGCATATTAATAAGGAAACGATAGCTGTTCAAGCAGATATATTATCACCGGAATATCTAGTAAAACTAGAAAAAGCCGGTAGACAAAGTGATGTTGAATATTATCAAGGATTAGCTCAAAAACAGCTTATTCATGATGTGCATAGTAGGTTATTTGAGGAAGGTGAACCTGTAATGATGGGTGATAGATTTATGCGTGAAAAAGCTACTGATTCTCAGATGCGTGATATGATAGATAACGCTCATAAAAAATATGCAGAATTGATAGATGTAGATCGATACACTCGTCGTCAAGAGTATTATGATATTATACACGAGAAAGCTAAAGAAAATTTAGAACAAACTTATAAAGAACTTAAAGATCATTTCAAAAGCGATAATATAAGCATTGAAGAAATGCCGTCATTAATCGCGCAAAAAGTTAAAGATACAAACACAGGATCTGAAATAGATAAAAAAATTACTGAAGAGATTAATAATTTTAATACCGATGTTAAAAATTATGAATATAGTACTGCAGTGTTAAATAAAATAGAGGATAGAAAGCAAGCTATTATGAATGAAGTCAATGCTCAGATTGATAAGATTAACAAATATAGAGCGAGTGCTAAAATGGAGCAATATGTGAAACCAATACTAAATGAAGGAAGAAAACTAAGGACATTAGAAGATCATTTGAAAAATATGACGTAATATATTTACTGAATTTAGTACTCTTTGTAATATAACGAAAGCTTACTTATTTCAGTATATGCTCTTCTGCTCAGAGAGTACTTACTCTTTTTCAAATTATGTATAACTAATAATTTTTTAAAAGTGATTGTGATATATAGTGGATAATAAAATGTTTATGAACACTTAAACTGAAAGAAGTTTTTAAAGAATTTAACTTTAATATTAATAATGAATGATTTAGGGAGAAGGGGAATTCGCTGTCTTAAGTAAAGTGATCTTCTATAATTCTGTGTCTTATCCCTTATTAGCATACAAGTTACTCGATGATATTGAATAGATCTGTTGCGGTAATACTACTTACTTACAAATTGTTATTAAAGAACTGCTTCAATTTTTCCTTGATTAACTAACTTATATATTATCTAATTGAGTTGATTAATTGATTCAGGTATTTATGAAGAAACAACATATAATAAATGAGACTTTTTTAGATGAAATTCTAGCTCAGAAATTAGGTACTACTTATATTCCTCCTACAGAAATCAAAGATTCTGACTTTGATAAAGCAGCAAAGCACTTCATTAATCTATTATTGAGAGCTGATGGCTTAAAGCCTATTAAAACAGCTGTAGTACATCCAATTGATAAAGAATCACTACTCGGTGCAGTGAGAGCAGCACAATTTAATGTAATAAAACCGATTTTGATTGGCCCACAACATAAAATTGAATCAGTCGCAAAAGTTAATGATGTTGATCTTGAGAATTATCAAGTAATTAATGCAGAACATAGTCATGAAGCAGCAAAAAAAGCAGTAGAACTCGCTAAGAAAAGAGAAGTTGCTGCTATTATGAAAGGAGCTCTTCATACTGATGAGCTTATGTCTGCAGTAGTTTATAAGGAGAATGGTCTACGTACCGAACGTCGTATAAGTCATGCTTTCTTAATGGCAGTTGCTACCTTTCCTAAACCATTCATTATTACTGATGCTGCTATTAATATTCGTCCTACTTTGGAAGATAAGCGTGATATAGTACAGAATGCTATTGATTTAATGCATATAATAAAAGAAGATAAGCAGGTTAGAGTTGCAGTATTATCAGCAGTTGAGACAGTTACCTCTGCAATTCCCACAACCCTTGATGCTGCAGCTTTATCGAAAATGGCAGATCGCGGACAAATTACGAATGCTGTAGTTGACGGACCACTTGCGTTTGATAATGCTATATCTTTATTTGCTGCAGAAGCAAAAGGTATTAGTTCTCCAGTTTCAGGAAATGCAGATATATTAGTAGTCCCTGATCTTGAATCAGGTAATATGCTTGCAAAGCAACTAAAATATTTGGGTCAAGCGGTTATGGCAGGGATAGTGCTTGGAGCACGTGTACCGATTATTTTAACAAGTAGAGCTGATCCAATTGATATGCGTGTTATTTCATGTGTACTTGCATCATTTATCTATAATCAAACTAAGGCGAAGTTACATAATTCAAGCAAGTCAATAATATGAAAGATGTAATTTTAATAGCTAATGCTGGTTCATCTAGTTTAAAAATTTCTATTTTTGCAATTCAGAATAAAAGAGTTAATGATAAGATTTATAATATTTTTTTAGAAAAAAATAATAATAAAATATTATTTTATATCAATCAACAAAAGGAATCTACTACCAGTATTAAAGATGATCCTATTGAAATGATGATTAATCTTTTTGAAGAATGGTGGAAAAAACAAAGCGCTCTCAATTTAATTGCAACCGGTCACCGTATTGTGCATGGTGGTAAAAATTTTAATAAACCAGTTGTTGTTAATAAAAAAGTTATTAAAGAGTTGAGAGTATTAATACCTTTAAGCCCATTGCATCAACCTTATAATTTGCAGGTACTGGATTTATTTTTTCAAAAGTATAAAGCCATATCACATATAATATGTTTTGATACGTCGTTTCATTGTACTAATTCTCCTATTACAAAAGCTTTTGGTTTACCGAAACAATATTATGATAAGGGGATAATGCGTTATGGTTTTCACGGGTTATCGTATCAATATGTTAGTAGTCATTTTAAAGAAATTACAATGGAAGATTTGCCTCCAAAGGCTATAATAGCGCACTTAGGAAGTGGTAGTAGTCTATGTGCTATTAAAAATGGTCTTAGTCTAACAAGTTCCATGGGGTTTAGCGTACTTGATGGTGTTATGATGGCTACAAGGCCTGGTAACCTTGATCCCGGAGTAGTATTATATCTTATCAATAATGAGAAAATGACTATAAACGAAATAACTGAGTTATTATATAAGAAATCGGGGTTACTAGGTATGTCTGGGGAAAGCTCTGATATGCGTACTTTGATTGCAAGTAACTCACATGATTCTAAGTTTGCAGTCGATTTATTCGTATATCGTATTGTACTTGAAATAGGTAAGTTAATTGCTGCACTTGAGGGTATTGATTGCCTAATTTTTACTGCTGGTGTTGGACAAAATTCACCTGTAATACGTGAGATGATTAGCAAAAAACTTTCATGGCTCGGTATTAAAATAGATTATGAAAAA
The DNA here is from genome assembly GCF_000367405.1 of Rickettsia prowazekii str. Breinl. Classification (NCBI taxonomy): domain Bacteria; kingdom Pseudomonadati; phylum Pseudomonadota; class Alphaproteobacteria; order Rickettsiales; family Rickettsiaceae; genus Rickettsia; species Rickettsia prowazekii. The sequence goes on along the minus strand of NC_020993.1, from coordinate 635,373 downwards.
AACCAAAAAAACGAGCATCGAATAAGTACTAAAGGTAGTAAGATTAAAGTTTTTGTGGTGCCGACAAACGAAGAACTAATCATCGCTGAGGAAGTGATGAAGTTTTTATAACTCTAATATCTCTATTTTTGTATCAAATTTTTCTGATACAAACAAAAATAACAGTAAAATCTTTAAAAAGACGACATATATTGATATAAATAAAGATTCTAGAGTATGTTTATTCAGCGATAGCTAAAAAAAGTAGCAAAAAATAGAGCAGCAAGCAAAAGCAGTTAGTATTAGTTTAGATAAAGAGGCTAGAATAAAGAGTTGTTATAAGAAAGCAGGATTACAAAAATTTTAAAGCAATCAAGTTCATGAAATGTGTTTACAAAAGTATTTACTATTTACAGCTGCTGCTAGACCACAAAAAAATATACTAATGAAGTGTAGTCAATAATGCAATTATAATTTTATTGCATTAATTGGTACTTGCTACTATTTTAAGCATATGTCTATCCTTCATGTTACAATTCTAACCGTTTTCCCTGAAATGTTCCCTGGCACTCTTGGATACTCTTTAGCAGGTCAAGCACTTCATAACAATATTTGGTCATATAATATTATCAATATTCGGGATTTTGGTTTAACTAAGCATAAAAATGTTGATGATAAAGCTTACGGTGGCGGTGACGGGCTGATAATGCGTCCTGATGTACTTGGTAATGCTATAGAAAATGCTTTGTCATTAAATCATAATGCTAAAATTTATTATCCTTCACCTCGTGGTTGTGTTTTTACACAAAGCTTTGCTAAAGAGATGTTAAAAAATAAAAACCTCATATTCTTATGTGGGCGTTATGAAGGGATTGACGAACGTGTAATTGCAGAGTATAATGTTACAGAAGTTAGTGTAGGCGATTACATTTTATCCGGTGGAGAAATACCAACACTTACCATTCTTGATTGCTTAATTAGACTGTTGCCAGGTGTATTAATTAACCAAAATACCTTATCTTCTGAATCTTTTGAAAAAGATGGAGAATTTCAGGGCGGCCTTGAATGCGATCTCTATACAAGACCTAAAATTTGGCGTGGTCGAGCTGTTCCGAGTATTTTATTATCCGGTAACCATAGACTAATTAATAATTGGCGGAAAGAGCAATCACATATGATTACTAAATTACGGCGTCCCGAGTTACTTAAAGATTTATAAAGTTAAGGAGTATATAATGAATATTATTGATAACTTTGAACAGGAAAATATTGCAAAGCTTACTGCAAATAAAAAAATTCCTGATTTTGAAGCCGGCGATACAGTGAAGGTAACTGTTAAAATTATTGATAAAGCAATTGAAAAAGACGGTAAAGAAAAATTAACGGAAAGGTTTCAAGCTTATGAAGGTGTAGTAATTGCTAAGAGAAATCGTGGTATTACCTCATCTTTTTTAGTACGTAAAATTAGTCATGGTGAAGGTGTAGAAAGACGTTTTATGACTTATTCACCTATTGTACACTCTATTGATGTAGTGAAATATGGTGTAGTGCGTCGTGCTAAACTTTATTATTTAAGACATAGAAATGGTAAGGCTGCTAGAATCCGAGAGAAATTAATCAGTCGTGCTAAACCTAAGACAGCAATATCTTAAATATACTGTATGTTACCATTATAATCAAGTTCTGTATTGTATTTTCATGATTTTTATTACTAAGTAGATATGGATCGCAGTTACTTGCGTCATGTGTCTTAGTATGTTAGATATGAAACTAAGTTATCAATCTAGGAGATGATTAGATAGATTCTAGTTTTTTACAGTAATATAACTGGTATCTTATAGTTCTACTTTCTTCTTAATAATAACGCATCAAATTCCTAAAGTATCTCTATAAAGTTCAAGCATCGCGTCCTGTTCTGCAAGTTTATTTTTATCCAATTTCTTCAGTTTCAAGATAGCTTTCATAGCTTTAACATCAAAACCATGAGAAGCAGCATCTTGGAAAATATCTTTTACTTCTTGAGCTAAATCAGATTTTTCTTCTTCCAATCTTTCTATTTTACTTATATATTGCTCTAATTGTTCTTTCACTACTACTGCTGACATAAAAAAACGTTTAACCTTTTTGAATTTACTATATAATACAAATATAACTTTTATTCAACATAATTATAATAATGCAAATTTATCCTTTAAGGTTTGTACCAAATAAAATCGATTTTGATTTTATGAATTTTAAAAAAGTAAGTTATAGTTTCTCGATTATTTTGTCACTCATTAGCTTGATTTGGATCAGTATATATAAGTTTAATTTCGGTATTGATTTTGTAGGAGGTATAGTGATTGAAGTAAGACTTGATCAAGCCCCTGATCTGCCAAAAATGCGAGCAGTTCTAAGTGCACTTGAAATAGGTGAGGTTGTCTTACAAAATTTTGGTAGTGAACGTGATTTATCGATTAGATTTGGTAGTAGTAGTGAAGAGAATCTCATGAAAAATATTGACATAATTAAGACATCTTTACGAAATAATTTTCCGTATAATTTTGAATATCGTAAGGTAGATTTTGTAGGTCCGCAGGTTGGTAGACAGCTAATAGAAGCAGGGGCTATGGCTATGCTATTCTCTTTCTTAGCGATTATGGTTTATATTGGAGTGCGTTTTGAGTGGTATTTCGGTTTTGGTATACTTATTGCTTTAGTTCATGACGTAATACTAGCTCTTGGGTTTATGAGTATGACTAAGCTTGATTTTAATTTAAGTACTATTGCTGCAGTATTAACTATTATAGGTTATTCTGTTAATGATTCAGTAGTAATATACGATAGGATTAGAGAAAATTTGCGTAAATACCATAAAAAAAATATCACAGAAATTATTAATTTAAGTATTAATGAGACTTTATCCAGAACTATTTTGACAGTAATTACTACACTACTTGCAAATTTAGCTCTTATTCTTTTCGGTGGTAAAGCGATTCATAGTTTTAGCGTACTTGTATTTTTTGGAATAATAGCTGGTACTTATTCATCAATTTTTATCTCTGCTCCAATACTTACAATGTTTGCTAATAGGAAGTTTAATAAAAAAGTGATAACACAAGGTAAAGGATAAAATTTACAACTAATTATACCGTAATTTGTTCATTAGATTCAGTTCAAAATACTAGTATTTTTAGTTATTTTTCCTTCGATACCGTGGACAAGTTACTGTTTAAACAAAGTATTGCTTTACCTGCACTAAACATGAACTTATTAAAGCAATAACGAGAATTTTTATGCTAAAAGAAGAAGACAAAATTTTTACTAACTTGTATGGGCAGCAAAGCTATGATTTGAAATCTAGTCAAAAGCGAGGGGATTGGTATAATACTAAGGCATTGATTGATAAAGGTAGAGACTTCATTATTGATGAGGTTAAGAAATCAGGGCTTAGAGGGCGCGGTGGTGCTGGGTTTTCTACTGGTATGAAATGGTCATTTATGCCTAAAAATTCAGAGAAGCCTTGTTATTTAGTAGTAAATGCGGATGAATCTGAGCCTGGTACTTGTAAAGATCGTGATATATTAAGGTTTGAACCGCACAAATTAATAGAAGGTTGTTTGATTGCAAGCTTTGCTATAGGAGCGAATACTTGTTATATTTATATTAGAGGTGAATTTTATAATGAAGCTTCTAATATGCAGCGTGCCTTAGATGAAGCTTATAAAGAAGGGTTAATAGGCAAGAATGCTTGTGGTTCGGGTTTCGATTGTAATATTTATTTACATCGTGGTGCAGGTGCTTATATTTGCGGTGAAGAAACTGCGTTACTTGAGAGCTTAGAAGGTAAAAAAGGTATGCCACGACTTAAGCCACCTTTTCCTGCTGGGTTTGGTTTATATGGTTGTCCAACTACTATAAATAATGTTGAGTCTATTGCAGTAGTGCCAACAATTTTAAGACGAGGAGCAAGTTGGTTTGCTGCAATCGGTAAACCTAACAATACTGGCACTAAGGTTTTTTGCATATCTGGTCATGTTAATAAGCCTTGCAATATTGAAGAAGTAATGGGGGTTCCATTAAAAGAATTGATTGAGAAATATGCTGGCGGTGTGCGTGGTGGATGGAATAATCTTAAAGCAATAATCCCAGGTGGTGCTTCTGTACCTTTACTCCCTAAATCATTATGTGAAGTAGAGATGGATTTTGATAGTTTAAGAACAGTAGGGTCTGGACTTGGTACAGGTGGTATTATTGTTATGGATAAATCTACTGACATTATTTATGCAATAGCACGTCTAAGTAAATTTTATATGCATGAATCATGTGGGCAATGTACCCCTTGTCGAGAGGGTACTGGTTGGATGTGGCGAGTTATGATGCGCCTAGTTAATGGTAATGCAAAAAAAAATGAAATAGATACTCTGTTGAATGTTACGAAAGAAATAGAGGGACATACTATTTGTGCTTTGGGGGATGCTGCAGCTTGGCCAATCCAAGGGTTGATACGGCATTTTAGAGATGAAATTGAGCAGAGGATAAAGAGTTTTGGTATCGCTTAAGGTCTGGTACTATAGAGCATTTCTAGAAACTCGTACTTTTTTATATCATACCGTATAATATATTGTGTCCTGTGAGTGATAAAGTTGCCATATGACATTAAAGATTATTCGATGCAGATTTTAGCTAGGAATTTAATTGAGTGCTTACAAAATATAATAAATAATTTTTATGAACAGAGATAATATAAACAGTAATAAAACAGTTAAGCAGGAATTTGGTTCTTTTGCTTTTGTAATATGTATTGCTTTAGTTATTAGAATACTTATTATGGAACCATTTACAGTTCCGACCGGGTCTATGAAAGCAACTATTCTTGAGAATGATTATATATTTTCTACGAAATATAGCTACGGTTATAGTAATTATTCTTTATCTTTTTTTGATTTTATTCATCTTTTTAAAGGACGAGTATTTGCACGTGAACCGGAGCGTGGTGATATTGTAGTTTTCCGCCCACCTAACGATATGAGTGTTAGATATATAAAACGTTTAATAGGTTTACCAGGCGATAAAATTCAATTGATTGATGATGTAATATATATTAATGACAAAAAAATAGAAAGGACAGAAGTTGGGACTTATATAGGTGAAGATGGAATAAAATATTTAAAATTTAAAGAAACATTGCCCAATGGTAGAACATATTTTTCTTATAAGCTTGCTCCTATTTTTGGTGTTATACCTAGTGATAGATATAGTAATACAGATGTTTTTTATGTCCCTGAAGGGCAATATTTCTTTTTAGGTGATAATAGAGATCGGTCAAATGATAGTAGAGTAAATCTTGGATTTGTACCATTTGAAAATTTTATTGCTAAAGCACAATTTATTTGGTTCTCAACAAAAATAACCTGGTGGGATAATGATATAGGCATTATTAATCTAATACTTAAGTTAAAGCCATGGATTGAATCTGTTAGATTAAGTCGAATATTCAAAAATCTTTATAATGTGGATGAATAATGGAATCATTTGAGAAGTTAGAAACGCTACTTGGTTATAGTTTTAAAAATAAAGAGCTTTTAATAGAGGCGTTGAGTCACCCATCTTTAAGACAGTATCACGAATACAAGTATGATAAAGATTATGAACGATTAGAGTTTTTAGGTGATGCCGTATTAAATTTATTAATTACAGAAATTTTATTTAAGAATTTTGAAAATTATAAAGAGGGAAATTTAGCTAAAATTAGATCATATTTAGTTTGTAAAGAAACTATATGTATTGTCGGTACAAAGTTAGCTTTAAAAGATTATATAATTATGACTCATGGCGAAGAAGTGGCAGGAGGTCGTGATAATCCTAATAATATAGAAAATGCAACAGAAGCTTTGATTGCAGCTATATATCTTGATAGTAATATTGAAATAACTCATAATATTATAGAAAAATTATGGGCAGAATTCATGAAAGTGCAGAACTTAACTGATTATGATCCTAAAACTGCTTTGCAAGAATGGGCTCAAGCTAATAGCCATCACTTACCTATATACCGTCTTATAAAAAGAGAAGGAGCTGCACATTCATCGATTTTTACGGTTCTAGTAAAAGTCAAAGATTATGAACAAACATGCACAGGATATTCTATAAAAGAAGCTGAAAAAAAGGCTGCACGAAGCTTATTACATAGACTTAAATGACTAATCAAATTCAAAAAACAATTTCAGTTTGTATAATAGGACGACCAAATAGTGGTAAGTCAACTTTATTAAATAGAATAATAGGTGAGAAGCTTTCAATTGTTACTCCAAAAGTACAAACTACTAGGTCTATTATTACAGGTATTGTTACTTTAAAAGATACGCAGATAATTTTATATGATACACCTGGTATATTTGAGCCGAAAGGAATGTTAGAAAAAGCTATGGTCAGATGTGCATGGTCTAGTGTATATAGTGCTGATTTAGTTTTATCCATTATTGATAGTTTAAAACCGCTTGATAATATAGCACATAATATTTTAAATCAATTTTGTTTACTTAATATTGTTCCGATATTTTTATTAAATAAAATAGACATTGAATCAAAATATCTAAATGACATTAAAGCTTTTTTAAAAATTACTCATCCTAAGAGTTTACTCTTTCCTATATCTGCTTTATTGGGTAAAAATGTTGATGTGTTACTGGAATATATAAAAAGTAAAGCAAAAGTTTCCCCTTGGCTTTATGCAGATGACGATATAACGAATTTACCTATGCGTTTTATTGCAGCAGAAATTACAAGAGAGCAGTTATTTTTAAATTTGCAGCAAGAACTTCCATATAAACTAACAGTGCAAACTGAAAAGTTCGAAGAGCTTAAAGATAAGTCTATCAAGATTAATCAAGTTATAGTAATCTCAAGAGAGAACTATAAAGCTATAATACTCGGTAAAAATGGTGCTAAAATCAAAGATATAGGGGTGAAATCCCGTGTACAACTGGAGCAGTTCTTTTGTGTTCCGGTGCATTTATTCTTGTTTGTTAAGGTGCATGCATTTTGGGAGAACAACCAAGAGTTTTATCAATATATGAAGATATAACATTATAAACTTTCATACAAGGGTTTTAGTTTAGAATTATTTTATATAATCCGTGTATAAGCCACGGAATTACACAATATATGTAATTATGATAGTACTTGGAATTGATCCGGCACTTGGAAAGCTTGGGTGGGCGGTAGTAGCTAAAGAATCTACAAAATTGCACTATTTAGCTAGTGGTACTATTAAAACACATAGTAAAGATGAAATACATAATAGACTTGCTTTTATCAATAGCATATTAGAAAAAGTAATATTGGAATATCAACCAAATATTGCAGCAATAGAAGAAACATTTGTTAATACTAACAACGTTACATCGTTAAAGCTCGGCTATGCTAGAGGAGCTATAATGTCGCTAATCGGTAGGTATAATTTGGATATGCAGGAATTTAAACCAAATACGGTAAAAAAAACTGTAACTGGCTATGGTCATGCAGGAAAAGAGCAAATTTTGTATATGATCAAACATTTAATATCCGGTACTGACTTAATTACTAATTCTGATGAAGCTGATGCTGTAGCACTTGCATATACATGTTTAGTTGCCAAAAAATATTAAAATGAATCCAACAAAGAATAATATTAGTTGTACAGCAAATGGAATATCAGTACTAATGCAAGCGCAATGATAAGTGAGCTCAAAATCTTACTGCAAAGAGACGGCTAGCAAAATGTGCAAGCACAGAAGAAAGCGGAAGCTGTTTATTTATACGACTTGAGTATATATCTACTACTTGTATTAAAAGTACTATAAGTATTTGTGTTTTTACTAAATTTACCCTTTAGATTATGTGCAAATGCTAATGTAATAAGTTTTAGCGCCAAAATAATGGGCTTAGTAATGAATAAATTACACTTACTAATAAGATTATCTTAGTATACAGATAACTCAATTTAGTGCTTTTTATGTTATGTATTGTGGTAATTATACACCTAAAGATGAACATTAATTTATGAAGAAGAGATAGAGCATTTACAAGTTTGTTCAGCATACTCGATACAGAAGGATTCTTTTAAAGCGTTTTATAAAAGCTTGAATGGTACGTATATAACGTATCAATAGTCTTTTGTACACTGCAAACAATGTATACTTATCAAGTAAGAACAATTGACTAATATTATATATACAAAATAGCCATTGATCACTTTAATCTTCATTAAATTAAGATAATTTACAAATTACAAACTAATTGACATAACAAAAGGTTCTTTATTTGGTTCAAATATAGTTGAAATAAAGATTGATATAATAGAATTTATAAATGAAAAGTTGAATCTAGATAATAAATAAAATCTAATAATATTAGATACACATATTAAGGGCATTACTAAACTCTTAAGAGTTCTCAAAGAATAAATAAAATTAGTTTTGCTTAAGAAAATGCTCTAAATGCTCTAAGTATTCTTCAGTTCTATGTATTATAGAAAATTACAATGCTTAAATTTAAAAACGCATTAATTATAGATGTTATCTATTAACAATACTACTATAGAAATTTCTTCTTAGATTACCATATAGATAATTTGTACAGCATATAGTACACTTACTTACTAAAAAATTTTTTATTTGGCTATATATTCCATCTTCTAGCTTTCAGTCAATATTAAATACATATTATACACAGTAGTAAGCATATCAATATATAGACTATAATATCAGTTATATATTTATAACTTCTTCATGATAATTAAGAACTATAAATTTTTAAGAACAATATTCAATCTTTGAATCTTTACGTTGATCTTAGTCCTATTTTTTTGTTACCTATTTTCAATATTAATATTTCAGTGTCATAAAAACTTTACAAAATTTTTTAAGCTTAAGATTTATTGATTTTTAATGCAAATTTAATAATTTCTGCTACTTTTTTTGCTTCATTTAAAGGTTTATAACTATATTCCTCTAGCATTGTTATAGACTCATTAAAAATTCTTGCTATTTTCTGCTCTACTAATTGTTCTATAAAAATTTTATGTTTTAATGAATTAAAGTTTGGTGGATAGAATATATAAAGAGGTTTGCCGCTTGAAGCTGCTTCACTACACATTGAAATTGAGTCAGCGGTAGATATTATATATTTTGCATTAGCAAGCATATCGATATATGGATTGTTATAGTCTGTATCTTTACTTGGGTCATAAATCATTGTAGAAGCATGAGTATTATTTTTAATAATTGATTTTACGATTTGTGGTGTACGCCTGCTGAAGCTAATGAGAAAAGGTATTGCTTGATTACTATATATTTTATTTAATAATGAAGAAAATAATATAGCTATATCTTCATTAAAACTGAATCTTTTATTATTTCCACCGATTATTACGGCAGTAAATTGTTTGAGATGAGGATAATGTTTTTGTAGTTCTAGACTTGCAGCAGAAAATTTAGCAGTTATGTTGTTGAGGGCCCCGTTGATTGGGATGATTTTCATCATCTTTTCTATATCATGCTGACGGGAAGAGTAATTTAGTACTTTGCAATGACTTTTGATATTTTTACTTAGTATCTTTGCAGGACCACAGTATAGCAAGTCACGATAATCATGATACGGAAGAATAATGGCATCAAATATATTGTAAGGAAGATTAGGCTGCATTATTTGTACTAACTTGATGTTTTCAAATTTCTTTTTTAAATAAAATGCTAAAACTGCTGTTCTCCTCCCAGCAGTAATTATCATATCAGGTGGTAACTTATCTATAATATCTTGTAATAATTCACGTTTTATATGAATAGGATAGTATTGTAGTAAAAAATTTGGTAGCTTAGCTAAGAAATTATATTCAAGCGTGATTGTGGTATATTTTCCCGTTAATTGTGCAGCAAGTGCAATAGCTTGATGTGTGTTGCCTGTTCTATCATCTGCAATAACCCATATGTTCATTATAAATATTTCTCTAACGGTAATGTTAATAAGTTGGTAAGAGGTAGTGATTTATCGCAAGCATTTGCTATTTGTGGCATAATTGGGATTTGAGCTATTAGTGGAATATGATATTTCTTTGATAAATACCCACAGTGATCGCTTTCAAGCATATATATCATATTCTCAATTATACCGAGTATAGGTAATCCTAATTTTCGATATAAATCTATAGAACGTATCACATCTATTTCTGATATTTTTTGCTGTGTTGTTACAACTATTACGCCATCTAAATGATAATTTTCTATAATACTTAAATGAATATCACCTGTTCCTGGTGGCATATCGATAATTAAATAATCTAAATTATTCCATCTTGTATTAGATAATAATTGATAAATTATCTTACTTGCCATAGGACCACGATAAATAATTGCTGAGTGTGCTTTAACAAAAAAGCCTATAGAAATAATTTGGATATTTTGCGCAAGTATCGGTACTATTCGTCCTTCAACAGTTTTTGGTATTCCATTAATCCCAAATATATGTGGAATTGATGGACCGTAAATATCTGCATCTACTATTCCAACTCGATAATTTTCTAGACTTAACTGCTGAGCAATAAGCGCAGATATTGTAGATTTTCCAACTCCACCTTTGCCTGAGGCTACTAAGATAATTTTTTTTACATTTTCTACAAAATGTTTTGGTTTTTGAGCTTTTTTATCTATAGTTTTACTTTGTGTAAAAACAATTGTTATTTTATTTACCTCCTTAATATTGTTAAGTTTATTAATAGCCTTAAGTCTTATTTCTTCAGCTTCTAACTTATTTTTGCCTGATATATCGATTGAGAAACCGATATTATTACCTTTAATTATAATATCTGATATCACTTCATTTAAAAAAGTACCGTCTTTAAAAGTAATATTCTGAATTTTATCTATAATTTGTTGTTGATGTAAATTCGCCATAATTAAATTTCCTTTTTAAAGCTCTTTAAGCTGGTAACTTGACGTTATATACTATTATATATATAATCACTTAATCTTAAAATAATATAAAAAAGCAAATGCTTAGTAAAAAATATATCTCAATTTTAAAAAAGTCACCATGGAAAGATTTTGATTCTGAGAAAGAAGATAACATCTTTACAAGACCGCGTAAAAATCAATTTACTTTTGATAAATTGCAATTTCCATTTAATTTCAATACAAAAACAATAATTTTAGCTGTGGGTGCTATGGTTATTTTATGGCTTGTTTCTGGTATTTATGAAATAAAAGAAGGTGAAGAAGCAGCAGTAATAAGATTTGGACGGTTTGTGCGCAAGGGTTACCCAGGGCTTAATTATCATTTTCCGTCTCCTTTTGAAAATATAATAGTTGAGAAAGTTAAACAATCACGCCGGATTGAGATTGGTTATCGTACAAATAGCTCTATGCGTAGCGGTGGTGATAAAAATATTGTTAGTGAAAGTATAATGCTTACTGGTGATGAAAATATCGTTTCTTTAAATTGTGATGTAATGTGGCATATTAGTAATCTTGAAGATTTTATTTTTAACGTACAAAGACCTGAAGAAACAGTAAAAGCAACAGTAGAAAGTTCTATTAGGGAAGTAATAGGTAATACTCCTATTTCTTGGGTATTATCTGATCAAAAGCAGGAGATTACTTATAAAATAGAGAAGTTAGCACAAAAGATACTTGATAGTTATAATGCTGGTGTGATGATTGAGAAAGTGCAGCTATTAAAAGCTGAGCCACCTTCTGAAGTAATAGATGCTTATAGAGATGTACAAACTTCAAAAGCAGATAAAGAAAAAGAAATCAATCAAGCTCAAGCATATAATAATAAGATTTTGCCAGAAGCGAGAGGTACTGCTGCAAAGATTATACAAGAAGCAGAAGGTTATAGAGAAGAAGTGATATCAAAAGCTGAAGGTGATAGTCAAAGGTTTAATGCTATTTATAAACAATATGCTACAGGTAGGCAAGTGACTAGAGATAGGTTATATTTAGAAGTAGTAGAAGAGATATTAGGTGGTTCAAATAAGACAATTATCAATAATGCACTGCTTCCACATATGCTTATTAATCGATGAAATTAGATATATCATGCTAAAGTACTACGATGTTCACATCATTTAGGATAAGATTTTATCTCATTGGATCTTTGCTCTTTTTGAAGTTGATCTTCTTACAAGGCTTTTTTAGTATGATATTATAAAATAATAAGGAATATTAAATGCAACAAAAGATATATTATATAATTTTTACAATTGTTTTTGGGTTGATGCTGATTGCTAGTGCCTTATTTTCAGTTGATCAGCGTCAATCTGCGGTAGTATTCCAATTTGGTGAAGCAATTAGAACTATAGAAAATCCAGGGCTCAATATTAAAATCCCGTTTATTCAAAATGTAGAGTTTTTTGATAAACGTCTTTTAGATGTTGAAGTTGAGGCAAAGGAATTAACAGCTGCTGACGGTAAGCGAGTTATTGTTGATGCCTATGCTAAATTTCAAATTAATAATCCTATAATGTTTTATAAGACTGTACATGATTATCAAGGTGTAAAAATTAGGTTGACGCGTAATCTTGAATCGTCTATGCGTAAGGTTATAGGTAAGATATCCCTAAGTAGCCTTTTAAGTCAAGAACGTAGTAATGTAATGCTAAATATCTTAAATCAGGTGAACGGTGAAGCTAAAAGTTTTGGTATTGATGTTGTGGATGTGAGAATTTTAAGAGCAGATTTACCAAAAGAAAATAGTGCGGCTATTTATCGTCGTATGCAAACTGCGCGTGAGAAAGAAGCAACACAAATTAGAGCGGAAGGACAAGAAGAAAGTGTACGTATTCGTTCAAAAGCAGATAAAGAAAGCAAAATAATACTTGCTAAAGCTTATCGAGATGCGCAAATTATCAAAGGTGATGGTGATGAGAAGGCAGCAAAAATATATAATGCTGCTTATTCAGTTGATCCAGAATTTTATAAATTTTATAGATCACTTTTAGTATATAAAAATGCTTTAAAGAAAGAGGATACTAATTTTGTGATTTCCCCTGAGGCTGAAGTTTTTAAGTATTTAAATTTAGCTAAGTAGTATATTTACTGTCGTCTTTATTTGGAGTATATGGTTAATCTAAAAATATTTCTTATTGTAATAGTTTTAATGTTTAATAACATTATTCTAGCAAAAGAAAATAGTAATGCTTTAAAAGTAGTAGATCAAGAAGAGAATGAATTTACTGCAATAAATTCGGCTCCTTTGAAAATAAGTGAAGCAGCACGGTATAGCTTTGCCGATATAGTGGAGCCGTTAATACCTGCAGTCGTTAATATTTCAACAATAGAATATGTTAATGATAAGTCCGAAAATTCTGAGAAAGATCTTTTGCAAGAAAATAAGCATTTAGGCTTCATGAGTGATGTTCTAGAAAAACTTAATATACCGCTGAATTTAGAAGAGATCGCAAAAACTCCTAAAAGTATTCCGCTTGGTTCAGGATTTATTATTGCACCTAATGGTTTAATAGTGACAAACTATCATGTAATTGCAAATGTAGAAAAAATTAATATAAAACTTGCAGATAATACAGAATTTTTAGCTAAATTAATAGGTAGTGATTCTAAAACCGATTTAGCCCTTTTAAAAATAGATAGTGAAGAACCGCTGCCTTTTGTTGAGTTTGGAGATTCAAATGATGCAAGAGTAGGCGACTGGGTTATTGCAATCGGTAATCCTTTCGGTAACCTAGGCGGTACAGTGACAAGCGGTATTATATCCTCTAAAGGGCGTGATATTGATGTAGATACGGACAATATAGTTGATAATTTTATTCAAACTGATGCTGCAATTAATAATGGTAATTCTGGTGGTCCTATGTTTAATTTGGATCAGAAAGTAATTGGCGTAAATACGGCAATTTTCTCACCACTTGGTACTAATATAGGTATCGGCTTTGCTATTCCTTCAAATACTGCAAAGCCTATAATTGAACGTCTAAAAAAAGATGGTAAAGTAAGTAGAGGTCGCCTTGGAGTAACAATACAAGATTTAACTGAAGAAATTTCTGAAGTTCTAGGGTTTAAAGGTACTAATGGTGTTTTAGTATCTAAAGTACAAGAAAATGGTCCAGGTTATAAAGCAGGTATTAAAAAAGGTGATATAATAATAAAGTTTGGAGATAGATTAGTTAAAAATACTAAAAAGTTACGTGTAATTATAGCCGATACCCCTATTAATCAAGAAGTAAAATTAAAAATACTACGTGATGCACAAGAGCTTGAATTACCAATTAAAGTTACTGCAGATAATGAAGAAGTTATTAATGATTCTACAGAAGAGACTAATAAAGCAGTAATAATAAACAAAAAAGAAAATAATCTATCTATTACTAAAAATAATATTACTTTTAGTAATTTAACTGAAGAATTAAGAAAAAAATATGATATTCCTCAGGATAAAACAGGAATCGTTATAATTAATATTGATGAAGAAGAAAGTGTATTTAAGCTTGGTGATTTAATAACCAATATTAATCATGATAGCATCGATGATATAAGAAAGTTAGAAGTATTATATGAAAATGCTAAAAAATTAGAAAAACAAAATATTTTGCTCTTAATTGAAAGGGGTGATACGAGTGTGTTTATCCCGTTATCGGTTTCATGATTAAATTTCATACTATGACTTACTTGTGGTCTCTTGTTTTGCATATTGTGTTCTAGACTACGTGCTTAAGCTAAGCAGTAACAATTTTAAATTAAATTAAAGTTATGAATGAAAGAATTACAATTTTAAGTGCATATAGTTTTGTGAATATAATAGAACCTGCGAATTTAATACCCAAATTGTTACTTGTCGGTAAAAAAAAATACATTAGAGGTACTATTTTGCTAGCTAATGAAGGTTTTAATAGTTCTTTTTCAGGCTCATATGAAAATGTAAATATTGTACTTAAACAATTGATAGCACTAACAGGTAGTAAAGATGTGAACGTTAAAATAAATTATAGTCCTGTTCATCCTTTTCAGAAGTTGAAAGTAAGACTTAAGAGAGAGATTATAGCGATGAATGTTAAAGATTTGAATGTTGATGTATTTAAGGGGCACTATATAGAACCGAAAGATTGGGATGAATTTATTACAAAACAAAATGTTATCTTAATAGATACTCGTAATGAGTATGAAATAGATATAGGTACCTTTAAATCAGCAATTAATCCGCGCACTGAAACGTTCAAGCAATTTCCTGCTTGGGTTCAGCAAAATCATGCACTACTCCAAGGCAAGAAGATTGCTATGTTTTGTACAGGCGGTATTAGATGCGAAAAATCTACAAGTCTACTTAAAAGTATAGGCTATAATGAGGTATATCATTTAAAAGGCGGAATATTGCAATATTTAGAAGATACACACAACAAGAATAATTTATGGCAAGGTAAGTGTTTTGTATTTGATGATAGGAGAGCAGTCGCAGATGATTTATATCCTGCAGAAGGATATTGGTTACATAGATAGTAATATCATCATGTAACTTATCTTCATAACCAAGAAATACAAATATAATAATTTTCTGAAACTAAGAGTTTTTTATAGTTGATACTATGGTCAAGACACTATAGTATTAAATTTTATTATTTTTATATTGAATAGTTATGACTAAAATAAAACAAGAAATTTATAATAAGCGTCCGACTTCACCACATTTAACTATATATAAGCCACAAATCAGTTCTACGTTATCAATTTTGCATCGTATGACTGGCGTAGCTTTATTTTTTGTGGTATCAATCTTGGTGTGGTGGTTAATTCTGAGTAAATATGACAATAATTATTTACAGCTTGCTAGTTGCTGTATTATAAAAATATGCTTAGTAGCATTTAGTTACTCTTGGTGTTATCATTTGTGTAACGGAATTCGTCATTTGTTTTGGGATATCGGTTATGGTTTTTCTATAAAAGCAGTAAATATCACAGGTTGGTGTGTAGTAGTATGTTCTATATTATTAACTATGTTATTATGGGTATAAAGTACGTATATTCAGTGTAAAGTGAGATAAAACGAATTTTTAATTTTTTAAAAATAGTATGTTTATATTTGCGATTGTTCTGAAATGAAATAAAAATCATTTAATAAAGTCAATAATGTTAATGGTATTACAACTTAAAATATGTTTAGAGAAAATTAATGATATATGATTTTAAGGCAGAAATTATAAAAGCTAAAAATAGCAGTTTTTCTAAAAGTGGTTCGCATCATTGGTTATTGCAAAGAGTAACTGGTGTGATATTAGCTTTATGTTCTTTTTGGTTAATATATTTTATGTTCACCAACAAAAATAATGATATAAATATTATTATGTGGGAATTTAAAAAGCCTTTTAATATAGTAATTTTATTAATTACCGTTACTATTTCATTGTATCATTCAGTACTCGGGATGCGTGTAGTAATTGAGGACTATATAAATTGCCACAAATTACGTAATACATTGATTATAATAGTGAAATTATTTTGTATTTTGACTATTGTATCTTTTGTAGTAGCGATATTTTATAGTGGATAACACAATTGTTATCCAGCAGTTCTGGAATATTGAAAAACAATTAATAGCATTATTGTGTATTGAATTACTTAATAATGTGCTTAAGTTAAGTGTTAACAGAGATATACCGTATCAAAAGTAAAAAATTAATTGAATGACTAAAGCGTATAATATAATTCATCATAAATTTGACGTAGTAGTTGTAGGTGCAGGTGGAGCTGGACTACGTTCTGCATTCGGTATGGCTAAAGAAGGGCTAAATACTGCTTGTATCACTAAGATATTCCCAACTCGTAGTCATACCGTGGCTGCTCAGGGTGGTATTAGTGCTGCTCTTGGCAATATGGGTGAAGATGATTGGCGTTGGCATATGTATGATACTGTTAAAGGATCTGATTGGTTAGGTGATCAGGATGCTATCGAGTATATGTGTAAAAACGCTCCTGATGCTATTTTAGAGTTAGAGCATTATGGTGTGCCTTTTTCAAGAACAGTAGATGGGAAAATTTATCAGCGTCCTTTTGGTGGAATGACTACGGAATACGGTAAAGGGAAAGCTGCTCAACGTACATGTGCTGCCGCAGATCGTACTGGGCATGCCATACTGCATACTTTATATCAGCAATCACTAAAACATAAAGTACAGTTTTTTATTGAATATTTTGCTATTGATTTATTAATGGAAGATGGCGAATGTCGAGGTGTAGTTGCGTGGAATTTAGATGATGGTAGTCTTCATTGTTTTAGAGCGCATAATGTAGTGCTTGCAACGGGTGGATACGGGCGTGCTTATTTTTCTGCTACTTCTGCTCATACTTGTACTGGTGATGGAGGTGGTATGGTTATTAGAGCTGGTCTTCCATTGCAAGATATGGAATTTGTACAGTTTCATCCGACTGGTATATATTCGGCTGGTTGTCTTATTACTGAAGGAGCTAGAGGCGAAGGGGGGTATCTAGTTAATGCAAACGGTGAGCGTTTTATGGAGCGTTATGCACCTGCTGCGAAGGATTTAGCTTCAAGAGACGTAGTCTCAAGAGCAATGACTATAGAAATCAGAGAGGGACGAGGTGTTGGTGAGCATAAAGATCATGTATTTTTGCATTTAAATCATTTATCGCCTGAAATTTTACATAGACGTTTACCAGGTATCTCTGAGACGGCTAAAATTTTTGCTGGTGTTGATGTAACTAAAGATCCGATACCAGTACTTCCTACGGTACATTATAATATGGGCGGGATACCTACTAATTATCAGGGGCAAGTCATAATCAAAGACGGTAAAAATCATAATAGTATAGTCAATGGAATTATGGCAATCGGTGAAGCAGCTTGCGTATCGGTACATGGTGCTAACCGATTAGGCTCAAATTCTTTACTTGATCTAGTAGTATTCGGTAGAAGTTCTGCATTAAAGGCTGCTGAGCTTATAAAACCAGCAAGCCCTCATAAGCCTTTACAAAAAGAAACTCTTGAGAAAATTATAAATAGATTTGATAAGGTCCGTTACGCTAACGGCAATATTTTAGTTGCAGATTTAAGACTGAAAATGCAAAGAACTATGCAAAGCCATGTTTCAGTATTTAGAACGCAAAAGTTACTAGATGAAGGAGTAGGCATGATTAGTGAAATAAGAAATAGATATAAAGATATAAAAATTAATGATAAGTCTTTAATTTGGAATAGTGATTTAGTAGAAGCCTTAGAGTTAGATAATCTACTTGATCAGGCCTTAGTAACAGTATGTTCAGCAGCTGCAAGAAAAGAAAGCAGAGGGGCTCATGCACGTGAAGATTATCCTGACCGTAATGATAGAGATTGGATTAAGCATACTCTTAGCTCTATTGATGACTCAGGTAAAGTCGTTCTTGATTATAAACCTGTAACATTAACCACTTTAACCGATGCAATTAGTGCAATTCCACCAGTGAAGAGGGTTTATTAATTAATTATATAGTATTATTTTATTTATATCACTGAGCTTAACAACAATACACAGGAAGTATAATTTTTTAGCTGCTGCAGTTAATCCAGATTATGAGAAGAAAAAATATATAATAATTTATGTTGATGTATTTATTAAAATATTATCCAAAAATTCTTTTTATTATAGAGGGAACTTTGGTAACTTTAAAATATAGTGTTATTGCTGTTATATTAGGTCTAGTAATAGGGATGCTTCTTGCTATTTGTAAGGTAAATAAGAATCGTGTTTTAAGACTTTTTGCAAATTTCTATACTTCTATTTTTAGAGGTACACCTTTACTAGTTCAATTAAGTATTATTTATTTTGCTGCGCCTTATATCATAAACATTAAATTTAATGTGTTTATGGCTGGGGTTATTTCTTTTGCACTGAATTCTGGCGCATATGTTTCTGAAGTAATCAGGGCTGGAATTAATACTGTTGATAAAGGGCAATTTGAAGCTGCTGAAGCTCTTGCGATTCCAAAATTTTTAATAATGAAAGATATAATCCTGCCGCAAGCTATTAACAATATTTTCCCGTCATTAGTAAATGAGCTTGTAAATTTGATCAAAGAATCAGCAATTATTTCTATGCTTGGAGAAATGGATTTAATGCGTAGAGCACAAATTGTATCAATTGAAACATATAATTATTTTTTTCCAATGCTTATTGCAGCGTGTTGTTATTATATTTTAGTTATATTAATCAGCTTTATAGCAAAAATAATTGAGAAAAAAATGATTGTTAATTAAAACATACTTGCTTTTATAGGAAAAATAATTATAATTTAAGTTTACTGTAATTTACAAGTTCTTATAATTTGTATTTAGATATGATTTAAAGAGAGTCAAGGGTGAAGTATATTTTTACCCTTTAATCAGTGATATAAGTAAGTTTTTTGGAGTGTTTTTTAATGCCGACATATAATCAATTAGTGCGTTTTGGGAGAAAGTCAAAAACTCGCAAAACTAAATCTCCTGCCTTAGAATCCAACCCTTTTAAAAGCGGTGTTTGTCTAGTTGTAAAAACTGTCACCCCTAAAAAGCCTAACTCTGCACTTCGTAAGATTGCAACGGTGCGTCTAAGTAATAAAAGAACCGTCAATGCATATATTCCTGGTGAAAAGCATAGTGTAAAGGAACATGATAGGGTATTAGTAAGAGGAGGTCAGGTTCCTGATCTTCCTGGGGTAAAATATCATATTGTTCTTGGTGCTTATGATATTGCCGGAGTTAAAGGGCGTAAGCAAGGTCGTTCACGTTACGGCGCTCATCGCAAACAAGTTGCCGCTACAAAAAAATAAATTTATTTAGTTAGAGATAGAGAGAAAAAATAAATGTCACGTCGTCATGTTGCAGAAAAGCGGATAATTTTACCTGATATGAAATATAATAGTATTTTATTATCAAGGTTTATCAATAATATTATGAAAGCAGGAAAGAAAGCTGTTGCAGAGAAAATTGTTTATTCAGCCTTGAATAAAATTGAAAAAAAGCATAGCGTCGATCCATATCAAACCTTTAATAATGCTATGCATAATGTAAAACCACATTTAGAAGTAACTTCGGTTAGGGTTGGAGGAGCGAATTATCAAGTTCCGACTCATGTCGATGAAAGGAGAGGATATGCTCTTGCTAGCCGTTGGATTATTAATGCTGCATCAAAGCGTTCTGAAAAAATGATGATTGATAAACTTGCCGAAGAGTTGTTTGAAGCTTCTAATAATAGAGGCGTCGCTATTAAGAAGAAAGAAGATACTCATAAAATGGCTGAGGCTAATAAAGCTTTTTCTCATTTTAGCCCTAAAAAAATGAAATAAGGTAGGGTATAATGAGTAAAATAAATAAACTTGAACAGATTCGTAATATCGGTATATGTGCTCACATTGATGCTGGTAAAACTACAACTACCGAACGTATTTTATATTATACTGGTAAATCACATAAAATAGGTGAAGTTCATGAAGGTGGTGCTACTATGGATTGGATGGAACAAGAGCAAGAACGTGGTATAACAATTACCTCAGCTGCTACTACTTGTAGATGGCAAGATAAAGTAATTAATATTATTGATACTCCAGGTCACGTTGACTTTACAATTGAAGTAGAGCGTTCGCTGCGTGTTCTTGACGGTGCTGTTGCAGTATTTGATGGTGTAGCTGGGGTTGAACCACAGTCCGAAACGGTTTGGAGGCAGGCAGATAAATATAATGTTCCCAGAATGTGTTTTGTTAATAAAATGGATAGAATGGGGGCAGATTTTTATAGATGCGTTGAAATGATCAAAGATCGTTTAGGCGCGAGGTCACTTATTATTCAGTTGCCTATTGGTATTGAAGAAAATTTTAAGGGGATAGTTAATCTTATAAAAATGAAAGCAGTGATTTGGAAAGATGAATCACTTGGTGCTGAATATTTTGAAGAAGATATACCCGCAGATATGCAAGATAAAGCTGCAGAATATCGTGCTAGGTTGCTTGATATGGTTGTTGAGTTAGATGACACTATCATGGAACAATATTTATCAGGGGCAGAAATAACAGAAGAACAAATTAAAATCTTAATAAGAAAAGGTACTATTGAAGCAAGATTTTATCCAATTTTATGTGGTAGTGCTTTTAAAAATAAAGGTGTGCAACCTTTACTTGATGCCATAGTCGATTTCTTACCTTCGCCTATTGATATAGGTATAGTAAAAGGTATAGAAGTAAGTACAAGTGAAGAAAAAGATTTTCCTATTTCTATAGTTGAGCCTTTTTCTGCTTTAGCATTTAAAATTATGAATGATCCTTTTGTCGGTTCATTAACTTTTATTAGAATATATTCAGGTAAAATTACTTCAGGTGCGACTGTTATTAATACTGTAAAAAATAAAAGGGAAAAAATCGGTAGAATGTTATTAATGCATGCTAATAATCGTGAAGATATAAAAGAAGCATCAGCAGGTGATATAGTAGCTTTAGCAGGTCTTAAAGATACTAGCACTGGTGATACATTATCCGATATTGATAAACAAGTGGTCTTAGAAAGAATGGAATTCCCAGAGCCAGTAATTGAGCTTGCAGTAGAACCTAAGTCAACAGCAGATCAAGAAAAAATGGGCTTAGCACTTTCTCGTTTAGCAGCAGAAGATCCATCATTTAGGGTTTCAACTGATCATGAAACAGGGCAAACAGTGATAAAAGGGATGGGTGAACTTCATTTAGAAATTATCATTGATCGTATGAGAAGAGAGTTTAAGGTTGAAGCAAATATTGGTGCTCCTCAAGTAGCATATCGTGAAACTATAACAACAGCCTGCGAAATTGATTATACTCATAAAAAACAATCTGGTGGTGCAGGACAATTTGCTCGTGTAAAAATTATTTTTGAACCTCTTAAAGACGTAATAGATCTAAAAGATGAAGATAAAAATAAAACTTTTGTCTTTGAAAGTAAAATTGTTGGTGGTGCTGTTCCTAAAGAATATATACCAGGTGTTGAAAAAGGATTAAATAATATTAGAGAAACCGGTGTTATTGCCGGTTATCCTATGATTGATTTTAAAGCGACTTTAGTCGATGGTGCTTTTCATGATGTAGATTCTAGCGTACTCGCTTTTGAAATTGCTGCAAAAGGAGCGTTTAGAGAAGGGATGCAAAAAGGTAATCCTAAGTTACTTGAGCCTATTATGAAAGTTGAAGTAATTACTCCTGATGAATATATGGGTGATATTATAGGTGACTTAAATAGTCGTAGAGGGCAAATTCAAAACATGGATCCAAGAGGAAATGCTCAAGTAGTCACTGCGCATGTTCCTTTAGCCGAAATGTTTGGTTATGTTAATACACTTAGATCTTTATCTCAAGGGAGAGCGCAGTTTAGTATGATATTCTCACATTATGATCAAGTGCCGAGTCAAGTAGCGGATATGATTAAAGCTAAAAAGTAATTTAGGTGAAAAATGTAAAGAAGATAATTAATGTTACGCCTTACAGGAATAAATATTGTTTTGCCATAGCAAATTAGAAGTGCAGTTTATAAATTTTAATAATAAATCAATAAATTTTATTGATTTATTATTAAAAATATGATAGGAGTGTAGCTCAATTGGTAGAGCGCCGGTCTCCAAAACCGGAGGTTGCGGGTTCGATTCCTGTCGCTCCTGCCAAAGTTTATTGTAAAATAGAGAGTTTTTATAAAACTCCTTATATATAAGAGATATTCCTAGTATATAAGAAATTCCAATGTTAGATCATTATTTCAATAAAATCTAGCAGTAGAATTTTATAAGTAAATTACCTAACAAAAGATATGTTTAGAGAATATAAAATATATAAGTTTTTTGAACAAGTTAAACAAGAAACTTATAAAGTATTTTGGCCAAATAAAAAGGAGTTGATTGCTTCAACATTAGTAGTAGTAGCAACAGTTTTTATTTTTAGTTTAATTTGCTTGGTGCTTGATTATAGTATACATAATATAATGCAGCTTTTGCTTACTATTGGTAAATAGTATAAGGAATAAATTGTGACAGAACAGACTATAGATAATATATTACCTGCTTCTAAAAATAATGTAAAACAGTGGTATGTAGTACATACTGCATCAGGAGCAGAGAAACGCATTAAAGAGGATATTCTTAGAAAAATCGCTAAACAAAAGATGACAGATTTTTTTGAGGATATATTAATACCTGTTTTTGGAGTTTCTGAAGTTAAGCGTGGTAAAAATGTCAAGGTAGAAAAAAAACTAATGCCAAGTTATATTTTAATAAAAATGAATATGACTGATAAATCATGGCATTTAGTAAAAAATATACCTGGAGTGACTGGCTTTTTAGGAAGTAAAATTGTGCCAAAAGCTCTTACAGAAAGCGAAATACAAAATATTTTCAATAATTTGGAAGCAGAAGCTAAAGTAGCGAAGAATTCTAAATTATATGAAGTTGGTGAGATAGTAACTGTTACGGATGGTCCTTTTGAAACTTTTATGGGCACAGTAGAAGCAATAGATAAAGCAAGAAATAGATTAAAAGTTTCAGTTTCAATATTTGGCAAAGCAACTCCAATAGAACTAAATTTTAATCAAGTAAAGAAAAGTGATTAAAAATTAGAGTAATAAATTTTTAAATAAAAGTGAAAACTACATTTCGTTGCTCATTACTTAAAACTTCTTTATGTCTAATTAGGACTAATGTAAGAGTTTATTAATTTAAAAGGAAAATAAGGATATTTATAAATGTCTAAGAAAGCAATAAAGGGTTATATTAACTTAATAATTCCGGCTGCCGGGGCTACTCCAGCTCCTCCTATAGGACCTGCATTAGGGCAAAGAAAAGTTAATATAGCAGCATTTTGTAAAGATTTTAATGATGCTACGAACGGTATGGAAAAAGGAGTACCTTTACCTACTGTAATTACTGTTTATGAAGATAGTAGTTTTTCTTTTAAAGTAAAAACTCCACCTGCTTCTTATTTTCTCAAGAAGTATGCTAAAATTACTAAAGGTTCTAGCGCTACTAAAAAAGAAGCCATGGTTGGTAAAGTTACCATAGATGATTGTCGTGAAATTGCAAAGTTAAAAATATCTGATTTAAATACAAAAAATATTGAAGCAGCAACCAAAATTATTTGTGGTAGTGCTGCATCTATGGGACTTGAAGTAGTAGGGAATTAATTATGTCAAATAAAGATATTTGCGTCAAAATTAGTGGCAGTAAAAAAATAAGAGAAGCTAGAGAAAAAGTAAAATCAGATACTTTATATAATTTAACAAATGCAGTTGCACAGTTAAAATCAGCATCATATGTTAAGTTTGATCCAACTTTAGAAATAGTAATGAAGCTTGGAATTGATCCTAGGCATTCAGATCAAATTGTACGTGGTGTAGTTAATTTACCTGCTGGTACTGGTAAAACAATAAGAGTAGCTGTTATTTGTAAAGAAGAAAGAGAAGAAGAAGCTAAAAGTGCTGGAGCAGATTTAGTTGGTTCAATAAATATTATTGATGAAATTAAAGCTGGGCAAATTAATTTCGATGTATGTATAGCTACTCCTGATATGATGTCGATGATAAGTTCAGTTGCAAGAATTTTAGGGCCAAAAGGGTTAATGCCTAATCCTAAACTTGGTACAGTAACTTTAGATATTAAAAATGCTATTAAAAATGCTAAGAGTGGTCAGGTAGAATATAGAGCAGAGAAAGCAGGTATAATTCATGCAGGACTTGGAAAATTATCTTTTTCAGATCAAGATTTATTAAAAAATTTAAATGCATTTATTGGGGCAGTAATTAAAGCAAAACCGGTTGGATTAAAAGGAAATTATTTAAAAGCAATATATTTATCTTCTACTATGGGAGCATCGGTACAAATAGATTTAACTAGTATATCATAGTTTTTATAGCACAAATTTTGTTATTTAAGCATTTGTATCAGTTTCAATTTTATTAAAAAATGTGTTAAAAAGAAGGAGCATTAAAAGGTGTTAAGATCAGAAAAACCGGTAGCAGTAGAAGATATTGTAAATATTTATAAGGAATCGCCGTCGGTAATTATTACTCATTATCATGGATTAACTGTTAGTCAAGTGAGTTCTCTTAGAGAAGAACTAAAATCTAAAGAAGCAGGCTTTAAAGTAGTTAAAAATACTTTAGCAAAAATAGCTGCAAAGCAAACTGGGCTTGATAGTATTACTAATTTATTTGCTGGACCTACTGCTATTGTTTATTCTAAAGAACCGGTTGAGATGGCAAGATTAGTAGTTAATTTTGCTAACTCGAATGATAATCTTAAGATTATCGGTGGAATAGTTGATAATCATATATTAGATGCATATTCAATAAAAGAACTTTCTAAGCTACCTTCATTGTATGAGCTTAGAGGTAAAATTGTTGGATTGCTACAAGCACCGGCTACTAAGGTTGTAGGTGTTTTACAAGCTACGTCTTCGAGTATAGCAAGAGTAATACACGCACATGCTATTAAACATTAATTTAAAGGTTACTGCACCAGTGATTTTCATTAATAATTAAAGAGCTTTTATAGTAAAAATTAACAAGATTTTTTATATGCAGATTATTCTTTTTTTAAAAAATCTCATAATTTGTAGTACAGAGGAATTTAATTAATGTTAAAATACCTGATTTAGTAATCGCTCAATAAAAAAAAAGGGGAAACATTATGGCTGATTTAGCTAAAATTGAAGAACAATTATCATCATTAACATTGATGCAAGCAGCGGAGCTTGTGAAAATGCTAGAGGAGAAATGGGGAGTATCTGCTGCAGCTCCTATAACTGTAGCGTCTGCTGGTGTTGCAGCTCCTTTAGCAGAAGCAGTTACTGAAAAAACTGAGTTTGAAGTAGTGTTAACTGCTACTGGTGACAAAAAAGTTGAAGTAATTAAAATTGTAAAAGATATAACAGGTCTTGGTTTAATTGAAGCTAAGAAATTAGTTGATGAAGCTCCAAAGTCAATTAAAAACAATGTAAAAAAAGCAGAAGCAGAAGAAATCAAAAGTAAGTTAGAAGCTGCAGGAGCAAAAGTTGAATTAAAATAATTATTTTTGCACTAGGCTCTGTACAGAAAAGTTAAATTATTTATATTTTTAGATGTTTAAAGTAAATATTAATAATGTTCTTGTTGGAGTAGTGATTTTTATTCCTAAAATCTTCAGATTTTAACCTTATTAATATTAAATTAAACTTTCTTTACAGGAATCTAATGTTTTTTATATTACAAATATTTTATAGATTTAAATTAACTTCTTAAAATCTAAAAAGCCTTATTTTAGTGATTAAATTTGAATAAGGCTTTTTTATTTAAAAATTATTTTATAAGGTAATTTAAATTATTGTTTTTCAATAGGATAAAGCTTTTACATTAAAAATCTTATTAATAATAATTTTGTTAACTTATCATACGTATAGAAAAATTATTAAAATGTTCTAGGTTCTGTGAACATTTATAATTGATTTTTAGTGAAAATTAAAAAATCACTCAAAACTAAAATCAAATCTTTTTTAGAAATGTTCGCAGAAACAACGCAAGATCTAAGCAAGAAATTAGGTTTCTTTAATTTATCTATGTTAAAAAATTAAAACAGTATTTTTATTTATTATAAATTATAAGTAATTTATTGGAAATAGGTATCTATCCCAACAAAAGCTTTACTGTTTAAAATATAATAATTTAAATTTTATATAGAACCTAGGTTTGAACACTTTTGATTAATATTATATTAGGCAATATTTTAAAGCGAAAATTAATACGATTTTTGAGATAATGTTACTTTTTCAAAAAAATCTTATGATTTACAGCTACAAGGAACCATAATTATGGTTATTTATTAAGAGTGCATAGAGCCTAATCAAACTTAAATACGGGCAGTAATTTATCAGTTAGGAGATTATATGGTTTCATTAAGGGATAATATAGAATCACAACCCTTGTCACATAATAGAAGAATAAGAAAGAATTTTGGTCACATAAATTTAGTAGCAGATATACCGAATTTGATTGAAATTCAAAAAAATTCATATGAGAAAAATTTTCTACAGTTAAATATTAAAGATTCTGAAAGAAAAAACAAAGGTTTACAATCTATATTAAACTCAATTTTTCCTATTTCAGATTCCTCAAATATTGCAAATTTAGAATTTGTCAAATATGAATTTGATACTCCAAAATATGATGTAGACGAGTGTAGTCAAAGAAGTTTAAGTTATGCAGCTCCTCTTAAAGTTACTTTAAGATTAAGTATTTGGGATATAGACGAAGATACAGGTACTAGAGAAATTAAAGGAATTAAAGAGCAAGAAGTATATATGGGCGATATTCCATTAATGACTAAAAATGGTACTTTTATTATCAACGGTACGGAAAGAGTAGTTGTATCACAAATGCATCGCTCACCAGGTGTATTCTTTTATCATGATGAAGGAAAAGTGCACTCTTCCGGCAAGCTTTTATATTCTGCTCGTGTTATTCCATATAGAGGATCTTGGCTTGATTTCGAATTCGATGCTAAAGATATTATTTATTTTAGGATTGATAGAAAAAGGAAGCTTTATGCTACTACTTTACTAAGAGCTATTGGTATGAGTACTGAAGAAATTATAAAATTTTATTATAATTCAGTAACTTATAAGTTTGTAAAAAATAAAGGGTGGTCTGTTAAATTTATACCTCAGCATATTACTGCTCATCGTTTAACAAGTGATTTAGTGGATGCAGATACAGGAAATGTTTTACTGAAAGCAGGACAAAAAATTACACCGCGTTTGGCTCAAAAATATTTTGGTGTAGGTCTTAATAATATTTTAGTAACTCATGAAACTTTAATCGGTAAATATCTATCTGAAGATTTAAGAGATCCTGCAAGTGATGAAGTTTTAGCTAAAATTGGTGAAATGATTACTTCTGATATGTTAAAAGTTATTAATGATCTTAAAATTAAAAATGTTAACGTATTAGTAATCAATCCTCAATCAGGTTCATATATAAGAAACACCTTGTTCGCTGATAAAAATCAGGACCGTGAGGCAGCATTATGTGACATTTTTCGAGTTTTAAGACCAGGCGAACCTGCTAATATTGAAGCAGCAGAAAGCCTATTTTATAATTTATTCTTTGATGCAGAAAGATATGATCTTTCAGAAGTTGGGCGAATAAAAATGAATTCTAGGTTAGAATTGAATATTTCTGAAGAAGTTACAGTTCTAACAATTGATGATATTAAAAATATTGTAAGGATTTTAGTCGAGCTTAAAGATGGTAAAGGTATTATAGATGATATTGACCATTTAGGTAATAGAAGGGTTAGATCGGTTGGTGAATTGATAGAAAATCAATTTAGAATAGGTTTAGTACGGATGGAAAAATCTGTAATTGAAAGGATGTCAGCAGGTGATGTTGATACCGTAATGCCTCATGATTTAGTAAATTCTAAAATTTTAGTTTCGGTAGTAAAAGAATTTTTTAGTACCTCGCAATTATCCCAATTTATGGATCAAACAAATCCATTATCTGAGATAACTCATAAAAGAAGACTTTCAGCCCTTGGGCCTGGAGGTCTTAGTCGAGATCGAGCAGGTTTTGAGGTACGTGACGTACATCCTACTCATTACGGTCGTATTTGTCCTATTGAAACACCGGAAGGTCAGAATATTGGTTTAATAAACTCTATGGCTACTTATGCTAGAATAAATAAACATGGTTTTATAGAGAGTCCGTATAGAAGAGTTAAAAATGGATATGTAACTGATGAGGTAGTATATCTTTCTGCCATTGAGGAAGGTAAATACAAAATAGGGCAAGCAAATTCTAAAGTTGATCAAGATGGAAAACTGCAAGGAGAGTTCATTAATTGCCGTGTTGAGGGTGGAAATTTTGTAATGGTAGAACCGGATGAGGTGGATTTCATTGATGTAACGCCTATGCAGGTAGTATCGGTTGCAGCTTCTCTTATACCTTTTTTAGAAAATGATGATGCGAACCGTGCTTTGATGGGGTCAAATATGCAAAGGCAAGCTGTTCCTTTAATTAAAACTGAAGCACCTTTTGTAGGTACTGGAGTTGAAGGGGTAGTGGCTAAAGATTCTGGTGCTTCGGTGCTTGCATTACATGATGGTATTGTTGAACGGGTAGACTCAAATAGAATTGTGATTAGAACTTTAGAACAAAAAGTTGATGGGTCTCCTTCTGTTGATATTTATAATTTATTAAAATTCCAAAAATCGAATCATAATACTTGTATAAATCAAAAGCCTTTAGTTAAGGTCGGTCATTATGTTAAGAAAAATGATATTATAGCTGATGGTCCTAGTACAGATAATGGTGAAATTGCTTTAGGTAGAAATGTACTTGTGGCTTTCTTACCTTGGAACGGTTATAATTTTGAAGATTCAATTTTAATATCTGAACGTATAGTAAAAGAGGATGTGTTTACATCAATTCATATTGAAGAGTTTGAAGTAATAGCTAGAGATACACGCCTTGGTCCTGAAGAAATTACACGCGATATACCGAATGTAAGTGAAGAAGCGTTGCGTCATCTTGATGAAGTCGGGATAATTTATGTAGGTGCAGAAGTAAAAGCTGGTGATATTTTAGTTGGAAAAGTAACGCCAAAAAGTGAATCTCCTATTACCCCTGAAGAGAAACTACTACGTGCTATTTTTGGAGAAAAAGCTTTTGATGTAAAAGATTCATCGCTGCATGTACCTTCTGGAGTTAGTGGCACTGTAGTAGAAGTAAGGATATTTTCTCGTAGAGGTGTAGAAAAAGATCAGAGAGCTATTGCTATTGAAAAACAACAAATTGAAAAATTAGCAAAAGACAGAGATGATGAGTTAGAAATTATTGAGCATTTTGTCTTTAGTTGGCTTGAAAAGCTTTTAGTAGGACATGTTATTATTAATGGTCCTAAGCAAATAACAGCAGGACAAACTATTACTACTGAAATGCTAAAAGGTTTATCTAAAGGACAGCTTTGGCAGATTACAGTAGAAGATGCAAATGTAATGAATGAAATAGAGCAGATCAAAATTCATTATGATGAGAAAAAATATGCGCTCGATAAAAGATTTACTACTAAGGTAGAGAAATTGCAAAGCGGTGATGATTTACCTCAAGGGGCTTTAAAAGTAGTAAAAGTATTTATTGCCACTAAGCATAAATTACAGCCTGGGGATAAGATGGCAGGAAGACACGGAAATAAAGGTGTTATTTCACGTATCGTACCTGAAGAAGATATGCCATTTTTAGAAGATGGAACTGTCGTAGATATAGTGCTTAATCCTCTAGGTCTCCCATCCCGTATGAATATAGGACAGATTTTAGAAACCCATCTTGGATGGGCATCAATAAATTTAGCAAAAAAAATATCTACCTTAGTAAAGGAATATAAAGATAATCATATAGATATTGAGGAAATTAAGAAATTCTTACTTGAGCTGTACGGCAAGGATATTAATTATATCCTTGAAGGATCAGAAGAAGAAATTATCTCTTTCTGTAATAAAGTAAGTAAAGGTGTATATTTTGCAACTCCTGTATTTGATGGTGCAAAAGTTCAAGATGTTAAAGATATGTTGGAACTTGCTGGCCAAGATCTTTCAGGACAAGTAAAATTAATTGATGGTAGAACTGGTGAATATTTCGATCGTTTAGTAACTGTAGGACACAAATATTTGCTAAAATTACATCACTTAGTCGATAATAAAATTCACTCTCGTTCTATAGGACCTTATAGCTTAGTAACACAGCAACCGCTTGGAGGTAAGTCTCATTTTGGTGGGCAACGTTTTGGCGAAATGGAATGTTGGGCATTACAAGCTTATGGTGCAGCTTATACGTTACAGGAAATGTTAACTGTTAAGTCAGATGATGTAAACGGTAGGATCAAAACTTATGATTCTATAGTACGTGGTGAAAATAATTTTGAATCAGGCATTCCTGAATCCTTTAATGTTATGATAAAAGAATTTAGATCTTTATGTCTCAACGTAAAGCTTGAAGTAACTCCAAGTAAATAAAGTGTATATATGTTGTACATAATTTGTCTTGTTGTATAATTTAAAAATTGTTATTGCAAGCCAAACTAAATGAATGTAGTGAGCCATAATGTTATTTTGTATTTAAGCTATGGAGTAACATTTTAGAGTAGGAGTAATTTTTAGGGAAAAGTATTTATGAGC
Organism: Rickettsia prowazekii str. Breinl; assembly: GCF_000367405.1. Lineage (NCBI taxonomy): Bacteria > Pseudomonadati > Pseudomonadota > Alphaproteobacteria > Rickettsiales > Rickettsiaceae > Rickettsia > Rickettsia prowazekii. Next base: position 604,252 of record NC_020993.1, on the reverse strand, counting down.
GTAGTTAATTTTTATGGACAATTAAGTAATACTCAACAATTTGACCAGATAAGGATTAATATAGCCAGTCCTGATCAGGTACGTTCTTGGTCTTTTGGTGAAGTAACAAAACCTGAAACGATTAATTATCGCACTTTTAAACCTGAGAAAGACGGTTTATTTTGTGCAAGAATTTTTGGTCCAGTCAAAGATTATGAATGTCTCTGCGGTAAATATAAGCGGATGAAAAACCGTGGCATTACATGTGAGAAATGTGGTGTTGAAGTTACAGTTTCTAGAGTAAGACGTGAACGAATGGGACATATTGAGCTTGCGGCTCCCGTTGCTCATATTTGGTTTTTAAAGTCACTTCCTTCGAGAATTAGTACGCTTCTTGATATGACAATGCGAGATGTGGAAAAGATTCTTTATTTTGAAAATTATGTAGTAGTTGATCCAGGGTTATCAATTTTACAAAAAGGAGAACTTTTGACAGAAGAAGAATTACAAAAAGCAAAAGATAAGTATGGTGAAGATGCATTTACTGCTTCTATAGGTGCAGAAGTAATACAACAAATGCTTAAAGAGCTTGATTTTTCAAAGTTAAAGCAAGAATTATACGATGAATTACACATTACTTCTTCAGAAGTCAAAAAGAAAAAATTAGTAAAGCGTTTAAAATTAGTCGAGGATTTTTTAGAGTCAGAAAATAAGCCTGAATGGATGATTATGGATGTTTTACCTGTGATCCCTCCTGAAATTAGACCGCTTGTTATGCTTGATGGTGGAAGATTTGCTACTTCAGACTTAAATGAACTTTATAGAAGGGTAATTAATAGAAATAATCGTTTAAAGAAATTAATAGAGTCAAAAGCTCCTGACATAATAGTCAGAAATGAAAAAAGAATGTTACAAGAAGCTGTGGATGCGTTATTTGACAATGGTCGTCGCGGTAGAGCAGCAAAAAATGCTAATAAGCGCCCATTTAAGTCATTAAGTGATATGCTTAAAGGTAAGCAAGGTCGTTTTCGTCAGAATTTACTCGGTAAGAGGGTTGATTATTCAGGACGTTCAGTGATCGTAGTAGGGCCTGAGCTTAAACTTCATCAATGCGGTTTACCTAAAAAAATGGCTCTAGAACTATTTAAGCCGTTTATTTATTCTAAGCTTGAGTTGTATGGTATTGCTACAACTATTAAGGCTGCTAAAAGAATGGTGGAAGCGGAAAAGCCTGAAGTTTGGGATGTACTTGAAGAGGTAATTAGAGAGCATCCGGTTTTACTGAATAGAGCTCCAACTTTACATAGGCTTGGTATTCAAGCATTTGAACCTCTATTAATCGAAGGTAAAGCAATACAGCTTCATCCGCTTGTTTGTGCTGCGTTTAATGCGGATTTTGATGGTGATCAGATGGCGGTACATATTCCATTATCGATTGAAGCACAGCTTGAAGCTAGGGTATTTATGATGTCTACAAATAATATCTTAAGTCCTGCAAATGGACGTCCTATTATTGTACCAGATAAAGATATAGTACTTGGTTTATATTATCTTACTATTGCATTTGATAATGAAGTAGGCGAAGGGATGATGTTCTCAGATTTAGCTGAAATGGAACACGCGTTATATAATAAATTTATCACTATTCATACAAAGATCAAATATCGCAGAGATCAGTTAAATGCTGAAGGTAAAATGGTACCTGTTATCATTGATACTACATATGGTAGGTTAATGGTCGGTGAGTTATTACCTTCTAATCCTAATATAGAGTTTAAGTTTATTAATAAACAGCTAACTAAAAAAGATATATCATTAGTTATAGATTTAGTTTATCGTCACTGTGGTCAAAAAGCGACAGTTATTTTTGCTGATCAGTTAATGAAATTAGGCTTTAAATATGCTTGCTCTTCAGGTATTTCTTTTGGAATGGATGATATGGTAGTGCCAGAATCTAAGAGTACTCATATCAATGAAACACAACTTGAGATAAAAGAATTTGAACAACAATATTCAAATGGTTTAATTACTTATGGAGAGAAATATAATAAAGTAGTTGATGCTTGGTCAAGATGTACAGATAGAGTAGCAAACGATATGATGAAAGAGATTGCTACGCCACCAGTTAATGATTATCCAAATCATCAGAAAATAAATGCTATATATATGATGGCTATTTCTGGAGCAAGGGGTTCTTTCCAGCAGATTAAGCAGCTAGGTGGTATGCGAGGTTTAATGACGAAATCAAACGGTCAAATTATACAAACGCCTATTATCTCTAACTTTAAGGAAGGCTTAACTGAATTTGAGTGTTTTAATTCTGCTAATGGAATGCGTAAAGGGCAAATAGATACTGCTTTAAAAACAGCAAGTTCAGGTTATTTAACGAGGAAATTAGTCGATGTTGCACAAGATTGTATTATTACTGAAAAAGATTGTGGTACTGATAAAGGAATTGAAGTGAAGAGCGTTATTGAAGGCGGAGAAATTATAGTGCCTTTAGCTGAAAAGATTTTAGGCCGTACTGCTGCTATCGATATATTTCATCCTGTTACTAATGATCTCATTCTCAATAAAGGTGAGCTTATTAATGAATCAAAACTGGAACAAATTGAGTCAGCTGGACTTGACAGAATTATGATTAAATCTGTATTAACCTGTGAAAGTAGTACCGGTATATGTAGCATATGTTATGGTAGGGATCTTGCTACTGGTACATTAGTATCAGAGGGTGAGGCAATAGGTGTTATCGCGGCCCAATCTATTGGGGAACCTGGTACACAGCTTACAATGAGAACCTTTCATATAGGAGGAGCTGCAACAAAAGGTGCTGAAGTTTCTTCCGTAGAAGCATCCTATGACGCAAAAGTAAAAATTATAAGTCGTAACGTTGTTATTAATTCCGAAGAACGAAAAATTGTTATGAGTCGTAATTGTGAATTATTATTGCTTGATAATAACGGTAATGAAAAAGCTCGTCATAAAATTCCATATGGTGCTAGATTACTTGTTGATGACGGTGATATGGTGATTAAAACACAAAAACTAGCAGAATGGGATCCTTATACTATACCAATTATAACAGAGAAGTCAGGTAAAGTTTTATTCAAAGATATGGTTGAGGGTATTTCTATTCGTGATGTAACTGATGAAGCTACTGGGATACCTAGTAAAGTTATTATTGAATCAAAGCAATATTCACGTGGTGCAGAATTACGTCCGCGTATACAGCTTTTAGATTCTAAAGGTGAAGTTATAACCTTATCAAATGGTTTAGAAGCTAGATATTACTTACCGGTTGGAGCAGTGTTAAGTGTAGAAGATGGAATACAAATATCGGTAGGTGATATCATTGCACGTATACCTAAAGAATCAACCACTACTAAAGATATTACCGGTGGTTTACCAAGAGTTGCTGAACTTGTAGAAGCAAGACGTCCTAAAGATCATGCAGTGATCGCTGAGGTTGATGGTAGAGTAGAATTCGGTAAAGACTATAAATCTAAGAGACGTATTATTATACATCCAATTGATGGAACAATGTCTATTGAATATATGGTACCTAAAGGCAAGCATGTTGTAGTGAACGAAGGAGACTTTGTTAAAAAAGGTGATTTATTAATTGATGGTAATCCTGTACTGCAAGATATTTTAAAAGTAATGGGTGTAGAAGTGCTTGCAAATTATATTGTTAAGGAGGTTCAAGCTGTTTATCGCCTACAAGGTGTAAAAATTGATGATAAACACATAGAAGTTATTATCCGTCAGATGTTACAAAAAGTAGAAGTTACAGATTCAGGTGGCACTACATTACTAGTAGGTGAAAAAATAGATAGGCATGAATTTGATGAAATAAATGCAAAAGCTATGAAAAACGGTTTAAAACCTGCTGAAGCACAATTAATATTACAAGGTATTACTAAAGCTTCTCTACAAACTAGATCATTTATTTCTGCTGCATCATTCCAAGAGACTACTAGAGTTTTAACTGAAGCAGCGATTGCAGGTAAAGTAGATAAGTTACGAGGACTAAAAGAAAACGTGATAGTTGGGCGATTAGTACCTGCTGGCACTGGTTACTTTATGGATAAAATGCGTAAAGCAGCTGTAAAGCTTGATGAAGAGAATGTATAAAATATACTTGACCCTTGTAATTGAAGAAAGTATTGAGTGTATATTCAGCGGTAAATAGATCTCATATTGTTATTGTCAAAATAAACTTTAAAATACATTAATTAGTTTTACTTAATAATCATTTTAATAGCTATAAGTATTGTGCTAGTCAGTAATCTTACTACACATTGTAAAAAGCCTATAAAAACTTAGTTTTTATAGGCTTTTTTTCTTATTTCATAGGAATTATGTGCTGTTATAAAATATTTGTATCTTAATCAAGATACTTGATAATAATTTTTATCTTTTTCAAGACGCTTCATATCGTAGCTTTTTAAGTGTTTTGATATTAAAGGCTGTAACTAAATAAAATATTTAATATAAGTTTTTAGTGCTTGTGAAAATAATATAAAGTTGCTACATAAATAAGTTTACTGTAATAATATCTCTTGTTATAAGAGTAATAGTTGTAGTTTTTCAATGTTTCAAAACAGTATTTTTAGGTTTTAGAAAGAATATCTAAAGGGTCATGTGAAACTAAAAAAAGTCCTGTATAATTTACTGATACCTAATCTATTTTAAACAGTGTAATATTACCGCTAAATTTTATATCGCTCTATGACAATAGTAGTATATATCTATTCCTTTTTAAATCAGTTGTGTAATATTTTGGCTATTGCTAGATCAATCTTCAATAATTAGCTACAATCTGTGTAAATACTGTAACAAGCTCTATCAAGCTTTATTACATAAAATGTTAGTGATATATAATAACTTTAGTTAATACAAGTATAACATATTTAGTAGTGCGATTATAAATTTTGTTCATATCTTGGTTTAATGCACATGCTGTTTCATTACAAGATGAGAAGATATATCGGAATAGTATTACTTAATAGAGTAATTATTAAATATTACTTAATGAGATTTAATTTTAAGTTGATTATAATACTTGCAAAGTTTGATCAATATAAATAAAATTATCAAAATTCAAAATATAAGGAATTAGGTATGCTTAATATAAATTTTGTTAATGAAGAATCATCTACTAATCAAGGTTTAATAGTTTTTATTGATGAACAATTAAAACTTAATAATAATTTAATTGCACTTGATCAACAACATTATGAATTAATTTCTAAGACTATTCAGAATAAATTACAATTTAGTGGTAATTATGGACAAATTACAGTTGTTCCATCTGTTATTAAATCTTGTGCAGTTAAATATTTAATAATAGTAGGGTTAGGAAATGTAGAAAAATTAACTGAAGCAAAAATTGAAGAGTTAGGTGGTAAAATTTTACAACATGCTACTTGTGCTAAAATTGCTACTATCGGCTTAAAAATTATAAATAGAATAAACAGATTTACATCTCCAACATTTACATCTTTAATTGCTAGTGGTGCATTTCTTGCCTCTTATAGGTTTCATAAATATAAAACCACCTTAAAAGAAGTAGAAAAATTTGCAGTAGAATCAATTGAAATTTTAACCGATAATAATTCCGAAGCAATGAAATTATTTGAAGTCAAAAAATTAATTGCTGAGGCAGTATTTTTTACAAGAGATATAAGTAATGAACCGTCAAATATTAAAACGCCGCAAGTCTATGCAGAAAGAATAGTTGAGATACTTGAACCGCTTGGAGTAAATATTGATGTTATAGGTGAACATGATATTAAAAATCTTGGTATGGGCGCATTACTTGGAGTTGGGCAAGGTTCGCAAAATGAGTCAAAGTTAGTGGTTATGGAATATAAAGGCGGTAGTAGAGATGATTCGACTCTTGCTTTAGTTGGTAAAGGAGTTATTTTTGATACAGGTGGTATTTCCTTAAAACCATCAAGTAATATGCATTTAATGAGATACGATATGGCAGGTTCTGCAGCAGTCGTAGGTACTATAATTGCTCTTGCTAGTCAAAAAGTTCCTGTTAATGTAGTTGGTGTTGTAGGGCTGGTTGAAAACATGCAGTCCGGTAATGCACAACGTCCTGGTGATGTCGTAGTTACTATGTCAGGTCAAACTGCTGAAGTTTTAAATACCGATGCTGAAGGTCGTTTAGTACTCGCTGATACTGTTTGGTATGTACAAGAAAAATTTAATCCTAAATGTGTTATTGACGTTGCCACTCTAACAGGAGCAATAACTGTAGCACTTGGTAGCACATATGCAGGGTGTTTTTCTAATAATGATGAATTAGCTGATAAGTTAATAAAAGCAGGGGAAGCAGTTAATGAAAAACTTTGGAGAATGCCTCTTCATGATGACTATGATGCAATGATTAACTCAGATATAGCAGATATAGCAAATATTGGGAACGTACCTGGCGCTGCTGGAAGCTGTACTGCTGCACATTTTATTAAACGTTTTATTAAAGATGGAGTAGATTGGGCTCATTTAGATATAGCAGGTGTTGCAAATAGTAATAATGCTTCAGCACTTTGCCCTAAGGGCGCAGTTGGGTATGGGGTGAGATTACTTGAGAAATTCATCAAGGAATATAATTAATGTATTTTTGTGTAGAACGCAAAACCTACTGTAATAAAGACCTGATATCGTAGTCAAGTGACAGAGCAGATTCCGTTATATTTTTATAATTATGAACATAATAAATAAACCTTATATATTTGTTTTAGGTAATGAGAAAGGTGGAGCAGGTAAAACTACATGCTCTATGCATCTTATAATAGGATTGCTTTATCAAAATTATTCTGTAATTAGTATAGATGCCGATTCACGTCAAAGTTCTTTAACAAACTATTTAAAAAATCGAGATTTATACAATCAACAAAATCCTACTAATACTGTATTAGTACCAAAACATTTTCATATCTTTCAAAGTGATGTAGAAGAACAAATAAATAGTTTTAAGCAGATACTCAAAAACAATAAGGATGCTGATTATATAGTGATTGATACCCCAGGTAGTTATACTGCTTTATCGCGAATTGCTCATTCTTACGCTGATACAATTATTACACCAATTAATGATAGTTTTTTAGATTTAGACGTAATAGCGAAAGTGGATAGCAAAGATGAAATTATTAGCCCATCAATATATAGTCAAATGATTTGGGAACAGAAAATGGAACGTGCTAGCCGTGATGGAGGTAGTATAGATTGGATAATACTACGTAATCGTTTAAGTAATCTTGATGCATTAAATAAAAGACGTGTAGGAGCTGTATTAGTTGCACTTGCTAAACGAATTAACTTTAAACTCGCAGAAGGATTTAGTGAACGTGTAATATATAGGGAGTTATTTTTACAAGGGCTTACATTACTTGATCTAAAAACTGCAAAATATGATAGAGTATTTAATAGTTCACATGTACTTGCACGTCAAGAATTACGAAATTTCTTAGTTTTTTTAGATATTAAAGCTGAGGTCTAAGTAATATTCATTTCATTAAAGTTTTTCTTGTATAAAGTTATAAAGTATATATAATATAACGTGCAAAATTAATCTGTTTAAACTTATAAGAGAAACAAATGTCAAATGTTGCTGAAAATATTTCAAAATTACCAGAAGAACAAGAAAAAATTAATAAGCTTGTTGATCAATATAAAAATTTAATGCCACAAGAGCAGAAAGAAGTTGATAAAAAACTTAAGTTATATTTTACAAAGGACGAGTTAGAACAAGATGAGCTTAAATCAAGAATGAATAAGATACGTAGTAATTTGTCGCAGCAAGAGCAAGAAAAACTACAGGCAGGTAATAGTACTATAGGTGAGATAGCAAAAGATGTATTATCTTTAGTTAAGGGAATAATAAATTTAGTAGAAAATATCTCTAAGGTGATTAAGAACCCTACTGGAGCAGTATATGAATGGTTCCAAAATGAGTTGAATCAGGTTAAACCTCAACAACAAAATAATCATCAACTTCAGTCAAAGCCAAAAGCTGCTTCAATATCAAGGTAAAACTTTAGTTTTTATTTGCACAAGCTAATAATTTTATGTATATGTATACAATGAAAGAAATATACATAGAAAATGCATAAATATAGAACTCATAATTGTAATGAATTACAATTATCAAATGTTGGACAAGAAGTTAAGTTATCTGGTTGGGTACATAGAAGAAGAGATCATGGTAATTTAGTTTTTATAGATTTACGTGATCATTATGGTATAACTCAAATCGTGTTTACCGATCAAAATCAGCAGCTGATGTACGATGCAAGTCGTTTGTGTTATGAGTCGGTAATTACGGTAAGTGGGACAGTTGTAGCAAGATCATTGGATACGATTAATAATAAACTTCCCACAGGTTATGTTGAAGTGTTAGCTATGGAGTGTATTGTTGAGTCAGCTTCTTCCCCTCTACCTTTTGTTATTAATAATGAAAAAGAAGCTCCCGAAGAGTCTCGGCTAAAACATCGTTTTTTAGATCTTAGACGCGAGAAATTACATAATAATATAATACTCCGTTCACAAGTTATTGCTCATATTCGTCACTTAATGATAGCAAGAGGTTTTACCGAATTACAAACGCCAATCCTAACTTCTAGTTCTCCTGAAGGAGCTAGAGATTTCTTAGTACCGAGTAGAATACATCCTGGTAAGTTTTATGCATTGCCGCAAGCACCTCAGCAATTCAAGCAACTCTTGATGGTTGCAGGCTTTGATCGTTATTTCCAAATTGCTCCTTGCTTCCGCGATGAAGATGCAAGAGCTGATAGATCACCTGGCGAGTTTTATCAATTAGATTTAGAAATGTCATTTGTTACACAAGAAGATATATTTAATACTATTGAACCTGTGCTATATGATTTATTTACTAAATTTACAAATAAGACAGTATCAAATACTCCTTTTGTTCGTATCCCATATAATGAATCTATGCTAAAATATGGCTCTGATAAGCCTGATTTGCGTAATCCTATTATAATTTCTGATGTAACTGAGGTATTTAGAGATTCTAATTTTACAATCTTTAGGGAAAATATTAAAAAAGGCAGTGTAGTTCATGCAATTCCTGCACCTCAAGCTGCTTCATTACCGCGTAGTTTTTTTGATAAAATGATAGAGTTTGCAATATCTAAAGGGGCAAGAGGTCTTGGCTACATTCAGTTTAGTGAAAGCGGTGAAGCAAAAGGGCCGTTATCAAAATTTTTAACAGGACAGCAGTTAGAAATTTTAAAAGCTACTGCAAATACAAGTAACGGTGATGCTGTATTTTTTGTTAGTGATAAAAAAGACGAAGCTGTAAAACTGTGTGGTAAGGTTAGAATAAAATTAGGCGAAGAGCTTAATTTACTTGAAAAAGATTGCTTTAAATTCTGTTGGATCACTGATTTCCCATTTTATGAATTAAATGAGGAAACAGGAAAAATTGATTTTAGTCATAATCCATTTTCTATGCCACAAGGTGGAATTGATGCTTTAGAGCAAGCTAAAACAACTGAAGAGTTATTAGCACTCACTGCATACCAATATGATATTGTTTGTAATGGTATTGAGCTTTCAAGTGGTGCTATTAGAAATCATAAGCCAGAAATTATGTATAAAGCATTTTCGATAGCAGGTTATAGTGCAGAGGAAGTTGAGCAGAGATTTGGGGCTATGATTAAAGCCTTTAGGTTTGGTGCTCCACCACATGGTGGAATAGCACCAGGAATTGACAGAATCGTTATGCTTCTTGCAGAAGCTACAAACATAAGAGAAATAATTGCATTTCCTTTAAATCAGCAAGCAGAAGATTTGCTTATGAATGCCCCAAGCTATGTAGAGGAGAAAGCTCTTAAAGAACTCAGCATTATGCTATCACCGTCTTCTAGAAAAATACATAAAAAGAATACGAATTTATAGTGATGATATATACCCAAACAGTACTGTGTATAGTATGAGCCAATTGATTATGTTACTGTATTTGCTTTACAAACAATATACGTATATAACTATTTAAAACAGTAACACTTGGTTATAGTATTGGATAGCAGTACAAATAGTGTTTCATTTTTAGCTCAAGATAAGATATGAGAATCTAACTCTATGATTAATACAATAAATACCTTTTTCAGTCTTACACTCAATAATGCTTACCTTGTTGCTGTCTTTCCTGCTTAGCTTGTAATTGAGATACTGCAATCCCCTTTACAGTTTCTAATCTTTTTGTTTGGAACCCTTCTTGTTTGTTATATTTTAGTATATTACCAATTTTTATACTTTCCGCTATGACTTTTTCTGTATTATAAATTTTATTTAAATTTTTAGGCGTGATTTTTTTATGCAATGATTTGCAACACTACGTAAACCTATCTTTTCACAAAAATTTCCTACCTTGTAATATATAGTATCTTTAGTATTTAATTTGAAATCTTTAGCATTTAATAGGTTTGTTGTATTTTCGATATTATCATGATATTTCAAATCTTGCTTTATAGCTTCAACATCTTGCTCGGTAAGATAATGCTCTTTTTTAGCACTTTCATTATATTATCATAGAATTTTGCTACTTCTTTGTCAGTTACATTTTTAGTTGTTGTGTGCTTTGTAAAATTAACAATTAGCGAGCCCAGTTTTTCTGCTGTAAATTTGTCTTGTATACGTATTGACTTTAAAGGATCGGAAAGTTGTATTTCTACTTTATCTCTTTGAATTTCAACTTCTCTTTCTTGCCATTTACCTTCAAAATCTTTGCTCCATTGTTGTTCCTTGATTGTTTCTTTTGTTAATCCTATAGCAGTTTTAATTTGGTAATTGTTCTCATACGCCCACTCTTGAGCATCTTTACCTTCAATTGTAATGTTATTTTCTATTGCATAGAGTAGTGGTTCTTTTATCGGTGAATTAGCGAAAGCCTCTAACCAACCACCATTCTTAAATGAAGGTAAAACATTACTGAATTTTTTTACTATTTCAGCTCCTTTTGCAACTTCTTGCATATTAATAATATTTTGTTTTATATGAGTTTTATAGTATTTTTTTAAATCATCAAAATTTTTAATATTAATGGATAACGGAATCTTGTTTGGGTCAAATCCAGCTTTCTTTAGTTCATCAAGTTTTTGATCAACTATCGCTTCCATATGTTTTAAATCAAATTGATTTATCATTTGATTTAACGCTTCACTATACTTATCGATATTAAATGATAAATTACCTGCTTTAATAGCATAACTGTAGCAAACATGTGGATGTATAAACATTTCAGCTGTTGATTGAATCATACTAGCAAAATCCTTATGAAATTCTAAAAAAGAGCGACCATGATCAATTTTGGTTATTGTTTTGCCATTTTGTACCATTAAATTACCAGCATGATAATCTCCATCTCCAAGTATATGACAAGCAGCTATAGCTTTTTCAAAGCCTTCTAACCTTTTTAAATTTTTATCATTAATTCTAACTCTAGTGAGACCTGACAAACCACAAAATTCTGCTAGCGTTACAGCATTATCAAAAAATTTAGAACGTACATACAGTGAATCAGGGTGTTGTTCATCCGCATTTACCAGACCTTCTTTTGGTGCGCGATCATGTAATAAAAATTGATACATGGTAGAGCCTATTAATTCTTGCACTCCATCTCTTCGATCAGTAATAGCCTGGTCCTGTTCCTTAGGATCTTGTATTTTTTTACATGCAGCATGAGTTTTATAAAAGTGTTTTAAAATAAAAGTATTACCAGTACTATCATTAGCAACATAACCAGCTGAGATTCCTGCTGTTTTTTTCCCTGTCTCCTCAAATTCATCTTGTTGTGCTACTCTCTTATCACGTAACATAGCATCAATTACTTTTTTTGTCTCATTAGGATCTATTATTTCTTCAAATTTTCTGTAATTTGTGTTATATTGCGGATCATTTAATTCAATCTTTCGTTCAATTGATCCTTCTATAACTAAATTCTGTAAAAGAGGTGTATCGATTATTTCCCTTAATTTCTTGTTTTTATCTCCTGGAAACAAGTTTTTTATTATTGTTGTAACTTTAGCTAAATCCTTAGTGTTGAAAGCAGCTTGATTAATATAGTGCGTATATAGATTTTCAGTAGTATGAGATTGTTGCCTCGCAAGTGCAATAACAGACCCTGCAATCCTTCTGCATATTCTAGATATTTTAGCATTAGCTGCTATATCGTGAGTTTTTAGAGCCTTAAAAAGTTCTTGTTGTAGTAATAATTCTCGTGTAATTTTTTCTTTAGACATAAATATGCTTATATTAACGAATGTTATATATTTGATCGCGATATGATAATGCAAAAACAAAGTCATGGAATAAATTCATGACTTTGCAGAAAGTTATTAACTAAACTAATCTCTTCTATTGCCTAAAAATCTCATTAGATATAGGAAAAGATTGATAAAATCTAAATATAAAGTAAATGCTGCCATAATGGAAAGCTTTTGTCCTACTTCATCGTTTCCTGCTATGTAATACATAGACTTAATTTTTTGCGTATCCCAAGCAATTAAGCCCATAAATACTACTATGCCAATAAGAGAAGTAGCAAAAGAAAGAGATGAACTTTTTAAAAACAAGTTGACTAATGAGGCAATAATAAGACCTATAAGACCCATAGCAAAAAATGACCCCATGGATGTTAAGTCTCTACTTGTACTATAACCGTATAAACTCATTGCTCCAAAAACGGAAGAGCAAATAAAGAAAGTACGAGCTATTGATGTACCGGTATAAATCAGAGCTAAATATGAAAGTGACATACCAGTTAATCCTGCATAAACCCAAAATAATATTTGAGCTGTTTGGAGATTCATTCGTCCGAAGCCCATAAAGAAATATAAAGCAATGCCGAGTGGAGCAAACATTATAATAGTGCCGAAACCTGTTTGAAACATTAAATGATAAATAGGCTCAACTGATATAGTCGTTATAGCTGCTACACCGGTTAATAAAAGTGCTAAAGCCATATAATTATATACTTTCAGCATGTATCTTCTTAAGCCTTCATCAAAAGTTTTATTTTTTGAGGTAGTAGTTAGAGTTTTTGTATAATCGATCATAAGCAACCTTAGGATTATGTTATTTACATAATAAAATATAGTCGTTTATATGCTATATGTAAAGATATTTTAAAGCTAATTAAATTCTTTTTTCTACATAAGATTTTAAAAAAATATGAATAGTTTTTTCTTCTAAATCTTATATCTATTATATTTAGTTTCTTAAAGGTATTTTTTCAAGATATATTCATCATACTTTATAAATATCTTGCATTGAATATAAAGCAGAAGGTTTATTTTGTATCCAAATAGCTGATTTAATTGCACCAATAGCAAAAGAATTTTTATTTAGAGCTTCATGTTTTAAAGTGATGATTTCATCGTTACCTAGGAAAAATATTTCATGTATACCGTGTACATTCCCCCCACGCAGTGAAGAAATACCTATTTCTTTTTTACTTTTTATTCTATTATCACGATTAAATATTATATTAAATCCTTTTGCGCTTGCAATTGTTGAAGCAAGCATAAGAGCAGTGCCTGATGGTGAATCTTTTTTATTACGATGATGCATTTCTAGAATTTCAACATCATACTCATCAAGTATTTTTGTGATTTTTTTAGCTAGATAGTTAAGCAAATTAGCTCCTATACTCATATTTGCAGAATATAACACAGGTAAAGTTTGAGCTGCTTTTTCTAAAAGCTTAAAATGTTGATCTTTTAGACCTGTTGTCCCGATTACTAATTTTGTATTATGTTTTAATGCATAATTAATTAATTTTTCTGATACTTCAGGTGTAGAAAAATCTATGATGACATCAGAATTTTTACATAAATTATCTAAATCATTTAAGTTATTAGTACTATTAAATTTTCCTGAAATTTGGCAATCTTTAAATTGATCTATTATTTCTATGATAGTTTTCCCCATTTTGCCAGTAGAACCGCTAAGACCGATATTTATCATATTGGTAATATTATAATATAGACAAAGTTTAATTTGTAAAAGAGCAAGGTGTATTATACAGGAGAAACTACCTAAGCACGGTAATACTTTGTATCAATTGCTCTATTAAACTACTAGACTTTGAACATAAGTTACACTCTAAGTAATTTGTATATCAAACTGCTCATTTACACTTATCTATATACATTGCAGTATTTAGCATTGAACTTGTCTTTTTTCCACTTCCCTTTATAGGGTAGCTTATGCAAGAAGTCTAGTATAAGATTTATGAAAATATAATAGAGGCTTTACATTATTTTTAATAGCGGTATTTATTACTTCGCCGATAAATATAACATGATCACCTGCATTGTAAGAAGCATATTTATTACATTCTATATGACAAGTTGCATCATTTATTAAAGGACAATCGGTTTTATTACCAAGCTTATAGCCAATTTTTATAAATTTATTAGGTTGTGATTTAGCAAAATGTTTTGAGATATCAATTTGATTCTCTGCTAAAATACTCACTGCAAACTTATCACTTTGTTTAAAACTATTTATACTACAAGAGTTTTTATTGAGGCAAAATAATATTAACGATGGTTTTAAAGATACGGAAGTAAAAGAACTAGCAGTAAAGCCAAAAAGTTCGTTGTTACAATTTGTAGTTATAATAGTAACTCCTTGAGGAAACCGGCTCATAGCATCCTTAAATTGACCCTCTGTTATTGTCCTAGCCATTTTTTCATAATTTTATTAATGGTTCCGTCTTTTTTTAATGAATTTATTGTGTCATTAATTTCATTAATTAGTCCTGAGTGTTTAGACATACCGATAGCAAAAGCGGATGAAAATTCTTCTAAAGTACAGGTTTCTAAATTTGAATTGTTTTCTTTTAATTTTTTGCCTTGAAATTCCTCAGAAATAATAGCATCTATAACCTTGGCTTTTAATTCTTCAACTAACATTAAATGATTTGCTAAAGCATGAACTTTAATATTCATTTTGTGTGATAAATCTTGTGCTTTTTTTTCTAAAACACTACCGAGTTGCACGCCTACTATTTTATTATATAGATCTTTGCTATTTTGTATATTATCCCCTGTTCTATATATTATGGCAAATCTTGCCTTAGCATAACTATCTGAAAAGCTAATATATTCAGAACGTTCTGGTGTAACGGAAAGTGCTGCAATTGCAACATCAATGTTCTCACTAATCAATGCTGCAAGTAAACCGTTAAAGTCAAAGTTTTTTATAATAATTTTTTTATTTAGACGTTGGCTTATTGCTTTGATAATATCAATATCAATCCCAACTATCTCTCCATCCTGGATAAATTCATAAGGAGGATTATCTGCAGCAGTACCAACTATTAAAGTTTTTTCAGTTTCTTTTTTTCCACAAGAAACTAATAAGAAAGATAGTAAAAATATTTTCAGAAATTTCATAAAAATAATGTTTTAAGTTTGTGTATGAACTATTACAATGTAACGTTTAATTGTATAGTACTTATGTGATTCCTAACAAAAAGCGAATATAAAGCTTTTTAAGCAGAAAATATACTAAATGTTATACAATTTTCTTTGTATTTATTTTTTGTACTGGATTAACATTAAGAATCTAATTTGTCCTTTAAAAGTTTGTTGACAAGTGTTGGATTAGCTTTACATTCCGTTTTTTTCATTACCTGCCCTACAAAAAAACCAAATAATTTATCTTTACCACTTTTATAGCACTTTACTGATTTAGAATTTTCAGCTATTACCTCGTCAATTACAGTGTTTAGTATTTTATTATCTGAAATTTGTACAAGTCTTTTTTCTTCTACTATTTTATCTGGTGCTTTACCAGTTTCAAACATAATTTCAAAAACGGTTTTTGCAATTTTCCCAGAAATAGTATCATGTTCTATTAATTTTATTAACTTTGCAAAGTCACTAGGAGTAATTTTGCATTCACGTATTCCTATTGATGCTTTGTTTAATTGTCCAAATAACTCAGTAATTAGCCAATTAGTGAGCATTTTAGGGTTACATTCATTTGCTGCTTTCTCAAAATACTCAGCAACAGCTTCATCTGATACTATTATTCCAGCATCATATTGACTTAAACCAAATTTCTTTATATATTTTTCAATCTTTTGATCAGGTAGTTCAGGCAAACTTGCTTTTAGCTCGTTTATTAACTCATCAGGAATAATAAGTGGTAATAAATCTGGATCAGGAAAATATCTGTAATCGAGTGCTTCTTCTTTTAAACGCATAGTTTTTGTTTCGCAACTATCTACATTAAATAAGCGTGTTTCTTGGATTATTGTTTCACCGCTTTCAAGTAAATCTACTTGTCTTTTAGCTTCAAATTCTATTGCTTTAATGATGTTACGGATGGAGTTAATATTTTTAATTTCGCATCTTGTACCTAGTGCCTCGCCGATCCGCCTTACTGAAATATTAGCATCACAACGCATCGAGCCTTTTTCCATATCACCGTCACAGCTGCCTATATAACGTAACAAATTTCTTAGTTTTTTTACAAATTCAGCTGCTTCTTCCGGTGATGATATATCAGGTTCAGTTACAATCTCCATAAGCCCTATACCAGCACGGTTCAAATCAATTAGGCTGTAATATGGGGATTGATCATGAATAGATTTACCAGCATCTTGCTCTAAATGCAAACGGTTAATACGAATAGTCTTAAGATCACCAGTACTCGTTGGTATTTCTATCATGCCATCTTGTACTATAGGATAGTAAAATTGTGAAATTTGGTATCCTTGTGGTAGATCTGCATAAAAATAATTTTTACGATCAAATACCGAATATTTATTTATTTTCGCTTTAAGTACAAGTCCTGTTTTAATTGCTTGGTATACACAGTGTTTATTTAATACAGGTAACATCCCTGGCATTGCTGCATCAACATAGGAAACTTGTGAATTTGGACTTGCTGCAAAAAGAGTGCTACTTCCTGAAAAAAGCTTAGATTTTGAGGAAATTTGAGCATGGATTTCAAGTCCTATTACATATTCCCATTTCCCCGTATTCCCTTCAATATATTCCATAATTTAAAACCTATAAAAAATACTCAATTAGAAATTACTAAGGTAATTTCTAATTGAAAAATACTGCAGAAATCAAGCTTGGAAAGCTTTTTTCTATTCTTGATTCCAAATTAATATCATAGCAAAAGACATTAATTAAACTTTTAAAACTCAATTGTTATCTTTTATTAGAACCCTGCTGGTTCAAATTTAATATGTTTTACGCCTGTCTCAATTGTAGACGCTACTTTCAAAACGTTATATTCATCTAATTGTTTTCCAATAATCTGCATCCCAAGAGGCAATCCTCGTGCTGATAATCCGGCAGGGACTGATGCACAAGGTAAACCGGCTAAACTTGCAGGAATAGTAAATAAATCATTTAAATACATAATAGTTGGGTCATTTTGTTTTTTACCGATCTTAAATGCTGCAGATGGAGCTGTTGGTAATAAAATAGCATTAACTTTTGCAAAAGCATTATTAAAGTCGTTTGCAACTAAGCGACGTACTTTTTGAGCTTTAAAATAATACGCATCCATACAATGAGATGATAGCACATATGTTCCAAGCATAATACGGCGTTTTACTTCTTCTCCAAATCCGGCTGATCTAGTCATTTCATACATTTCATCAAGCGTCATATTTTCACATTCTACTCGAAGACCGTATCTAACACCATCGTATCTAGATAAATTTGAAGCAGCTTCAGCTGGTGCTATTACGTAATAAACTGCAACACCATATTTAGCATGTGGCAGTGTAATATCTACTATTTCCGCACCAGCGTTTTTAAGTAGCTCTATAGTATCATGCCACATTTTCATAATATCGTGTTCAATAATACCACCTTCACCAAGACTAAGAGGTACTCCTATCTTCATATTTTTCATAGAACTTCCTATAGCGGATTGTAGTTCTGGAACTTGCGCGTTAATTGAAGTAGAATCTTTTTCGTCAAAACCCATCATAGCTTCAAGCATAATACTACTGTCTAAAACGCTTCTAGTGAATATCCCGGCTTGATCAAGTGAGCTAGCAAATGATACCATACCGTATCTTGAGCAACGTCCATATGTCGGTTTAAATCCAACTAAACCCGTAAAACTTGCTGGTTGACGTACTGAGCCACCAGTATCGCTACCAAGAGCAGCGGAAGCCATAAAGGCACTAACTGCTGCAGCTGAACCACCTGAAGACCCGCCAGGAACTAAATCACTATTATCATCATTTGCTTTCCAAGGACTAATTACATTTCCGAAACAACTAGTAATATTTGCTGAGCCCATCGCAAATTCATCCATATTGGTTTTCCCGAGTATCACGCCGCCTTTATCAAAAATATTTTGTGTAACACTTGATTCATAATGAGGTATAAAATTTTTTAATATATTAGAACATGCTGTAGTTCTAATTCCTTTAGTACAAAAAAGATCTTTAACGGCAAACGGTATACCTTCAAGTGTTCTTGCTTTATTTTGACCATAGTTTTGATCGGCTGCTTCAGCCTGTTTTAAAGCTAAATCAAAAGTTTCAGTAACATAGGCATTAAGGTTTTTATATTTCTCTATTTGTTTAATATATGCATTAACTAATTCTTTACTTGTAAAATCTTTATTTTTTAGACCTTTTACACTTTCTGCTACTGTTAATTTGTTTAGTTCCGTCATAATTATTCAACAACCTTTGGAGTGATAAAATATTTTACTTCTTTAGCAAGCTTAGCACTATTTCCACTGACATTATCAAATAATTTGTTTGATAAATCAGAACTTGTCACTGTATCTTCGCGCATCCTAGCATTCATATTCGAAACTGAAGTTAAAGGCTCTATATCTTTGCAATCTATTTCATTTAAAATATTGATCATATTCATAATAGTACTAAGCTGAGTAGAAAATTTTTCTACAATATCTTTTTCAAATTTTAATCTAGCTAATTTTGCTATTTTTTGTGCTTCTTCTTTTGTAATCATAGTTTTATTATTTTTACGTAAAAATTTGCTTGTGTAATTCTGATAAAATTAGAACTTGGATACAGTTGTTATACTATATTCTATATCCTATTTTATTTCATTAAGTCATAAAAGCTAATTAGTTATTTTTCTAAAACTATCTTAATTATCAAAACAGTCGTTAAATTTCTTTTTTATGTTTTAATTAAAAATAATATCTTGTAGTTTATATTCATTGATACTGCAGATTGATTCAAATACTTTTAAATGTCTACAACTTCTGTCATATAATGATCTTAAGATTTTTTAACCTATTTTAGTAGTTTTTAATAATTTTTGATATCCATATAATTTAGTAAGTAATATGAATAACTTGTATTTATTACTGATTCTAAGATAATTTTTCGAATTAAACTCCAAGTAATTTTTATAGTATCAATTTATTTTCGTTTTAGATTATTGCATGCATTATACATTGACTTGATAGCAGTAATTAGTATTTTATTATTTTATATACAACACTATTAAGCTATAGGTTGCGAAAGACCATTTTATGCTATAAAATTAAAATACGCATTAAACAGTCATTATTTCTTGTTCTTTTTGTTTTATTGCTGAGTCAACTTTACTGCTATATTCATCAGTTAACTTTTGTATTTGTTCAGATAAGTTATGATACTCATCTTTTACAATAATATTATCCTTTTCTAACTTTTTAAGTTCTTCAATGCCATCTCTTCTAATATTGCGTAATGAAATTTTAGTCTCTTCACCATATTTATGAGCAAGCTTTACAAGTTCTTTACGTCTTTCTTCAGTTAGAGACGGTATCGGTAATCTGATTAATTGACCATCTGTTGCATGAGTTAAACCTAGATTCGCTATTGTAATTCCTTTTTCTACTGAAGATACCATAGATTTATCCCAAACCTGTACATTAATTGTCCGTGCATCTGGTGTTGAGAGAGAGGCAACTTGTGAAAGTGGTATTTTACTCCCGTAAGCTTCTACGGTTACGCTATCAAGAAAATTAATAGAAGCTCTACCGGTACGTAGCCCTTTTAGCTCATTACCTAGAACTTTAATAGCTTTCTCCATTTTCTCTTGTAAAATTTTCTTTAAATTATCTTTTTCCATCTTTATTGATCCATATTTTATCTATATCATTACTAATTACAAAAACCAAATATATTATTGTGTTGATTCAGAAGCATAATTTAGTGCATTTTACGTTTGCGAAACAAACCAAGTATTATCTCATTATTCGAGTACGGTATCAAAAAAGTAATTAATATGCTTTCCACTAATACACGAAATAAAGTTACTGGATTAGTGTGATATTATTCCCCAATTGTTGTATATTGGCCTTTATCTTGTATTACTCTAGCAAAATTCCCATGTTCTTTTATTGAAAATACTCTTATAGGTAATTTATTCTCTCTCGCAACTGCAATAGCAGCCGTATCCATCACTTGCAGGTGATTATTTATAACATCTTTATAGCTAATAGTGAAATATTTTTTAGCATTAGGATTTTTTTTAGGATCGGAATCATATACTCCATCTACCTGTGTTGCTTTTAATAAAATATCACAATTCATTTCAATTGCACGAAGTACTGCAGCACTATCAGTCGTACAAAATGGGTTACCAGTACCACCAGCAAAAATTACTACACGTTTTTTTACCATATGCCTTTTAGCTTTACGTCGAATATAAGGTTCACACACGCTCATCATAGGAATAGCTGAGAGCACTCTTGTATAGATGCCTAAGCTTTCCATCACGTTTTGTAAAGTTAAAGCATTCATCACTGTTGCAAGCATACCTATATAATCTGCTGAAGCTCGGTCCATACCTACGAGTGCTGCATTAATCCCACGGTAAATGTTCCCTCCACCAACTACGATAGCCACTTCTAATCCTAAATCAATGACTTCTTTAATATCTTCGGCAATCTTTTTTATTACCTCATATTCATGCCCAAATTGTTTGTTCCCCATTAAAGCTTCACCTGAAACTTTAAGCAAAACTTTTTTATACTTTAAAGCATTAATATCTGATGCCATTTTTCTACTTTAAGCTGTTTTGATTTTTTTAATCATTTTACCACTTTTTAGATCGGTAATTGATGATTTATTAAGCGCATGTACTAATAACATATTATTATTTATATCCAGTGTTACTGTACCGGGTGTTAATGTAATTGAATTACCATAAATTACTGTACCAATTTCTTGTAGTCCTTCTGCATCAATCCATTCAAAAATTGGCTCTATCTTGATCTTGTTTTGCCAAATTATTTTGATTACTAAGAAAGCTGATTTCCATATTTCTAATAATAACCAAAGAAAATATAATATAAATTTAATTTTAGTGAACATTAACATTTTCGGTTAATTTAATATTTGAGGTAAAAGGTATTAGTAGCATTATAAATACAAATAATAATCCTATCATATTAAATATATTATTTATTGCAATTACAAAAGCATCATTATTTAATTTGTTTGCTAATAACAAATATGATCCTTGTTCAGGATTAAGAATTTTCCCGCTTAATAATTCAGTATAGGAATCTAGTCGCGTTAATGCTATTATAGAAGTATACGATATATTTTCTGATAAATATTGCATGAAGATTTTAGTATCGTTACTAAGTATAGTACTGATTATTGCAAGTCCTACTGCTCCTCCTAAATTACGAGTAAGATTATAAAGCCCACTAGCATTACCTACTTTTTCTTTGGGCATGTTGCCAAGAGCTATATTATTAGTCGGTATAAAACAAAACATTAAGGAAAACCCTCTAACAAATTGTGGAAGTATAAAGGCAGCAAATTTAGAATCAGGTGTTAGACAACTATTCAAATGACATCCAAGCGCGAATCCTCCTAGCCCTATAGTAAGCATCATGCGTAAATCTATACCTAGCCCTAACATTCTGCCTGCGAGTGGTGCGGATAAAAATTGCGCTACACCTGTTACCATCATAGTAGCACCAATTTGTAATGTATCATATTCAGCAATAGTAAAGAGAAATAGTGGTAATATATATACTGCACCGTATAACCCGATACCCATAACGAATGAATAAATGCAGCCAAAAGTAAAGTCTTTATAAAGGAATGTTTTTAAATCTAAAATTGGGTTAATAAATGTTAATTCTCGAATAATTAATAAAATAAAACCTAAAGCTACTGTAATGCTTAAGAATAATATTAGATTATCGTCAAGCCAACCTTCTTTATTGCCTTCTTCTAAAACATACTGTAATAATCCAAGAGTTAAAGACATTAATAATATACCAAGAAAATCAAAATTTTTTAGTAATTGATAATTTGGTTTATCAAAATTCACATACAAGAATACTACAGTGCATACGAAAATACCTGGTATGACGTTTAATAAAAACATAAAATGCCATGATAAAATCTCCGTAATATATCCCCCGAGCGTAGGTCCTAAAGTCGGTGCAACAGTTACGACAAGTCCAATTAAGATAGTAACTGTAGGACGTTGTGATGCAGGAAAAATGATATAAACTGTACTAAAGACTAGCGGTATCATAGCGCCGCCAAAGAATCCTTGTAATGCCCTAAAGATAATCATAGATTCAATATTATTTGCAAGCGAACATAATACACTCATAATAGTAAATCCTAAAGCTGCAATAAAATAACAGATTCTGGTCGAAAGTAATCTTGCTAAAAATCCGGTAATAGGAATAATGATAACTTCAGCTATTAAGTACGATGTTTGAACCCAAGAAAGTTCATCGCTTGAAGCAGCAAGACCAGCAGCTATTACAGATAATGAGCTAGCAACAATTTGAATATCAAGTACTGACATAAACATGCCAACAATCATACCGAAAAAAGCCAATAATTGCTTTTTAGAAAGTGGAGGTGTTTTCAAATCATTGTTTGGCATAAATTTACGAATTCAATAAAGTTAATAATTGATATAAAATACATTTTTAAAACAAAAAGCTGTTGTACAAATTTTCATTTTTAATTAAACTATTTATTCGAATAAACAAACTCTAATATAAGGTAATCGTTTTATTGATATTTAGCAAATAATAAATAATAATCATATAATTGATTTATCATATGCAAAATCCAACACAAAAAGTTATATCTTTTTCAGAGCATAAAGCTGATATAGAACGCATCAAGAAAGAAATAGAAGAAGGGTGGGCAATAGTAAAGCTAGTTCCTAATAAAGACCGTTTCATTGGACTTTTAGAAAAGATTTCGGATCCTAAAGATGAAACAATTTATATTCCTCCAAGAAAAAAGATCATAATGAATTAATAAAAACAGTGATTTATGACTTAATCTGATATGCATCAACCTAGAATTTGGAGTAAGTTTTCATTTTTATATAAGTATTATTATTTTTAATAGAATTTAAAATGCTTATTGTCTTCGTGTACAATACATTTGTAGTTATAAAATCATCAAAATAATCAAAAAATGCTAAGGTCCACGATATCTTTTTTTACTATCACCACGGCCAAAAGCATTCTTATGTACTACATTTACTCTTAGCTCCATTAAAATTTCTAAATAATTCAGCGATTTAAGTCTTGTATCTCATTTTAATAAGGTTTTTAGTTCAGGTATTATAATCATAATTGCTATATTCACTAAAAAGAGTATGTATAGATGTGAATATAATTTTTTTAGTTTAAAATCTGATTACTAAAAAGTATCTTTACATTATTTTGTCGACTTTCTTCTTTTGAGTATAGGTAACCTTTTTTAATGTCTCTTTAGTTTTATATAAAATCATTTTTACTCTTTTAAATTATTAAACAAAATAGTTAATATTAATTATATTGCTAAAGCTATAAGCTAAAATGCCTAAAGCTTGGAGTGCTAAGAAGCTGTTTCTATTAATTCTTTAGTATTATTTTTCATAATTTGCTAATTCCTTAGATTCCAGTTATAAGATCCATTAGATCAGAGTGGTTGTTACACCATACGTGATTAACTAAGCTACTTTTAGCGTATCTTTTACAATTTATTTATATTAATTTTTATTGATAATCCTTTTTTACAATAGCATTTGTTTATTTTTGATATGTTAATAATTATATATTGTTAGCAACATATCGAATATTACAGAGTTAAACACCAATTCATTCCTGACTTATTACCATATTTACAAGCATTTTGAAAATCATCGGTAGTGTCTTAGATTTTTAAGGACTTTAATTAATGATTTATGAGATATAATATTTTATCTTTAAAAGTTATGATAATATGTGTCTCCTACACATTATTAGTATATCATGTATAGCACGTATATAATAGTGCTATAGTTTTATTGAAAAATGGTGCCAATGTGGGGATTTGAACCCCAGACCTACGCATTACGAATGCACCGCTCTACCAGCTGAGCTACATCGGCAAGGCTGAAATATATTATTCCTCTGAGACTAGGAATATTTCATAAGAAAAACTATGTAATGTAAAACAATAAGGTTGTTTTACTTGATTCTTGCTTTTTCAAGAATGATATGAGAAGTTATGTAACGAATTAGTATATTTATAAATGCGTCGAAAACCTTAAATGGAAGTTCTGTGTATCATCGTACTGTTTCTTCTTAATTGGGAATCCCCAATCCATTCTGATCGGTGCAAAACGTGTTACCCAAATAAAGCCGAAACCAACGGAAGCTCTAAGAGATTGATCGTTATAAAAGCCGTTTGGAGTTTTATATTGTTTCTTATTTAGACCTACTCCCCAAACACTTCCTAAATCTATAAAGACTGCACCTGTAAAATTAAATTCCTCAGGTACGGGAGTAGGGAAATTAAGCTCTGTTGAGAATGTATAATATCTTTCACCCCCAAGTCCTTCATTAGTGTTTTTTACACGCGGCCCGACACCACCGCTTGCAAAACCTCTTAAACTATAATCACCTAAATTAAAACGATCTGAGATTCTAACCATTTTGCCTCCAAGACCTGCCATATCACCACCTGCAGCAGATAGTTTTAAAGTAACTTTGTTATTTATAAAAGATTTATAAAATTTACATTCAATTTCATGTTTTATATATTTATTATCGCCTCCAACGCCAGCGAATTCTTGCGTCCCGCTTACTAAATAACCATTTTTGGGAACAATTTTGTTATCAGTTTGATCATAAGTAATAGTATGTCCTATAGCAGAAGTAATTAATTTCCCCATTTGTTCATTTAAGAATATTGAGTTTGATGGTGATGGTGCACTTAAAATGTCACGTTTTATTAAATAATCTATTTCATGACTTAAATCCTCTTTCATGTCATAACCAAGAGAGATTTTAACTCCTATAGAGTGTAGCTTATAGCTTTGATCTGTTGTATTTAATACACTTGCACCGCGTCCGGTATAGTTTCTAAATGCATTAACGCTAAGTGATAAATCACGATCTAAAAAGTGTGGGTCAGTAATACATCCATAATAGCTTGTACTGTTTTTACTTACCTGCACACCAGCGTTAAGTAGTTTGCCGGTACCAACTAAATTACGCTCTAGAAAAGAAAACCGTCCGAATAAACCGCCGGCAGTATTATATCCTAAATCAAAACCTATAGAAGAAGTGGATTTTTCATCAACTTCAACATTAACATCATATTTATCTTTAGCCTTAGTCTGAGCTAAGCTAATTGATACTTTTTCAAAATAATCTAAATTTCTAAGATTACGCTCACCTTTTTCAATATATGAACGGTTCATTACATCACCTTCTTCTATTTTAAATGCTCTTCTTATAACATGGTCTTCAGTTTTAAGGTTATTAATAATATTTATTTTATTAATATAAACCTTATCGGCCTTCTCAATAATAAATTTAATATCTGCAGTATGATTATCATTTTTCTTTATATCTGGATAAACATTTACTGCAGGATACCCATTCGCTGTAAAATATTCTCCGATTTTTTCAGCTATATCATCAACTGTTTTCATATTGAAGATTTTGCCTTGCTTAATATTAACAATTTTATTAAGCTGTTTTATATTTATATTAGTTAATTTATTGTCTATTGTAACATTACCAAATCTATATTTTTCTCCCTCTTCAATGGAATAGGTGATTGTAAAATATTCTTTAGTATCATTGAGTGCTACTGATGCCGAAATTACTCTAAAATCTGCAAAACCGACAGATTGATAAAACTCTCTTAGTAATTCTTTATCATATTCTACTCTATCAGGATCGTAAGTATCATTACTTTCTAAAAAACGAAACCAACGAGATTCTTTAGTTAAGACAATAGATTTTAGTTCTGAATCGCTGTAATGTTCATTACCGCTAAAATAAATAGATTTAATAACGGTTTTTGGTCCTTCAGCTATATCAAAAATAACCTTCACTCTGTTGTTTTCTAAACTTTTGATTTTAGGTGTGACTTTAGTAGAAAAACGTCCGCTACGTTTATATATTTCTAATATTTTTTTAACATCTAATTCTATTTTAGCTTGACTGAGAGACTCACCAGACATTGTATAAATTTCTTTAGCTAGTATATTAGTTTTGATTTTAGAATTACCGCTAAATACTACACTACTTATAAAAGGCGTTTCAGTAACATTGACTATTAAATTACCATCATTTGTTATATACATATTTATATTTCTAAAAAGTGAAGTGGCATATAAACGTTTTATTGCTTCATCTTCTTTAGAATTATTGTAAGTTTCCCCTACATTAAGTTTTAAATAGCTCTCAATGGTAGAACGTTCAACCCTATGATTACCTTCTATAGTTATTTTACGTATTACATAGTCAGCGAATGAAATATGATAATAAAAAATTGTTAATAATAAAATTGTTAACTTACTAATTGATATGATTTTCACCTACTAAAACCTTCTTTAAGATTTAATTTTAATTGATCTGTTTAAATGCGCTGTTATAGCATGGATTGTACATGACTACAGTCATAATGCGATTTACTCTCGTGATACAGTCTTTGTCTATATTGGAGCAAGTTGTTAAGTCACTTGGTAATAGGTGCATTCAAACATAATGAACGTACTCAACTATAGTAGATAATATAAATTAGAGCAAGCAAATCTGTAATTTAATAAAACAAATTTTTTATATCGTTGGAAATAGAGATTATAATAAGCAATAGTATTATTACTGCACCTAATTGTAGTAAAATATTCCTAGTTTTAGGATTAGGTAATCTACCAGTGATTGCTTCATAGAGTATAAATATCAAATGTCCACCATCAAGCACCGGTATAGGTAGTAAGTTTAATAACCCTAAATTAATCGAAAGCATTGCTATAAATAATAGATACATTTGGGCTCCACTTGCCATAGATTTGCCTGACTCTTGAGCAATAGATATAGGCCCTCCTATCTCATCTAATGGACGTGTTCCTAAAATCATTTGCGATATTGCTTTTAGAGTTAAAGTAGAAATATCTATAGTAGTATTTATAGCTTCCAAAACTCCTCCGAAAATTCCTATTTTAGTATGGATAGGTTCATTTTTAGCTATAATACCGATGCGAAAAGTTTTTCCTATTTTCTTTTTTACCGGATGTGATATAATAATCTCTTGCGGCCTGATATTAACTTTAAATTCTTCACTTTTTCTTGCGATAGTTAAAGTAGAAGAACTAAAACCGTTAATTAATATTTCTTTTTGTACATCTACAAAATCCTTAACATATTTATTATTAACCTTAACAATTTTATCACCTTCTTTTAATCCTGCTCTTTCTGCTGGTGATGCAGCTACTACATCGCCTATTATAGGAGGAATCTCTACTTTGCCAAAGTAACAATAAAAACTTGTAAATATTATTACGGCAAGCAAATAATTAATTAACGGACCTGCTGCAACTATTGAAAAACGTGCTAAACAAGATCTAGAATAAAAAGTTACTTCTTCATTCACTTCTTTTGTCTTATCAATGATTCTAGTACTACTATCATAGCCATAGATCTTGACATAACCACCTAGCGGTATAAAGCAAAGTTTCCACCTAACTCCTTTTCTGTCAGTAATACCTATTAGTTCTTTACCAAAGCCTATCGAGAACTCTTCCACTTTTACATCAAGATATCTAGCAATACAATAATGACCAAATTCATGGATAAACACTAAGATACTGATGGTTATAATAAACCCAATTAAAGAGAGCATAAAAATTTTATAAGTTTACTAATAAATTATTTTAAGATATAAGTTGCAAGGTTATAGGTATAATTTAGTCATTATGAGTGATAATTTTTCTGGATACCTTCGTCAAGTTACGGTATGACATTTGGTGCAATAATTACTCACAATCACAAAAATTATAAATTTCTTTTATCTATGAGTACAAATAAAATTAATAAAAAGTCGATTGCACGTATTGCAGCAGTGCAAGCTCTGTATCAAAACATATTGCAAAATAACTATGATATGTATGATATTATGCAAAATATACTTGCTTGTTATCATAGTAATAATTCTATAGATTTACCTAAGAATTTTAAGATATCATTAAGTATAAGTCATTTTAAAATGCTGGTAAAGTCAGTATTTGAAAATATTAATAAATTAGACGAAATTATCGACAATCATTTAACAAATGCTAAAGATTCTGTACATATGCCGATCTTACTCCGCGCTTTATTGCGTGTTAGTATATGTGAGTTATTATTTTGTTCTACTACTCCTGCTAAAGTAGTAATAAACGAATATACAGACATAGCAAATGATTTGTTAAATGAACACGAGATTGGTTTTGTAAATTCAATATTAGACAAAATAGCTCAAGAAAATAATAAAATTTCATGACAAATAATTTAAGTGGTTATCGCAATAAAATCGTTAGAGTCAAAACTTCTAAAAAACGGCCCATCTCTTCTAGTAATTGGCTTAGGCGCCAATTAAATGATCCGTATGTTGCAAAAGCGCGTCTTGAAGGCTTTAGGTCTAGAGCTGCTTATAAACTACTTGAAATCCATTACAAGTTTAGACTTTTTACTCCTAACATGAAAATTGTTGATCTAGGAGCAGCTCCTGGTGGATGGAGTCAAGTAGCATCTAAGCTTATTAAAGCTTCAGATAATAACCTAAATAATAAAATAATTTCTATCGATTTATTGGAAATTGAACCTATTGTTGGAGTTGAGTTTTTGCAAAAGGACTTTTTTGAAAAAGATACAGAAGAATTAATTATTCATAATTTAGAAGGTAAGGCTGATATAGTAATGAGTGATATGGCATCTAATACCATAGGTCATAAAGCGACAGACCATATGAGAACCTTACTATTATGTGAACAAGCTTTTGAATTCGCGTTAAAAGTACTAAAACCATCTTGTCATTTTATTGCTAAAATTTTTCGTGGAGGTGCAGAAACAGCATTATTAAATAAAGTAAAACGTGAATTTAGGACTGTAAAACATTTTAAACCTGTATCTAGCCGCAGTGAATCTACAGAAATTTATTTAGTTGCTCTAAATAAAAAATAATAGATTTCTTATATCACTTGCTTCCTTTCTTCTAGATGTAATTTTTTAGTTGCTCCTAATCTTACATCCTAAAGTATTCAAAGTATACAAATACGCAGCAAGTATTCCTGTGTTGCATCCTAATACCTGCTTATTAGCAACGTTATGTAAGAAGTGTTATGAATATTTAATCTAAAAATGTTATCTTTTTTATTTAACATACTTTATAATAATTATCTCTCTCAGAGATGACTGTAATAGCTCTGCTTTCAGTTTTAACTACTTGATTATATAAAATTAGAGTATTTTTAGTATATTTTTGTATTTCTGCTTAAGAAATATTTATGAATTAATATTCTCTTTTAAATTACAAAAATTAATCATGATGTGCTGACTTATCCTTATTATATTTTTGTCTTAAAGACTGCAACTATTCAATTAATTCTTTTTAACTTTTTGTTTAGCAAAATTTGCAGCATTATATAAATATGATACATAATACTTCTGATTGTGATAGTGCCGTTTTTGAATAATATTAATAGATTATGTTTCACCTTGTAATCTTGGTATTAGCACTTCTATTTGATTTATTATTTCCAGTTAAAGAAATTTTGATAATTCTTTCAATTATCTATTTTGAAGAATTATTAGAAGTGATAGATTAAATTATGAGAATATATTTTTATTAAGATTAAATCTGCAATTATTACTCTCGAGTTACAAGCAATTCAAGATACACTTTCCAATTTCTATATTTAGAAATTCAACGATTTTATAAAAATATTTAGCAGCGTGGACATGATAACATGAAGTAGTTTGTTATTCCAAGATCTAATAATTATTTATTGACATTTAATGTTTGTATAGATTTAAAGATCTAAAATATTTATATGTGAGGTCTAACCATTTTTTATTGTTAATATGTTTAGGATTGTGTTCTACAACATATCTAAATTTTAAAAATCTATAACCATATTACAACTAATATACAGTAACTATATTATCAATAATTAAAAATTAAAATATAAAAGTTTAGTTCCCAATTAGAGATACTACTACTAAATCGTCCTCAATATCCTTTTCCTTTAGGTTAGGTTCTTCTATACTTTCATGAGTTGTATATGAAATAGTATCAATAGTGTTAGTACAAAATTCCACTATAGTGTTAGCTCCACTGCGTACTAACCTAGTAATACTGAAAACAATATACTCTAACATAGAATTGGTATTAAATTACCAATTTGTTCGACTGTTTCCATAGCACAAGATTGTTGCAAATCATTATATGCCCAATGAAATACATCTATCCCAATTATACTAGTATATTCATTATCAGTAATTCGATTTGTATCAAGTAAATATACATCATTTCCAGTAGATGGAATAGTTTTAAGTTTTTGAGTATATGCGTTATTTTCTAATATTTGTTCTTCCCAATTTGCTATAGGTATAACAGCGCTATCTTGTAAGTCAGCAAAATACTTTAGTTTATGATTATTTATTCCTTCAAACATCTTATTAAAATTTAGATATTCTGCAACTTTATAAACTGCAGAGCCTGAAATGTTATATAAATATTTAAACCATCCTACAGCTTCTGATGATTTTGACTTCTCATTATTTATTTTCGGTAGCACTAAGTTTATTTGACCCACATGCTGATTGGTAGTATTAATAATATTAGGTTTTGCATTATATACCTCAGAATGTTTAGCTAGTTCTTCTATTGGAGTTATTACTTTTCCTGTAAATAAATCCTGATTTATAGCGTATTTAATTACTTCTTGTGAACCTGGGCTATCAAATGTTACGGATTTATTAAAATTTAAATTACGAGAATGTAATTCTATTCCTGTTAAATCCGCGATTATTGCTCCAAGTGAATGGCCGCTAGTATCAAAAGTATATTCTCTAGCTTCATCAATCCCTCCTATTTTGGAAATTATGTTATCAACAAATTTTTGTGCTATTTTTAATTTATTAGGAGCATAATGAAATGTTATCAGTGCATCATCCCATATGTCATTTATATCTGCTTTTGTACCAGCACTAGCAATATGAATGGTTTTAGTCTCCTTATTTATAAAGGCTACAGCTTTATAACCATATAGAGCTGTATTTAAACTATCACAAGAAGCAGCAAGTATTTCAAAGCCACTCCCTACTAAATGATTACCATCTGTCATTAATGCTGCTGCAAGATATCGACTTGTATCATCTGTCTTATATGCAAGATTTACTCCTAAATGTGCAAATGCCGTATTATTTATAGCATGTGTAGGAATTTCTGTTTTATTCACAAATTCAAACTGTTCCATATATCATTCAACCTATTATATTTAGTTACCATAAAATACGGTATTTCAAAACATATGTCAAGCGTTAATATTAATACTACTTAATAATTAATTAGCTACTTATTTTATAACCTCTTTTGCTCTCTTTTCAAAAGCTAAAATCATTTTTTCAGTTGCTATGGTAAAGTAACTGCCGATTAATTTATCTAGTATTACAGATGTCATTTTAAAATTAATAAAGAATTTTAATTCAGTTCCTGTAGAGTGGGGAATAAATTGCCAAGTACTTTTTAAATATTCAAAAGGTCCTGAAATAGCTACCGTATCAATTAGATATATTCCATTATCTGTTATTGTATTGATGACTCGAGAGTTATATTTTTCTGACAAGCCTTTTAATTGGATTACTAATTCTGAAATAACCTCTTGATTATTTTCTGAAATTATTCTAGCTGCAGCACACCAAGGTAAGAATTGAGGATAAGATTTTATATCCCAAACCAAATCAAACAATTTTTTTGGTTTATATGGTAGAATTTTGGTATGCTGAAATGATAACATCAAAAATCCGTAACTTTACCTTTATGTTGCCAGTCTCCATATCTTGTTGGTTCTAGACCTTTAATACCACCAATTTCTTTTTCTTTTGATAAATTTTCTTCTTCTACTATATTATTATTAACTTTTTGCTTGTCCATAATTAAAGCTCCTGTGAAGATGAAGAGTTGATATACCAAAATCAACTTGGAAAGGATCAAAGAGTTTGTAAGTCGAGGACATAAGGAGTTACTTAACACTTTAGTATTATAGTACTTACAAAGACTATGTAGCCAATTTTCAAGTTCATCCAAGTATATATGAAATATAATCGTATCTATATTAATAGTAATTTAGCAGAAAATAGCAAGCTAGAATTAGCACGTGATTATGTTCATTATGTTAAAACGGTACTACGTCTTAAAATCCATGATTCATTACGTATCTTTAATGGTAGTGATGGAGAATTTTTAGCACAAATTACACAAATAGGTAAAAATAACCTCTCTGTTGTACTTAAAGAACAGTTAAAAAAAGCTTATATCGAATCTGCGTTAACCCTTGCTGTTGCTATAATAAAGTCAGATAAATTAATGCTTACAATAAATATGGCTACACAACTTGGTATAACTAAAATTATTCCATTAATTACTAGGAGGTGTCAATTTAGAACAGTAAATATAGAGCGTTTAATGAAATGTGTTATTGAGGCAACAGAACAATCAGAACGTCTTAATCCACCGATTATTGAACAAGCCATCACACTAAAAGATTATCTTAAAAAGAATAATAATCTGATTTTATATGCTAATGAACATGAAAAAGTAAAACATTCTATACTACACATTTCGTCATTACTTTCTAAGGATATAGCTATTATTATTGGACCGGAGGGAGGGTTTACTAATGATGAGTTAGAACTTCTTGCCTTATACAATAATACACAATCTATAAGTTTAGGAAGTAATATATTACGTACTGAAACAGCAGCAATAAGTCTTATATCACAGGTAAGGTTGTTACAATGTTAGATCTGATTGCAGTATCAAGTGTTTTATAACTCCTGTGGTCAAGCAACGGTATGATACTGATATTTATATAGCTTTATTTTACGTTTTTTATTCCTGGTTTACAAAATATCTTACCTAAATATAAGAAAGAATATACACCACAAAAGCCTATTATTATATAAAATATTGTAACAATAATTGGAAATGAGCCAAATAAAAGTGTAACTAAATTAAAATTAAATAACCCAACTAAACCCCAATTTATAGCTCCTATGGAAGATAATAAATGTATAGTAGTAATAAGAAGATTATTAGAAGTATTTATTAACATATTTAAACTCCTGTGAATTAAATGTAAAATAATCATTTCTTATTTTGAGCTATATGTCTACTAAATTTTATTATTATATTTTGTTAATCCTTCTTAAAAGTTTGGTATATTACAGGTATAGCAAATATTGTAAATATAGTACCGATACTTAATCCACCAACTATTACAAAACCTATAGAATTACGAGAAGCAGCACCGGCACCATCTGCAAAAACTAAAGGTAATGCTCCAACGATAGCAGCAACGGTAGTCATAAGAATCGGACGTAAGCGCAGTTTTGAAGATTCTATTATCGCTTCTCGAACATTTAAACCTTTTGCTCTTAGCTGATTAGCAAATTCTACTATCATAATAGCATTCTTAGTAACTAATCCAATTAAAGTAATAAGTCCAATATTACTATACATATTAAGACTATTACCGGCAAGCCAAAGTGTCAGCACCCCGCCAGTTATTGAGAAAGGTACAGCGAGTAATATTAATAAAGGGTCAGTAAAGCTTTCAAATTGAGCTGCAAGTACCAAATAGATAAATACAAGAGAAAATACAAATGTTATAAGTATATTATTGTCTACCTCTTTCATTTGTTTAATTTCTCCTATATATTCAATTATAGTATTATTAGGATCAAGTAACTGTGCGGCTATTTTATTGATTATGTTAATTGCATCATTAATTTTGACGTCAGGAGCAAGATCGGAAGAAATAGTAACAGATTTTGAATTATTATAATGATAATATGATTTTAGTGATATTTTTTCCCTAATATTAGCTATTGATTCAAGCGGTAACATATTATTATTTTTTGTTCTAATTAAAATTTTACTCAAATCGCTAATATCTTGTCGATCTTTTTGATTAAATTGTAATATCACATTATATAAATTATTCCCCATTCTAAAAGCACCAATTTGTTGACCTGCAATTAAATATTGTAATGTTTTACCTATATTTGCTAAATCCATTCCGTATAAATAAGCCTTATCACGGTTGACTTCTATATTTATAGTAGGCATTGCCGATTGTAAATTTCTATTGACGTTTAAGAAAATGGGATTTGCTCTCATTATATCAATAAATTGTTGTGATATTTTATCTAAATCCTTATATTCAAGGTTTGTTTGAATAGTAAATTCTATAGGACTAGTGGCATTCACGCTAATCATTGAACGTGGCTCCATAGCGAAAACCGACATGCCAGGTATTTTAGAAAACTGTTTATTTAACATATTCTTAATAGTTTTTTGTGAGCGAGAACGTGCGCTCCAGTCTTTTAATGGAATAAACCCAAAAACATTTTCACTACCTCCTACACCTATTACCATAAGATAACCGAATATATCTTTATAATTAGCAAGGATTTGTTCTGCTTCTTTTACTACTTTAATAGAAGATTCTAAACTAGCACCTTCAGGCCCTTTAAGAAAAACTTGTAAAAATCCGTCATCTTCTTGTGGTACGAAAGTTTTTTAAGTTAATTTAAAACTAATAATAAGTACTATAAATGATGATAAAATAATGATGACGAATTTTTTTTAATTATCGAGAGCTAACTTTAGATAATAAATATATCTATTTTGAACGAATTGTAGCATATCATGAAATCTTACTAAGAATTTTGCTAAGTTCGTGTTATGTTTTGTTACCATATGACTTGACATCATAGGAGTTAAAGTGACAGCAACAAATCCTGAGAACAAAACGCAAAATGCTAAAGTCCAAGCAAATTCAATAAATAATTTCCCGATAAAGCCTTCAATAAAACCGATTGGTACAAACACGGCAGCAAGTGTAATAGTCATAGTGATTATTGCAAAGCCAATTTCTTTAGAAGCAAGCATAGCCGCTTCCATTGGTTTATACCCCATTTCATTATATCTAAAAATGTTTTCAAGCATCACTATTGCATCATCGACAACTAAACCTATAGCAAGTATCATAGCAAGGAGTGTAAATACATTAATAGAAAATCCAAAAGCATACATTATGCTAAAAGTACCGATCAACGATACAGGAATCGTTACAAACGGAATTAAGCTAATTTTAGCAGAAGCAAGAAACAAATAAGTTACTAAAACTACTAATATTAATGCTTCAAACATTGTTTTAAATACTGCATAAATTGATGCTTTTAAAGGTTTTGCCCCATCGTATGCTATACTAATGCTTATTCCTTTTGGAATTGATGCTTTAATTCTTTCTAATTCTTTAGTTACTTCATTTGATAAATCTATTATATTAGCTTTTGATTCTTTTATGAGACCAAGAGCAATAGAGTTTTTGCCATTATATCTGAAAATTATATCCTCATCAGGAGAAGTTAAAGATATTTTTGTTATATCTCGTAATTTTATTATACATCCGTTTTGTACTTTTAGAATAATATTACCGAATTCTTCCGGTGCGGATAAAGAGCCTGTAAGAGTTACTATAAAATTATTACTTTTTGTTTTAATCATTCCGGCTGGATAATCTTTATTTTGCTCTTTTATTGCGGCTTCAATCTCCAATAAAGAAATTTTATATTGATATAATTTTTTGAAATCTGGTTCTATTCTCATTATATATTCCCTACCGCCGTAAATTTGTGATTTACCTACACTTTCAAGTTTATCTAATTGTGCTTGTATATTATCTGAGACTATCTGTGTTAATTCTAAATCGCTATATTGATCACTTTCAATACTTATGAAGAGGCTCGGGAAATTATCAGTATCAAGTTTCGTAACTGATGGGGCTTTCATATCTTGTGGAAACATATAACTAATATCTGATATTTTAGAACGAACATCGTTTAATGCTAATTCAATATCTGTAGATAATCGAAATGATAAAGTAATACTACTTGAGCCGGTAGAACTTTGAGACGTTATATAATCTAAATTTTTAACAGTCTTTAAAACTTTTTCTATACGTGTTGTGATTTCTTGTTCCATATATAATGCATCTGCACCTGCATAATGCGCTTCAACATTTATAATAGGCACTGAAATATCTGGAGCGCCTCTAATTTGTAGCTTGGTAAAAAAAATTCCTCCGAGAGCTACGATCATTAGACTCAAAACTATAGCAAATATTGGACGTTTAATACAAATTGTAGACAATAACATTTGGATTTAATTTTTAAACTTGATTCTAAATTAATGCGAATAGCGCATTATTAATATGTTATTTAGTTTGAATATAAAGTATGATGTTTTTCATCTTTTAATTATATATAACTATATATTGTTTTGTAATTAAACATTTATATTTTTTACAGAATTAGTTTTTGATAATTTGTTACTGACAATAAATTAGAGTTGTAATAATGAATTTTTGGTTTTAATCACTTGATTAAGATAATGTGATCAGTATTACTGATGTAAAATGGCTACATTTTTCTATAAATTAATATAATAACATATATATTTTAAACTTTGTAAATAACTGGCATTTGCAGTATGTGGGTAGTTTGTTATAATTAACTCATATCAAAATATATTGATGTATATTTACCAGAAGTTGGTATTTATTTTTAATAAAATCATCAATACATATTAACCCATAACCCATTAAAGGAGCGTTGTTATTATGAGTACACATAACAAACAAGAACAAAAAAAATTGAATAAAACCGAATTTATAGCATTTATGACTGAACATGGTCATAATAATAAGCATGCTGCGCATAAAACATTAACAAAAGCTGATGCCGAGAAAGCACTTAATTTAGTTATTGAGAGTGTTATTAGTGCGATAAAGAGCAAGCATAATGTGAATCTTACAGGGTTCGGTTCATTCGAAATACATCATAGAAAAGAACGTGAGGGGCGTAATCCAAAAACCGGAGCAAAAATGAAAATAGATGCTTACAATCAACCTACTTTTAGAGCTGGAAGAAAACTGAAAGAAGCTTGTAATTAAAGCATTCACTTATTGTATAGTACTGATAATTTCTAAAACCCCGTTACAAGCTTGCGGGGTAAGATTAGCAAAATCAGTAATATCATACAATAAGTTCTTAAACACAATTTATAACAATATTACAACCATTGATCATTGAACTTTTAGAGTTTTATTTAAAATATAATAAACTATATAATAGTTGGCTTATTGAAGCATGGAATATAGAGCAAACTTTACAAGATTTAAAAGAGTTCATATATATTAAGTTTTTTAATAGTAACATCCCGCTTGAAAATAATCCTGATTATTATTTTGTTGCTAGAAAAGATTCATATACATCTAATGCTAAAAATATTTCTATTGAACAAATACGAAAATTACAAGACTTCTTAAATAAAACGTCTGCAATTTCAGGTTATAAAGTAGCTGTAATTTATTCTGCTGATCTTATGAATTTGCATGCTGCAAATGCATGTTTAAAAATTCTTGAAGATACACCAAAGAATAGTTACATTTTTTTGATTACTTCAAGAGCTGCAAGTATTATATCTACAATTAGATCAAGATGTTTTAAAGTTAATATTAGATCTCCTTTACCTAATGTTAGTAATGATTTATATCTTCAGTTTATTCAACCTATTGCAGATAATAAAACGTTAGATTTTATTAATCGTTTTACTACTAAAGACCGAGAATTATGGTTAGGTTTTATTGAAAATTTGTTTTTATTAATGAATAGAATCCTTAAAAAATCTGTTAACTTTAATATTGATCTGCTAGATTTAGAAAATAAGATTTATAATAAACTGAATAAGAATCCGGCGTATTTACTACAAAAATTTACTGATATTAAAAAGTTAATATATAATACCATTGATTATGATTTGGACTTAAAAACAAGTTATATATTAGTTGTGAATGAGTTTTTTACAGTGTAAAGTTTTAAGATATAAAATTTAATTTTAAGCAAACTAATGAATTCCATAACAGTCAAAATTATAAAGATAAGAGAAAACTTTATGATAAGATGATTAGTGTGTATCATACAAAAATGCCACGTATGTACTTTAAGTTTTCAATACTCAGTATGTTTATAAATCTATAAAAACTTATCATTCTTAATCTTAAATTACTTGAAGAATATAAAGAAGCAATAAGTTTTTATTATAAAGTAGTAGTACTTTGAAAATATTCAGGTTTATTTTAATAAAGCTAAGGACTTAAGCAGATAAGCAGAATTATTCAAAATTGTTGATAAATCGGTTAATTTTAATAAA
Organism: Rickettsia prowazekii str. Breinl; assembly: GCF_000367405.1. Lineage (NCBI taxonomy): Bacteria > Pseudomonadati > Pseudomonadota > Alphaproteobacteria > Rickettsiales > Rickettsiaceae > Rickettsia > Rickettsia prowazekii. The sequence continues at coordinate 565,476 of NC_020993.1, read as the reverse complement.
GACATATTTTTAATTTTATTGAGAATAAAAAAATTATGAAGGTACATATTGACTTTTTAGTATTGAAAGTACCACTGTGTTCTTTATAATGAACATTTTTATTATAAAATAAGCACAGTTCTTAGATAATCATTTATTCAATAATCAAAATTATAGCATTAAACTCCAATAAATACTGATACTGTTATACTGGTTAAGCGCATCGTTTAAAAAAGTTAAGAAGATTTGAAGCAGAAATTGCATTACTTATTAATAAACTCATTCCGCTATCGCAATATTGTTTATTGATAAAACACAATATTGTATTAGAACTTTATAAATTATTTGCATGTTTAAAACTTTAACACAAAATTTAACTAAGATTTTTGATAAACTAGTCAATTCAGGAATTTTAACAGAAAACCAAATTGATACTGCTATGCGTGATGTAAGAGTAGCTCTTTTAGAGTCAGATGTTGCATTACCAGTGATAAAAGGTTTTATAGAAGAAGTTAAACAAAAAGCTTTAGGTCAGGAGGTTATTAAATCTGTTTCACCGGGACAGATGATAATTAAAATTATTCATGAAGAAATGATAAATCTCTTAGCTTCTACTGAAAGTACAACAAAACTCAATTTAAATGCAAAACCACCAGTTAATTTATTAATTGTAGGTTTACAAGGTGGCGGTAAAACTACCGCAAGTGGCAAACTTGCTTTGCGACTTAAAAATCAAAATAAAAAAGTTTTGCTTGTTTCTCTTGATACTTACAGACCAGCTGCACAAGAGCAACTTGCTATAATTGCAAATTCAGTCAATATTGATTCATTACCAATTGTTAAAGGTGAGAAACCTCTTGATATTGTCAAAAGAGCTATTGGTGAAGCTCAAATTTCTGCTTATGATGTTGTAATTTATGATACTGCAGGGCGTATACAAATCGATAATGTGATGATGGAAGAAGCTCTTGCAATAAAAAAGATATTGAATCCAACAGAAACTTTACTAGTAATTGATAGTATGACAGGTCAGGATGCGGTCATTACAGCAAAAACCTTTAGTGAAAAATTAGAAATTTCAGGATTAATTTTATCGCGAATTGATGGTGATACGAAAGGTGGTGCAGCACTTAGTGTAAAATATTTTACTCAAAAGCCGATTAAATTTTTAAGTAGTGGTGAAAAACTAACCGATTTAGAAGAGTTCAATGCTGAACGTTTAGCTTCTAGAATACTTGATATGGGTGATATTATCTCTTTTGTAAAAAAAGCGGCAAGTATAGTTGATAGAGAAGAAGCGGAAAAAACGGCAATTAAGTTAAAAAGTGGTAAGTTTGATTTAAATGATTATCTTCAGCAAATGAGAAGTATAAAAAAATTGGGAGGTTTTGGAAGTATACTGAGCATGTTACCTGGCAGTGGTAAAATTTTTGATCAAATAGATCAATCAAAGTTAAATAGTAAAATAATTGAACATCAAGAAGCGATTATTTTATCTATGACCCTGAAAGAACGTAAAAATCCTGATATAATTAATGCATCTCGTAGAAAACGTATTGCTGCGGGAGCAGGTATGACAGTACAAAAAGTAAATATTTTGCTAAAACAATATAAACAAATAAGCGCCGTGATGAAAAAAACCAGTAAAATGAATCCTAAAAATCTATTACGCAGCGGAATTGGTAAATTGTTTTCGTAAAACGGAATTATTTTATGTATCAGCAAGCCACTGTATCATCTAGTGGCTTGTCGATTGTAGAAATAGAAGTATGACTATTTTTTAAATATTTTAAACTAGAACTTAACTTTGCGCTCAATTTATATGAAATTGACAAATACATGCTATGTTTTTTAAATTAAAATTTAATTAATTTCAATTTTAAAGTGTTTGCAAAAAATGTATAGAGATTGATAAAATAATTTGCACTCTCTTTTAAATCACTACCACTACTGTGTCCACTATCTCTACTTTCTAGAAAGTAAGTTTTAGTATTTGGGTTTTGCGCAAGTACATACTCAAAAATTCTTCCATGCCATGGGTGTACACGCTGATCTAATACTGAATCTGTAATTAACACAGTTGGGTATTTTTGTGTTAAAGATAAATTCTCTAATGGTGCATATTTTTTAATATGTAATAAATCATTTGGAATTTCTGGATCACCATATTCAGTTACCCATGAATTTCCTGCTCCAAATTCTTTATAACGTATCATATCAAGTATAGGTACTTCACATGCTATAGCGCCAAATAATTCAGGACGTTGTGTCATTGCAACACTGACTAGTAATCCGCCGTTACTCCCTCCTTTAATTCCTAAATATTCAGGACTAGTAATATTTTGCTTTATTAACTCCTCTGATACTGCAAAAAAATCATTAAAGGCTGTTTGACGTTTTATCCCTTGAGCTGCCTTATGCCATTCAGGACCAAACTCTCCACCACCTCTGATATTAGCAAGAACACTCACACCACCATTTTTAACCCATACTTCATTTTTAATTCGTGAAAAATATGGAGAATTTATTACCTGGAATCCACCATATGCTTCAAGTAATGTTGGATTTTTACCATCAAATTTTATCCCTTTCTTATAAACAATAAAATACGGTATTTTAACTCCATCAAAACTTGTAGCTTCTTTTTGTTCTAAAACATAATTTTCACTATCAAAAGAGTATAAAGCTTTGCGAATAACTTTTAACTCATGAGTTTTTACCCATAAATAGATAGTTGGTGGAACTATCGCATTTTCTATAGTAATTAATGCCTCTTCTTCATCTTCATAAGAAGACATCCGAAAAATTGCATTCTGATAAGGTAGCTTTAAGATTACAGGTTTTGTCCATTGCTCATTTTCTAAAGTAAATGTTACAACTTTTGAAACAACATTATCGTAAGTTGCTAAAAATACTCTATCTTTAGTTGTGCCTATGAAATTAAATACTTCATTCTCTGTTGGGGTAAATAATATTTTTAGGCTAGTTTTATCACTCTCTGCTTTTAGTAGATCTGTGAAGTGTAATGCAACCAGAGAGCCTGCTTTTATATTATGATTTTTAAATTTCCAATCAGAACGCAGCAACCAAAATACATATTCTTTAAAAGAACCTTGAAGTGTTGCATCTGATGGCATGTTTATTTTTAGTAATTTAAAGTTCTTATCTTGAGTATCTAAAATATAATTATCGTAATTATAAAAATCTTTATCTGCAGATATAAATATTAAAGATGAAGAAATAGCATCTGATAAAAGTTTATCAGCTGATACACGTATATATTCTTTTGGTACTTCAAAAAGTTTTCTAGCTTTCTCTATAGCTTCTCCTCTCTTCCATATGTATAGCGAATTAGGATATAAAGAGGAAGTTATTTCATCTTTATACAAAACTGGATTAAATATAATAGTATCTTTGTTGACCCAAGTAGGATAAGTAAATTTTCCTTCTAATAATTTTCCACAACTTGTTATCGGTTCAAAGCCATTTTTAACAAAATCTTTTTTTTCTAAATCCCATTCTCTAAAGAACATCTCATCTTTACCACCAAATGACATAGAAATTAAGTAACGATTAGGGTTTTGGACACAATTACTTACACCTCGATATGCTACTTTTTTACCGATTTTTTTAGATAATTTATCAAAATCGATTAGTACTTCCCAATTTGGTTTATCTTTATAGTAATTATCAACTAACGTTCTACGCCATAATCCTTGCGGATTTTTATCATCCATCCAAAAATTATACACATAACCTTTACGTATAACACCATATAGAGTTTTTCTTTGGTCATAGAAAATAGATTCTATTTCTTTTTTAATCCGTTTATATTCCTGCATTGCTTGCAAAGCTTTTTCTGTTTTATTAGTACGCTCTTTCGCCCATTTTAGCGCTTCTGCTCCTGCAGCTTCTTCTAAAAATTTTGTCTCTTTGGGGTTATATATTTGTTTATTATTATCTTCCATAGCGTCAATACCAAAGGTTAATAAAATAATTGTAAAATAGCATATAATTTTTTACATTATTAATAATATCTATTAAATTAAAGATGTTATTGCAAGTGTTCTTGAAATAAAAATGATTTTTATCATATACATTGAATAAAATCAAAGAAAATGCTAAATTTTGTAAAGCTTTCTAATTGATTTGCTATTTAGAGATCTTGTTTAGCAAAAATTAATAAGGCTTTTGTAGAAACAGTATTATATTTAAAAATATTATAATTGTTAGCTGCAAATAATAAAAATTAAATATCTATGTCCAGAGCATCTAAACTTAGCATTAGAACAAAAAATATGAGAGTTATGGCTAATGATTTAAGTATTTACATTCATTGGCCGTTTTGTTTGTCAAAATGTCCGTATTGTGATTTTAATTCTCATATAGTAAGTACTATAGATTATAATCAGTGGCTTAAGTCTTATGAAAAGGAAATTGAGTATTTTAAGTTTATTATTCAAAATAAATATATAAAATCTATTTTTTTAGGTGGCGGCACTCCTTCACTAATGCAGCCTTTAATAGTTGAAGTGATAATAAATAAAATAAATAATCTAGGAATTATTGATAATAAAACTGAGATAACTCTAGAAACTAATCCTACATCCTTTGAAACTGAGAAGCTTAAAGCGTTTAAATCTGCTGGCATTAATCGTGTTTCTATTGGAGTACAATCCTTAAAAGAAGACGATTTAAAAAAATTAGGTAGAACTCATGATTCTATGCAAGCCATAAAAACAATTGAGGCAGCAAATACAATTGTTCCAAGAGTATCGTTTGATTTGATATATGCACGTAATGGTCAGACATTAAAAGATTGGGAAAAAGAGTTAAAGCAAGCTATGTACCTGGCTACCTCACATATTGCACTGTATCAATTAACTATTGAAAAAGGTACACCATTTTATAAATTATTTAAAATCGGTAATTTAATTTTGCCTACTTCGGATGAAGCAGCTGAGATGTATGAGTGGACAAATCATTATCTAGAATCTAAAAAGTATTTTAGATATGAAATATCCAATTATGCTAGGCTAGGGCATGAATGTTTGCATAATTTAACTTATTGGAATTATAATAGTTATTTAGGTATAGGTCCTGGAGCGCATAGTAGAATAATTGAAAATTCAAATTCAGTATTAGCAATTATGATGTTGCATAATCCTGCACAATGGTTAGATGCTGTTAGCACAAAAAATGTCGGTATTCAAACTCATTCTAAGTTAACAAATAAAGAAATAATAGAAGAAATCTTAATGATGGGTTTACGTCTTAGAAAGGGTATAAAGATTTCCAAATTAGAGCAGAGATTGAGCACAGCATTAGAAAATATTTTAGACATAAATAACCTGCAACATTATCAAAACCAAGGATTAATTAAGTTAGATGAACATATCTATCTTACTGATAAAGGTTTAATGCTGCATAATTACATAGTTCCTAGATTGATTAGATAATTAACAATTAATTACTTGTTGATATCCAAAAAAGCATAAATCATCCATTACAAAATCTTAAATTCTAGAATCATTATGAGTGACTATTAGTAGTAGTATTCTATACTACTATTAACACTTGTTGGCTTGAGCACAAATTTATTTCATATATAGCTTTATATTGTATCATAGTCCTAGTTCTCATGTAACAAATACCTTTGCTTAGATACTTGATAAATTTGCTCTGTTTAAAAATGCGATCATTTTTTGTTTTCAATTTTTAAGAAACTACTAACTCTATAATAGTAAATAATATACTGCTTGGACAAATAATATCTCAAATAGTGTTGAATGTAATTAGGAGACATTTTACACTTTAAATAACAATCTGAAACAGATTTTTATCAATCCGAGTAATCTAAAAAGTTCAGTATGGCAAGAATTAAGATTGCATAGCTATATTGGATGGACCGTAACTAAATCAAATCTATTAACCGTGTTAAATTTTAGTGATTATCAATTTGATAATTCAAATTCAATGTTAACAAATAAGTGCATTCAAATTTATACTTATTAAGTTAAAACTTAAAATGATACAAGTCATAAAACTCTTAAAGTTAATTAATAAAGGTAATATAATGTTTTATATCAGAGTTTAATACAGTATTTAGAGAATATTATATTTAAATAAAAGTAAGATTTAATATTACTATAACTATAAAAAGATGAGTTTTTTATTCAAAAAGTTAGTAATTATGAATATTACAAGAAGTGTCAATTATTAATTTGCTTATTAGCTATTAAAATAGCATGTGAAGATATAGTTACATGTAAGTTACTAAAATAAAAGTCCACAGTTAGTAGTCAAGAGTTTGTACGATGAACGTATTAGTATATGCAAATGAGTTGTGGGTTGAATAATAGTGTTAATGTATCGAGAAATAGCTGCTAAGTCTGCAGTAGTGAGACGTCAATTTAACTGAATGCAAACTTTAGCTTAACTAGATGTTAATATTTTAATTTTGTAATGAGTGCTATTTGTATACTTACAGGATAATATATCCATTTTTGATTTTATTTTATGAATCTGTTAGTGTAAGAAAATTGCATAGCACTGTATGAAGGTATTATAAAGTCAAAGACTTCGGTGTTGTTATATGCGAAGCAAATCTTATAGCATGCTCTTGCTTTAGCAGTAAATTCATAAAAGCAATCCCGTGCATTAATCATTTTAATATTTACCCTGGAGAATTCTAATAAGTGATAGTACGATAACTAAAAATTTATAACGTCACAATGCTGATAGTTGCTTAAAATCGCGATATCATGTATGAGTTAGTAATATCATTAAGATAAATATACTTTCTTATCTAAAGTATCTTCGCTATTATCTATAATCATAGTAATTGTTGCATCGCCGGTAATATTGATGGTAGTACGTAGCATATCAAGTATTCGGTCAATGCCTGCAATAATTGCTACTCCTTCTATCGGTAAATGCACTGAAGAAAGAACCATAGGTAGCATTATTAAAGAAGCACCAGGAATACCTGCACCGCCGATAGATCCAAGTGTTGATGTAAGAATAATTACTAAATAGTCATGAGGTGCAAGTGTTATTCCCATCATTTGAGCAAAGAATATAGTAGTAAGAGATAAATTTATTGCGAAGCCATCCATATTAATGGATGCCCCTATTGGAAGTACGAACGAAGTACTAGACTCTGAAATTCCAAGTTTTTCACGACAAACTTGCATAGTAGTTGCAAGAGTTGCTTTGCTACTTGAAGTAGAAAACGCAAGTATCTGATATTCAAAACTTTTTTAATAAAAAGGTATAGGTGAAACACGACAAAATATATATATAAGTAAGCCAAAAACTAAATATTGGCATGTCATCGCTACAACCACTGCTACAACAAGTTTTGATAAACTAATCATTACACTAAATCCTTGCATTCCTACAATCCAGCCTGTTAAAGCAAAAGCACCATAAGGAGATAATTTAATAACAAATGATATCATTTTTAATATTAATTTTGACATTGCATGAATTAAATCTGTAATAGGTTTACCAATAGATTTCATTTTGTTTAATGTTATACCAACAAAAATGGCAAAAAATACTACTTGCAACACATTACCGTTTGCAAAAGCCCTAACCGCATTCTCAGGTACAATATTTACAAAAAAATCAATTATATTAAATGAAGTTCTATCTGTGGTGCTTAAAGAAGTAAAATCTATATGTATACCTACTCCAGGCTTTAATACTAGTGCAATAGTAAGTCCAAAAATAGTTGCAAAAAAAGTCGTACCTAAAAAAGCCGCTACTGCTTTCATTCCTACTCTACCAAGAGCAGAAGTATCATTCATACTAGTGATACCGGAAACCAAGCTAAAGAAAATTAAAGGTGTAATGATCATTTTGATCAAACGTAAGAAAATGTCACCGATAGGTTTAATATAATTAACATATTGTGGTAAGTATATACCAAATATAATACCTAAGATTAACCCTAAGGTAACTTTTTGCCATAATTTCATAATTGATTTACTTAATTAAATTTATTCAACAATAAGTTTATTTACTATTTTGGTCAATCCATTTTAAGTATTGTTGATAACCATAGTCAATATTTATTTTTATTATTTGCGGCAATGCATAATTATGCATTTCAAGAATTTTATGTTCAATTGCATTATAATTATAAGATTTTGTTTTAATGATAAGCCTATATTCATTGTCCTCGATTATTTTATTATTCCATCTATAGTAACTTTTGATATTATCCATTTGAATGCAGGCAGCAAAATTTAATTCTAACAAAATAGATGCGATTTTTTCGGCAATTTGCAAATCATTAGTAGTAGTTAAAATTAAACAGTAATCTTTTATACTTGATGAACTTAAAAAATTCTCTATGTTATCTTTGTAAATCTTTGGATGTTCATGTATTTTTGTATGTACTGCTGATCTGCTTACAGATTCATTGATCTCTTGCAAGTTGTTTTTTGTATCAGAATGTTTCATTTTATTTAGTGCGATATATACCTAAACCTCAACAAAACAATTCTGCGTTTCATATAGTTTGAGACTCGTTACAAAAAAGTTTTGACTTACGAAAAGTTTAGGAAAAATTTCATTTTTTAAATGTGTTGCTATATTTTCTGCAGTCGGATTATTGCGCATATAGTATATTTTTTGTCTTGTATAATTCTCTATTTGTTGTCCCATTTCTTTATCGTCTTGATGTAATATTAAGTTATGATCAAAATTTGCATCAATCCATTTTTTAGCTAAATTTTTAATTAAGCCAAAATCGATTACCATACCAAGTGTATCGGTTTTATTGGCGGCTATAGTTATCTCAAGAACATAGTGATGCCCGTGCAGAAATTGACATTTATTTTTATGTCCTATAATTCTATGTCCTGCATCAAAGTTAATACGACGAGTACATTTTATCATTATTTATAACTCCGAGTAAGTGAAACACTAATATAGACGACTCAGTCACTACATATAATTTAGTAAAGCACAAGGCATTTTAATATTTTACACTGCAGCGTAGTTAATGCACGTGATGATTCAAAATGAAAAATAACTTAGGAAATTTTTCAAATTAAACTAATATACTACAAGTTTAATAATAACTTCTCAGGATTCTCAATAAGATTTTTAATTTTTACCAAGAATGATACTCCCTCTTTTCCATCAATTATACGATGATCGTAAGATAAGGCTATATACATCATTGGACGTATTTCAATTTTACCGTCTATAACTACAGCTCTTTCCTCAGTTTTATGTAATCCTAGAATACCTGATTGAGGAGGATTAATAATCGGTGTAGATAATAATGAGCCATATACTCCTCCATTAGAAATTGAGAATGTACCACCTGACAAATCAGACATAGAAAGTTTCCCCTCACGAGCTTTTTTTGCCAAATCTCCGATAGCTTGCTCTACATCAGCAAAACCCATTTTATCGGCATCCCTAACAACTGGTACAACAAGTCCTTGATCTGTTCCTACTGCAACACCTATATCGTAATAGTTCTTATATAATAAATCATCTCCATCTATTTCCGCATTTATTGATGGAATAAGCTTCAAAGCTTCAATTGTTGCTTTAACAAAAAATGACATAAATCCAAGTTTTACAGTATGCTTTTTCTCAAACTCTTCTTTATATTGATTACGCAAAGCAATGACTTTTGACATATCGATTTCGTTAAAAGTAGTCAAAATAGCTGCAGTATTTTGTGAATCTTTTAAACGCTGTGCAATAGTTTTACGCAAGCGTGACATACGTACGCGTTGTGTTCTTTCTTCATTAGTTTTATTTAGTGCAGGAGTCTCAATAGTAACAGGTGTAGTGTTTATGGTTTCTAGCACATCACATTTAGTAATTCTACCACCTCTACCAGTTCCTTTAATATTATTTGGATCAAGCTTGTTTTCGGTCACTAATTTTTGTACTGAAGGAGCAAGAATATTACTAGAAGAAGCAGGTTTATCTACAATCTGTTCTGAATCGTGTTGTACAATTGCTTGCTTTTTATAAGAATTATTATTAGTACAAGCAGTATCTGTATCTACAACTTCATTGATTTCACCTATTTCTTCGCCAACTGTTACATTTGCACCATCAGTTTTTGCTATTTTCTCTATAGTACCGTTGCAAGGAGCATTAACTTCTAAAGTCACTTTTTCAGTTTCGATTTCTAATAGTAATTCATCAGTTTTAACTGAATCACCTAATTTCTTATACCATTTAGCAATAGTTGCTTCTGTTACTGATTCCCCAAGCGATGGTATTATAATTTTAACACTCATAATTTATTTTACTCCTAAAAACGGTCAATATAATTTCTCTTTAATAATATCGTCTCCTAATGCTTCCATTAATAACTTTTCTTGTTGTTTATTATGTACTTGCAGTGAACCTACTGCAGGAGACGCTGATTCTTCTCTACCAACATATTTAAATTCGTTGTTAATCTCTGCTTCTTTTAGAGCATCATTTAAGTGAGTAGCTATATAATGCCAAGCGCCCATATTCTTTGGTTCTTCTTGACACCAAATAAATGCTTGTGCCTTATTATATTTTTTTAATAGCGATGCTACAAGTTTTTTTACAAAAGGGTATAATTGTTCAAGCCTGATAATTACTATATTACTATTGTTAGTACGCATTGCAAATAGATCGTAATATACTTTACCGCTACATAAAATTACTTTAGTGACATTGTTTGTATCTATTTTAGTGACTTCATCTAAAATAGGTATGAAAGTAGTATTTTCACCTAGTTCATCAAGTTTAGATACTGCATATTTATGACGTAATAATGATTTTGGTGACATTACGATTAATGGTTTGCGTGTACTCTCAAGTATTTGACGACGTAGCAGATGGAAAATTGACGCAGGAGTAGTTGGATATGTAATATACATATTTTCCTCAGCTGCGAGTTGTAAAAATCTCTCAAGTCGTGCTGAGCTATGCTCCGGGCCTTGCCCCTCGAATGCATGTGGAAGTAGTACAACAAGTCCACTCATGCGAAGCCATTTAGTAGCACTACTTGAAATAAATTGGTCAAAAATGATCTGAGCCCCATTAGCAAAATCACCAAATTGTGCTTCCCATAAAACTAAATTTTTTGGATTTGCTAGCGAATAACCATACTCAAAACCAAGTGCTGCATATTCAGATAAATTACTATTAGCTACCTCATATTTTGCTTGCGTCTTAGATAAATTATTTAGCGGTATATATGTTGTATCATCAATTTGGTTGTGTAATATTGAATGACGATGTGAAAAAGTACCGCGTGCTGAATCTTGTCCGGTTAGTCTTATATTTATACCTGAACAAAGCAAATGTGCAAAAGCTAGCTGTTCTGCTGTAGCCCAATCAATAGGTTGATCAGTTGTTAAAGTAGTTTTGCGAACTTCAAATAATCTTATAAGTTTTGGATTAATCGCAAAATCTTTTGGTATTTCGCATAATTTAGTTCCTAAATCTTGTAATATTTTTTAATTTACTCCTGTTATTGCATCTTTTCCTCGAATACGAGAAATACCTTTCCAGTATCCTTCGAAAAAATGTGTTTCTTGCTTATAACTTTTTGCTTGTTCATATTCCTGATCTAGCCTTATTTTAAATTTTTCTTTTAACTTCGCATAATAATTATTATCAATTATACCATTTTTTACTAACTCATTCGCATAAATACTTCCAGGAGTTGGTTTGCTTTTTATAATGTTATACATTTTGCTTTGAGTATACATCGGCTCATCGCCTTCATTATGTCCGTATTTTCGATAACAAATAATTTCTACTACAACATCTTTGCTGAATTTTTGCCTGTATTCTACAGCAATATCAGTTGCTTTTAATACTGCTTCTATATCATCACCATTAACATGTAAAATCGGAGCAGATATGATTTTCGCAAACTCAGTAGAATATCTGCTAGCTCTAGTATCAGCGGCATTTGCAGTAAAACCTAGTTGATTATTAATGACAAAATGTAATATCCCCCCAACATTATAAGCAGTTAAAGGCGACATGGATAAACTCTCTGCTACTACACCTTGACCGCAAAAAGCAGCATCGCCATGCACTAAAATAGCCTTAATTTTACTGCGTTTAGTATCTACAAAAATATCCTGCTTTGCTCTAACTTTTCCTGCAACTATAGAATTGATTGCTTCTAAATGTGATGGATTATCAGCAAGAGATAAATGTATCTTCTGATTTGCTCTGACTCTATCTGCTGAATAGCCTAAATGATATTTTACATCACCAGAAACATTTAGTCCATCAGGAAATATGTTTCCATTTATGAAGCTTGCAATAACTTCTTTATAAGGTTTGCCGACTACTTTAGTTAGAGTATTTAACCTCCCTCTATGTGCCATGCCAATGACGATTTCTTCAACGCCTTGATGCATAGATAAATCTATAGCTTTATTCATGGCGACTATAGAAGCATCACCACCTTCAATTGAAAAACGTTTAGCACCAGGAAATTTTATATGTAAAAACTGTTCAAAGCATTCTACTTCTACCAAATCATTTAGAATAGATTTTTTTTCTTCAGACGTAAATGTAATATCAGTTTCTAGCTTAGTATATAACCAGTTTTTTTCTTCTACATTTTCTATTTGATCAAATTCTACACCTATAGAGCTTGTATAAACTTTATCGAGCTTTGTAACTAATTCGGATAATTTACAATTCCAAGTACCAATAAATTCATCCATAATATTGATATTTTCTCCTAACTGACTACTATCAAGACCGAAAGCTTCTATATTAAGTTTTAAATCATTTTTTGTTTTGCGTATCTCAAGACCAAGCGGATCAAGATTTGCTAAATAATGAGCATTCCTGCGGTAAGCACTGATCATTTCTTTAGCCTTAAGATTATTTAATGTTTCAGAAGATAAATTATTATTTAATAGTTCTTTGTTTGTTACATTAGTGCTAATTACTTTAGCAGTACTTTTATTAAGCACTACGTTATTATCCTTAATATCGGCAAAAAATTCTTGCCAAGTTTGATCAACAGAATTTGGGTTTGCTAAATATTGTCTATATAGTTCTTCAACAAAGACAGCATTCCCAGAAAATAAATAACCTGTTTTATTAAAATATTCTTCCATATTGTTGTTTGTATTGTTTATTTTTTTGTGCAAATGTAATAGCTCACTTTTATATCCTGTCTGCTATTCCTACCGAGTGTCAACAATGACATAAAAGATCTCAGAATATAACCTATAAATATTTCTCTTCTAGATACCTTACATACACATTAGGGTTAATGTTTTCCTCATCACTAGCACTTTTTAGTAAATCGGCTGAATTTTTTAACGAACCGAAATTTCTCAAATTATTATTTAGATAATGATTTAAATTACTAAAATCACCCCTTAATATATCATCTTTTATATTTTTGTGTTTCTTTTTTATCTTTTGCATTATCATTGATGCAATAATTGCACCGTTTGTATATGCTGGAAAGTAACCAAAATTCCCGTGTGACCAGTGTATATCTTGCAGGCATCCATCGATAAAATTTACTGGTATAATACCTAAGTATTCGTACATCTTACTATCCCAAAATTTTGGTAATTCATCAAGATTTAAAACGTCATTGATAAGCATTTCCTCTATCTCAAAACGTAATATTACATGCATCGGATAAGTTAGTTCATCTGCTTCAACTCTTATAAAGTCAGGTTTAACTCTTGTAATTTTTCTATATAAATTTTCTGCTGAATATTCTTCTCCTTTAAGAGCGAATTCGTCTTGAAGTAATTTAGCTAAAAATTCTGTAAATTCTCTTGATCTACCTATTTGCATTTCCATAAATAAAGATTGGCTTTCATGAAAGGCCATACCTTTTGCAAGCCCAACTGGTTGTCCTTTATAAATTTCTGGCAAATTTTGCTCATATAAAGCATGTCCTGTTTCGTGCATAATGCACATTAAGCCACTTACGAAATTATATTTATTATATCTAGTAGTTAAACGTATATCATGTGGTGTCCCCCGACAAAAAGGATGAGTAGCTTCGTCTAAGCGGCCTTTTGTCATATCAAACTGCATTATTTGCATAATGCGTTGCCCGATAAGTTTTTGCATTTCAGGCTCTAGTGCACTGTTCTTTACTAGTTCTTTGTTGCTTTTCTGTTTTTCTAAAACTTTGTTTATGAGTTCTGGAAGTGCTATTTTAAGTACTGAAAAAACTTGTTTAATTTCACTACTTTCTCTGCTTGGGTCAAACATATCTATTAATGAGTCATATAATCCACTATTTAAAATAGACGCTCGTATTTTAGCAACTTCTTTGGTATAATCCAAAACTTTTTGTAAGTATGGTTTAAATAAATTATAGTCATTATTTTTTATTGCTTTTCTCCAAGCGAGTTCAGCTGTAGTAGTAGAAGCGACTAATTTTTTATTTAGCTGCTCGTCAATACAGTTTGCATCTGTTATTTTTTTCTCAATTTCTCTAATATTACTATTTTGCCATTCATTAAGGTTTTTTGATTCTTCTTTTGCCTTACTAATGAGTTCCTTTAGAATAGGAGATTTGAACATAGAATGGACAAACGACGTTAAAGTGATTATTTCGTTCGTTCTGCTCTTACTTGAACTTATAGGCATATTTACAGCAACATCCCAGTGTAATATGCTCAAGATATTATTAAAATGCGAGATTGTCGCAAATTTGTTTTCTAGTTCTGTGTAGTTACTGTTCATAATTTTTCTCTACTATGTCACCCTTATGTAGATTAATACTACTTTGTTATACAGTGGTTTTACAATTACCCTCCAATTATAAAAAGGATAAGTGTAAAAATTTGATCCATCTTTCTTTACTTTTGATCATGTGGACAAGCTACTGGATATAATAATTCTTTTGCTACTTTTAAACTTGCATCGGTAATTGTTTTACCTGAAATCATGCGAGCGAGTTCTCTCTGTCTTTCAGCTAGATTTAAAGCTTTCACTTTGATTTTCGTTTCTTGTTCTAACTGTGTTTTCTCGATTTTTATATGCAAGTCCGCTTTACCTGCTACTTGTGGCTGGTGCGTAATAACTATTACCTGTGTCACCGAGCTAAGCTTTTTTAACCGGTCACCTACTTTATCTGCAGCCTCTCCACCAATACCGACATCTATTTCATCAAATATAATAGATGGTTTTATCATTTTATCAAACAAAGAAGTTTTTAAAGCAAGCATGAACCGTGATAATTCACCACCGGAAGCGATTTTATTAATTTCTTCTGCTTTCATTCCTGGGTTAGTAGAAGCTTTAAACACAATATCGTCATTACCGCTTGCAGTAGGATCTATTGCAGTTTTGATCTCAATCTTAAAATTTGCTTTCTCCATTTTAAGCTGTTTTAACTCTTGATTCAATGATTCTTCTAAATGTTTCGCAGCAATAAGACGCCTTGCAGATAAATCATTTGCTAATTTATAATATTGTTCCTGTAATAGCACCTCTTGAGCTTGTAATTTATGACTATTTGCTATTTTATTTTTTAATATTACCAGCTTCTCTAAAGATTTATCTAAAAAATTACCTAACTCATTTGCAGGCACGTTATATTTACGGCTAATAGCTTTTATTAAAAATAATCTCTCTTCTGTTTCTTCAAGATTATATTCCTCATAGGTAAAACTATCTAAGAGGTTTGATAATTCTTGACGTGCTACTTCTAAATTATTATATGCTTCCTCTAAACTTGTAGCGATAGCTTTAAAACGATCATTATCGCGTTGCCTTGCTAATAATTTCTCTGCTCTATTAATTGATATATTTATTTCAGGGTTATTAATTTGTGCTATAATATCTCTTATTAACTGTAAATCCTTGTTTTTATTTTGCAAATCTTGCCGTATATTTGTTAATGTTTCTTCTTCACCTATTTGAATGTTCAGTTTAGTTAATTCTTCTGTTACAAAGTTCAAATAATCAATTTCTTGCTCTATTACATTTTGCTTTACTGTTATTTCTTCAATTTCTTTCCGAGTATTTTGCCAAATCTGATAACATTTGGCAAGTTTTACACGAAATTCTAAAAGATCACCGTAACTATCTAAAATATCACGTTGCGTACTTGCTTCTAGAAGTGTAATATTATTATTTTGTCCATGAAGTTCGAATAAATAATTAGCTAATTGCTTTATAAGTGTTTTAGTAACTATTTGATTATTAATGAAAAAACTTTTTCGTCCTTCTGCTTTTTGCAGACATTTCACAAGCAATAACTCTTCAGGTTCAATAAAATTTTGGATTAGAAATTTTTTAATTTTTTCGTTTAAAGAAAATATTATATTAACAACAGTGTAATCTTTGCCATGCTTTATTATATTATTTGAGGTTTTATAACCTAAACAAAATAAAATGGCATCAAGTAAAATAGATTTTCCAGCGCCTGTTTCACCGGTAATAACACACAAACCTTTACTAAACTCAATTTCCAGTTCGTCTATCAGAATGAAGTTTTTAACTGAGAGACTATAGAACATATGCTGTTTAATTTTGATAGTTTTTGACTAGTCTGTACGCATAACTATACCATTTACTATTAGGATAGTTGTAACCTAGAACTGAGGTATATTTTTTTGCTTCATCATGCAAGCCAAGCATCATATAGCTTTCGACTAAACGGTAAAGTGCTTCTACTGAGTGATAAGTAGTTTGATAATTATCAATTACCTCTTCAAATCTATTTATAGCTGCCATCGGGTTCTTTTTCTTTAGGTAAAAGCGCCCTATCATCATTTCTTTACCTGCTAAATGATCATTAACTAAGTCAATTTTTAAAGATGAATCGATAGCATATTTAGTATTAGGGAATTTTGTTATTACATCTTCAAAACTATCCTTAGATAAAAAAGTTCTAGATTGATCATGATTAACATCTGAAATTAACATGTAATATGATAGCGCTTTAAGATAATATGCATAAGCAATATCTATGTTTGCAGGATGTAAATTAATGAACATATTAAGTATGTCCACTGCTTCTTCATATTGAGCTGCAAGGAATAAAGAATAAGCTTGCATTAATTCGGCTTGAGGTGTCATTTCATTACCTGGATGTTGATAAAATATTTTCCCAAATTCTTCTGCTGCTTTCTTATATTTTTTCTTGTCCAATAATATAATACCTTCATTATAAAGAGTAGCGATAGGTGCTACTATATCATTACTGTCTTTTTTACTTTTACATCCACCTAAAACTAACCCTATAACTAAAAGGGCACTCAATAATTTTGTTAATTTCATAAGAACTTAAATTAAGTTAATAACTAAATATACATATAGGCTTACAAAATTTCAAGGATTCAATTTAAAATCTCAAAAACTTATAATATTCTTCAGCAGTGAGGATTTAGGTAACTAAGATTTAAGATTTGAGGTGAACGCGTTAATTCTTGCTAATACAGCATATACTTGTAACTCAAAATTTGAGTGCTAGATTGATTATAATAAGCAATAGAACATATCTATTTTGCTTATTTCTTGTATCCAATATCATTTTTATTTTGTTAAGTTGACTATGCTTCTTTATGAGAACACCGTTTCTCTAGAGTAATTTTTATGCCTTGTACATGCATTATTATATTTATCAAATATTTGACAGGAACAAGCTTCACTATTATTGCATTACTTATAAGATAATTTTGCACTCAATATATATAAATCTTTCAGATATAATAATATTGGGAGGAACAGATGTTTAATTCCTATAGAAAAGTTAAACAAAATTCATGACCACATACTTTTCATTTTATTAAAAAAGCTACTATCATTTTCTTTTTCGTTTATGGATTCTTTTTTAAATTCTTCTAGTAATTCACGTTGTTTTTTAGATAAATTTTTAGGTACTTCAACATGAATATGTGTAAGCATATCACCTCGAATCGTAGATCTGACTTTAGACATACCTTTACTGCGCAACCTTAATTGATCACCGTTTTGAGTACCTGCTGGGATTGTTAATTTTACTTTTCCACCTTCAATTACCGGTACTTCTATTTCGCCTCCAAGAGCAGCATGCACAAAACTAATAGGTAATTTACAATGTAGATTTGCGCCATCTACTTTATAAATATCATGTGGTTTTATTGCGATATCAACATATAAATCACCGTTATTACCTCCTCTAATACCTGCTTCTCCTTCTCCTGTATGTCTTATTCTAGTACCGTTCTCAACACCAGCAGGAATATTAATTGATAAATTACGTTGTTTATGATAACGTCCCATGCCATGACATTTTTTACATGGATTTTTTATAATTTGTCCATTACCTTGGCATTTATGGCAAGTTTGTTCAAGTGTGAAGAATCCTTGTTGAATTCTAGTTGCTCCAACACCACCGCAAGCATCGCAAGTTGTGATTGTTTCACCTTTCTCAGAACCAGTGCCGTGACAGGTATCGCATTTTACTTCGCTAGAGAAGCTAATATTTTTTTCTATACCGTGAAATGCTTCCTCTAGCTTAATTGTTAAATCATATTTTAAATCCGATCCTCTAATCTTGCTTGATGTTTGCTTTCTTCTACCGCTGCCCATAAAGTCACTAAAGAAATCTCCAAATATATCATTAATATCCGGATGAAAACTGCCATTATTTCCACCTCCTCGCGCTTGTTGGCTTTGAAAAGCATCATGCCCGAAACGATCATAAGCGGCTCTTTTTTGTTCGTCTTTTAAAACATCATAAGCAGCATTAATTTCTTTAAATTTCTTTTCGGCATCATTAGCATTAGTGGTATCAGGGTGATATTGCTTAGCTAGCTTTAGGTAAGCTTTTTTAATGTCAGCTTGGCTAGCTGTTTTACTAACTCCTAATACTTGGTAATAGTCCTGTGACATGAAATTATGTTATAATAGTTGTTTTATACGACGATGTCATACCATGGCTTAACCACGTCATCCAGTAAAAAACGCACGCTTTTATCACCTGGATTTAGTGTGCAAACAACGGAGTGACAACACTATTTCTTATCTACATCTTGAAAATCAGCATCTACTACTTTTTCATTGTTAACAGTATTTGCTTCAGAATGTTGATTTTCGGTTTGTGTTTTATACATTGCCTCACCGATTTTCATGTTAGCTGCTGTTAAATTCCCAGTCTTTTCTTTAATTAAAGAAGCATCTTCCGACTCAAGTGCCGCTTTTAAAGAAGTTAGTGCTTCTTCAACTGTTCCTTTTTCTTCAGATGATAATTTATCTCCATACTCTCTTAAAGTCTTTTCAGTAGAATAAACTAAACTATCAGCCGCATTTTTTGTTTCAATAAGTTCTTTACGCTTTTTGTCTTCATCGGCATTATGCTCTGCATCTTTAACCATTTGCTCAATTTCCGCATCGCTAAGACCACCAGAAGCTTGAATAGTTACCTTCTGTTCTTTGCCGCTTGCTTTATCTTTAGCTGAAACATGAACTATCCCGTTAGCATCAATGTCAAACGTTACTTCTATTTGTGGGACTCCTCTTGGTGCAGGTGGTATACCTTCGAGATTAAACTGACCAAGTAATTTATTATCCTTCGCCATTTCACGTTCACCTTGGAATACTCTAATAGTTACAGCATGCTGATTATCATCAGCTGTTGAAAATACTTGACTCTTTTTTGATGGAATAGTGGTATTGCGATCGATTAATCTTGTAAATACGCCACCAAGGGTTTCAATACCGAGTGATAAAGGTGTAACATCTAATAATAATATATCCGTTACTTCTTTATTTAGCACGCCTCCTTGAATAGCTGCACCAAGTGCTACAACTTCATCAGGATTAACACCTTTATGTGGTTCGCGTCCAAAGAATTTTTTTACGGCTTCTTGTACTTTCGGCATTCTAGTCATACCGCCTACTAATACTACTTCTTGAATATCATTAGGCTTAAAACCTGCATCCTTTAAAGCTTGACGGCAAGGTTCAATAGTTTTCTCAATTAAATCATCTACTAATTTTTCAAGTTCTGCTCTAGTAAATTTAATATTTAAATGTTTTGGTCCTGTGCTATCAGCAGTAATATAAGGTAAATTAATATCAGTAGTCGACGTGGAAGATAGCTCTTTCTTAGCTTTTTCCGCTGCTTCTTTTAAACGCTGTAGTGCTAAAGGATCTTTGCTTAAATCAATACCACTTTCTTTTTTGAATACCTCTATTAAATGGTTTAATATTCTTGTATCAAAATCTTCTCCACCAAGGAATGTATCCCCGTTTGTTGATTTTACTTCAAAAACACCGTCAGAAATCTCGAGAATTGAAACATCGAATGTTCCGCCTCCAAGATCGTATACTGCAATAGTCTTACTTGATGATTTTTCAAAACCATAAGCAAGTGCGGCAGCAGTTGGTTCGTTAATTATTCTAAGGACCTCAAGACCTGCTATTTTACCAGCATCCTTTGTTGCTTGTCGTTGTGCATCATTGAAATAAGCAGGTACAGTAATTACTGCTTGCGTTACTTTTTCACCTAAATAGTTTTCAGCAGTTTCTTTCATTTTTTGTAAAATGAAAGCGCTAATTTGGCTAGGTGAATATTTATGATTATCTGCTTCGACCCATGCATCACCGTTATCTGCTTTAACTATATTGTATGGCACTAAACCTTGATCTTTTCTAACCATTGGGTCGGTAAAATTTCTACCTATTAACCGTTTTACCGCATATATAGTATTCCGAGGGTTAGTAACCGCTTGTCTTTTAGCAGGCTGTCCAACGAGTCTTTCGCTGTTAGCAAATGCGATTATTGAGGGTGTCGTTCTCTCACCTTCTGCATTATCTATTACTTTTGGTTCTTTCCCTTCCATTACCGCAACACAAGAGTTGGTAGTTCCAAGATCAATACCTATTACTTTTCCCATAATATTCCTCGTTTTCTTTTTGTTTATTATTAGCGTTGTATTCTATATTATTCCAGTGTGGACCTGTTTTATCTCCTTTATTCGGTGATTTATTCCCAGGATCTAGAAATAAATTATAAGTTGTTTTTTTGAATACCGTGGACAAGCTGCGATGTGAGACACTAATTGTAATTGTGCCCCCAGAACAATGCATAGAATGCATTGTCGCTGTTGTGGAAATGACATCGTGTTCAACAAGCCCTTTAATTATTGTATTATGACTTTTTATTTGATATAGTGCTGCTTAAGTGATTTTACAAGAGGTAAAAATGAAAAAATTACCGATTTTACTAAAACTTGTATTTATTATTAATTTAGTTTTTACGAATAATATAGTTTTAGCATCTTCTGATAAAAACACTGCAATATTTGAAAAAGCTAAAAAAGCAATCGTAACGATTGAGACTAGAATTGCAGTATCGGCTTATGATGATACAAGTAGTTGGACTGGAACAGGATTTATTAACGATAAGAATAACGGTTATATAATTACTAATACTCATGTTGTTGGTGGTGCATCTATCGGAACTTATTTTGTTACTTTTTATAACGGTGAACAGGCAGAAGCAAAACTTATCTATTACGATATTTGGCAAGATTATGCTATTTTGAAAGTAGAGAGTAAAGATATACCGGTTTCAGCAATACAAATAGCTTTTACTAGTGAGCTTCCAAAATTAAATCAAAAGGTTTTTGTAGTTGGTAATACAGAGGCGAAAGGTTTTTCTTTCCATACTGGTTATTTATCCGATCTTTATCATATTGAAGGTTTAATGCCCCAATGTACTTATGTTATTAACCTTAATACTACTGGTGGTGCTAGTGGTTCGCCTGTATTAAATGATAAGATTGAGGCTATAGGAGTATTATATGGTGGCGGTAAAACTCATTCTTTAGCATTACACGGTGATTATGTAGCACGTACTTTGAAAAGTTTAAAAAATAATAAACAGCCAAGCAGGAAACATATAGGAATAATTAGCGAGCTATATTCGTTAAATAAAGCAGTTAGACATCATAATTTTCCTAAAGACGAAATGTATAAATATATAAATAAATTTCCTGATAGTAGAAATAGAGTGATAAGTGTTAAGGCAGTTTTATCTGGTTCTCCTGCTCAAAAATCTTTAAAAGCAGGTGATATTATTTGGGCAGTAAATGATCAAGAAACTTGGCGGCAATTTAGCATTATTTGATAGAGAAATGGATAATTTTAAAGGAGTCACTATTAAACTTACTATATTCCGTGATGGAAAAAAGTTAGAGCAGTCGGTAGATTTATATGATGTAAACAATAATAAAATTGCTAAGATGATAAATTTTGGTGGTGCAGTATTTTTTGAATCCGATGATTATTTTAGTAATAAATCAGGCATTCCGCTTAAAGCTTTAAGCGTAGCGTCCGTTCAAGCTGGTAGTAGTTTTAGCTCTATACCGACGTTTTTTAATAAAGATTATAAAAATGTTTATAGATTGCAAATTTTTGAAATGAAAGATTTAGCTTTAACTAATCTTGATGATTTAGTAAAATTCTTACCTGTTATTACTAAACAGAAATTTATAACAGTTAGATTTAGAAATTATCAACCTTATTATGCTAATTTTGGCTATAATGAACTTATCGCGTCGCATAATGATATGATAGCAGATATCACGCTCGATTCTGTAGATACTAAGCCTTATTTATTAAAGTATAATACTATTTCTCATGATTGGGATATGGAAAATATAAAACTTCAGTAAATAATCCATAGTGATAATAATTATGAAAAAATTAATGTATAATCACTTCAACATAGTTTTTGTTACATCATTATTTTTAAGTCTCTAAGCTCATACTTTAGAAGATTAATTATTAAGAATCTTAATCTTTAAATTCAGATAAAAATACAAAAACATCTATAATTATATGTGTAATCAGGATTTATTTTGATTTTTGTCTCCGCGTTTATTGATGATATCGAGAGTGATGAAATCAGCTTCCTTGAACGTGTTTCAAAAATATTAAGAGTATTATGAAGATAAAACGTTATTACATGTGATGTGATTAATGATAAAGAAATAAGATTAGTGCAATATTAGTATTAGCTAAATATTTGCAATAATCTTTAATAATGTTATTTTATAGTAATTTTATTAAAATGTTAATAGAAGTAAGCGATAAGCGATAATTTATACAAAAGCTGATGAAAATTACAAATTTATTATGCTGAATAACGCATAAAATTTAGAATATTACACCGATATATAGGTAGTAAAACGTATACCTTGCTTTCTAATTAATATTAAGTATTAGATTTTAGTGATATAATATTTCATCTTTTCCTATCAATTAAAAAAACTCTATTGAGTATTATAAGCATTATAACTAATTAATATTTATGATGATAATTTTATGCTCCCTTTTTTAGATAGCTCAAGAGATTTTTTAAATAATATTTTGTGATATTTTCAGTTTTAGTGTTAATTATTAGCTGTTGAAAACTCTTTTGTTATTTTTTGTGTATTTGTATTGGTATACTTGAACAAGTTTATCTAATAAGTTCCAATTCTTTTGAAGGTGTATTTTAACAAATATAAATTAATTATAATTTTCTTTCACAAGATCACAATTAACTGTTATTAATATAAAAAATCAACATTAAGCATAATATATGCATTTTTTATTTCTAATAATTTTATGCTGTCTAATCAGCAGTTGTAATTTAAAATCAGTATATAGTGAAAAGTACAGTAGGAATAAAGATTTAGAAGCTATTACAGTTGAACCGATTCGAACAATAGAAGGAGCTGAATTTTATAATCGTTTAACTCGTCTTTTACCTCAGAAAGCAAAAGCAAAATACCTGCTGAAAGCTGAGCTTAGTGTAACAACTATGCCTGCTACTATTGAAAAAAACTCTAATGTTTTAAGGGAAGATATTAATCAATTAGTTAGATATAAATTAATTGATATAGAAAGCCAAAAAATTTTAATTGAAGAGAAGTTTTGCCAAAACACATCATATAATGCTATTTTTACACCATATGCAACAAATGTTGAAAGATATGGAACAGGAATAGGTTTGGCATATCAAGCAGCAGAAGAAATTCGTAGTAGATTAATTTTATATTTTATACGAAAATAGTTAAGTTATGCAATTTTATTTTTCGCAAATAGGTAGATTATTTGAATTAATAGCAGCCGGGAAGATTAGGGCTCTTTTACTATATGGTCCTGATAAAGGCTATATAGAAAAGATTTGTACATATTTAATCAAAAACTTGAATATGCTACAATCTTCTATAGAATATGAAGATCTTAATATTTTATCTTTAGATATATTACTTAATTCACCTAATTTTTTTGGTCAAAAAGAATTAATTAAAGTGAGATCAATTGGAAATTCACTCGATAAGAATTTAAAAACAATTCTAAGCAGTGATTATATAAATTTCCCTGTATTTATAGGGGAAGATATGAATTCTAGTGGGAGTGTTAAAAAGTTTTTTGAAACAGAAGAATATTTAGCGGTAGTTGCTTGTTATCATGACGATGAAGCAAAAATTGAACGAATTATTTTAGGTAAATTAGCAAAAACTAATAAAGTTATAAGTAAAGAAGCTATCACTTACTTAAAAACTCATTTAAAAGGTGATCATGCTTTAATTTGTAGCGAAATCAATAAATTGATATTTTTTGCTCATGATGTACATGAAATTACTTTAAACCATGTTTTAGAAGTTATAAGTAGTGAAATTACAGCAAATGGTAGTAATTTGGCAATATATTTTTCAAAAAAAGATTATAGTAATTTTCTGCAAGAGCTTGATATTTTAAAAAATCAAAATATTAATGAAGTTTTAATTATTAGAGCTTTAATAAGGCATTATTTAAATTTATATATAGTTTTATCGAAAGTAAAAAATGGTGAATGTTTGGAAATTGCAATAAAATCATTATCACCGCCGATTTTCTATCATAATATTAATGATTTTACAAAGATAGTACATGCTCTCAGCCTAACTGAATGTATAAAGACTTTGAAACTACTACAACAGGCAGAAGTGGATTATAAGTTAAATCCTGCTAGTTTCGATTTATTTCAAAGTATACTCTAAAAGTTAAATTAGAGAGTATACAAAGTTTAATTTAGGAAAAGTAAGTATATGAGGTACTGAAGGAGTATATTAAGTGAGTACTGTATCAATTATAAGATAACGTAGTTAATTTTCAAGTTCAATGAGTATACATTATGCCTAGACCTGATTTTTCTAACCTTGACAAACAAATACACGATATAATTAGAGTTAATCATGCTGGAGAGTATGGTGCAAAAAGAATTTATGAAGGACAGCTAACATATATCAAATCTAAAAATGATCGTATATTGATTAAAGAAATGCTTGATCACGAAGTAGTACATTTAAATTTTTTTGAAAAAAAATTACTTGAAAGAGCAGTCAGACCAACAGTTTTACTGTGTTTTTGGCATCATTATGGATTTTTACTTGGTGCTTTATCTTCCTTAATAGGGAAAAAATCTGCAATGCTTGTTACCGAGAGTATAGAAGAAGTAATAGCACAACATTATGCACAGCAAATAAATTATTTAGAAAATAAAAATGTTGAGCCAGAATTATTAAATAATATTATTAAATTTCGACTTGATGAAATTGAACATAAAAATATTGCTATAATATATAGTACTGAGTCAATATTTACAGACATCATTAGTAAAATAGTGAAGATAATTTGTCGTATTTCTATACTTCTAAGTAAGAAGATTTAGCATGTGATCAACTTGATTAGTTTGAAATCTATTTCTTAGAAGCTTAACAATATAATCAAAACATAATTATTAGAAGTGGTTATTGCATTTGTATTTTTTTAGGATTGATTAATTATTGAATTTACAAAGTATAAAGGTGCCAGGGGTTAAGCTCCGCTGCTGTAAGACAACAACCTCCATTATACTTCATGATTTTACTCACTTATAATAATAGACCCCTGGCATAAATATTCAGTTTTGACAGATTGGTCTTGCAACAAAATGGAGCTTCAACATTATTGGCAGTCTATAATATTAGTTAAATAATATAAAGAGTCAAGAGGATTTTAGTTGTCATTAATAATAAATAATGTAATTCTGAGTTAAGTGGTATAATTTGCTGCTAAAATTTGATGTTCATCAATAATAATTATCGTAGTTAAACTTGAAAAATTTGCTATTTTGTCTTGTAAGCGTTGAACGTTTAAATATAGATACGCTCTGTTATCCGACTTCAATGATCAATTACTCTGTTCTAAGTTGATTTTCGTATATTTTGCAGTATTAATTAGAAAATGATAAAATAAAACTATGAATCCGAATTCAAATTCTATTACTAAATCACATTTATTTCATATAGTAAATCCAAGCCCTTGGCCCATTCTCACATCTTTTGCTCTACTTCTTCTAGTTATAGGGGGTATTTCGTCCATGCATGGCTATAAATTTAATATGTATATTTTATCTGCAGGAGTTATCTCAGTAATTTACTGTTTATATTCTTGGTGGAGAGATGTAGTGCAGGAAGGAATAGTAGAACATCAACATACTAGCCCTGTTAGGAAAGGATTAAAAATAGGTATGGTGTTATTTATCTTAACTGAAACAGTATTTTTTAGTGTATTTTTTGCTTCTTTTTTAAAATCAAGTATATCACCGGTAGGTATTTTAGATGGGGTATGGGTTGTAAAACAAGGCATTTGGCCTCCACCTACAATTAAAACTTTTGATCCATTTGATATTCCTTTTATCAATACTTTAATATTACTTTTATCAGGTACTACTATTACTGGTGCTCATTATGCCTTAGAAGAAAAAAATCAAAAAGATTGTGTAACTGCACTTGCTTTTACCATAGTGCTTGGAATATTTTTTACACTTATGCAAGTATATGAATATTATCATGCGGAGTTTAAATTTACAGATGGTATATATGCTTCTAATTTTTATTTAGCTACAGGTTTCCATGGTGCTCATGTAGTTATTGGTACCATATTTCTAATAGTTTGCTACTTTAGAGCAAAAAGAGGAGACTTTACTACAGAAGGTAATGGACATTTAGGGTTTGAATTCGCTGCATGGTACTGGCATTTTGTGGATGTAGTTTGGTTATTTTTATTTACGTTTGTTTATATATTAGGAAGTTAAATTAGGCTAATATGTGATTATAATGTTACTTAAAATAAGTCTTTTTAAGATATTTTTGCATATTAATTAAAATTGTGATATTTATGAGTTGATTTTTATATAAATAAATTATACATTATTTTTTAAATGCTAATTTTTCTTGAGGTAAAATATATGAACTTTCATAATCGTAAATTAGACGAAGAATTAATCGATTATAATATATCATTACGTATATTATTTACTATTCTAAGCGTGGCTATTATTATGGTAGCTTTTGATAGTTTAGGCAGTAGTGTCAGTGATCCTGTAGGTGATGCATTATGTAAGTTAATTAAAGTATTTAGAGGCAATACTGCAAAAGGTATAGCTGTTGTAGGTATAATTGTTTTAGGAATTCAAACATTAAGAGGAAAATTGCAGTGGGAAGTAGCTTTAGTAGTAGTTACTGCAATAATTATACTATTTAAAGCACCAGATATTGTGAATATGGTATCAAGTGATAATAATAGCTCAAGTTGTGGTGTTTCTTAATCTACGCTAAAAATTATCATATCATTAGTCAGAACAATCAGTTTTTACTTATCATTGTTTTGATTTTTAAATAGAATTGTGAATAGCTATAGCGCTAGCTATATTGATACTAAGTACTTATTGAATGGAATATAGTAAAAATTCTTGTTCAGGATTTATTATTTTTCCTATAAAAATTACTTTAAAATATATAATGTTAATATTGTTAGATCCCGTGTTCAAGTATATGTTATGCATAGATAAGTCATGTGCACAGCTATTGTCACTTAAACAAAAGCCCTAGTCTATTACATATAGTAATGTCAATATATTTTGCAGTCACAGGGATTTTTTCAATATTTAATTCTAGATATATTGCTTGTTTGGCATAGATTTTTGTTCGTAATTTTGTAATTGATGCATATTCACCTAACGTGTGATGATTAGCATCAATTACTCTAACTTTGATTATAGGATTTGTAATTAAATAATCAGACTCATTAGATAATTTATAAAATATCTTCATACCGCCCATATTGCGATATTTCCCTATATTAATTTCCTCTATTTTTAATTGGTCATATTTACCTAGGAATTTAAAGCTATCTATTAGTAATATCACTAAACAAAAAATTATAAAACTAGACCATAATATTGGGAATATTTTATATTTTTTCTTAAGAGGCAAAATAACTGGTACATTAGTATTATAATGATTTTTAATAGGTGTTTTAATAGCTTCTGTGTTTATTTTATCTTTAAAATCATTTAATTTACTAGTATTGTAATCTAATTTCTGATACCATAAATGTTTACATTTAGAACATTTTACTCGTCGTCCGTTAATACCTATCTGATTGCTTGTAACAATAAATTGTGTTTTGCAATTTGGGCAAGTAATATACATATTAATTATAATTATTTTTAAAAAATATTTGATTCCATGATAATATCATTTATCATTATTAGCAATAAAACAGTTAAAAGATATGTCCTATATTATTAAAGAAATTGAAGAAGCTTGGCAAATTAAGGAAAATATTCTTCATGATTCTTCAAAGCTTATAAAATTAAAGAAAATACTTAATGAGAGTATCGCAAGTTTAAATCAAGGTATAATTCGTGTTTGTGAAAAGCAAGGCAATCAGTGGAAAGTTAATGAATGGGTAAAGAAAGCTATATTGCTATATTTTATCACTACAGAATCGCAGCTTTATAATAACAATTATAATAGTTGGTATGATAAAGTTGCTCCTAAATTTCCTGCAGATACTGATAAGAATATATTCAAAGAAGCAGCGATACGCAAAGTTCCAGGAGCTATTGTGAGAACTGGTACTTATATCGCTAAAAATGTTGTAATTATGCCCTCTTTCATTAATATCGGTGCTTATATAGATGAGGGTACAATGATTGATACATGGGCTACTATTGGATCATGTGCTCAAATAGGTAAAAATTGTCATATTTCCGGTGGTGCAGGAATAGGTGGGGTGCTTGAGCCATTGCAAGCCAAGCCTGTTATAATTGAAGATAATTGCTTTGTTGGAGCAAGATCTGAAATAGCAGAAGGTGTAATAGTAGAGGAAGGATCAGTAATTAGTATGGGTGTGTTTATTGGTAGCTCTACAAAAATAGTATATAGAGATACAGGCGAAATTATTTATGGTAGAATTCCAGCTTATTCTGTTGTGGTACCAGGGATATTACCTCCTCCTGAGGTAGGCAAGCCTGGACTTTATTGCGTAGTTATTGTAAAGCAGGTTGATAAAACTACTCGAGGTAAAGTAAGCATCAATGATTTATTAAGGTGACCATTCACAAACTGCTGTATTGATACATTTCTGCTTTCAAAGTAAAGCCATAATATATATAGTTTGTAGAGGGTGATAAAAGTACTAGTCCATGATTATCAGTCAATTAAAAAATAATCCTTTCTTTGTTATTGTCCACATTTGTTGAATGAGGTTATTATTCATATTACCTAAAGAAAGTATCATATAGTAGAATACCCGCTATGTTACAATATTACTGTTCCCTGTAGTGTTTCAAAGCTAAGTTTCTTTTTCTTGTACTAATCTTATAGAACATAATTTTATAAGTTTTTTAGCATGTTATAAGGTGCTAAGATTAGCATTATATTACTATAAAATAGATTACTTTCTTTACGTATTAATTAAAATTATTACTGATATTTTAAAGTTTTAAATTGTAACGTTCCTTTATAATTTTGTTCTACGCTAATATATTGCTTATTTTAGAATTAAATATTGTTTTTACTTCTTATTACTTATTGCACTATCCTATTGCTTTTTTATCATTTGAACTTGTTTAATGTTGTAATATTGCATCCTTTAATAGTAGATAGATAGTTACTTTGTATGTATCACTTACAAGCTGTAATTAAGGAAATATAGGTATAATTGGATTGATACCATATAGTAGATCTCTAAAAATAATGATAATTTGTAGGTTTAAATATTATACGTATAAGGCGATAGTTGCTTATTTAATATGATATGATTGCTTGTAATGCCTCTAATTGTGTTAATCCTGTAAAACAAGGAGAAAATTTGATCTATAGACAGAACTGATATTTTTGAGCATTTTGTAAATATAATCCTAATACTGATTAATGAAAAATTTTGAATAATTAAGTGGTATTAAAGTCTGCAAAAAGCCATTTTAAATATTAATCCTACCTTTATCTATATTTATAGATGAATTTAGTTTTTTACCTTGACATTTTGGGTTCCTTATCTATATTCTAGGTTTTTTAATTTTAGCATGTTACTACATTTTAAAAAGTATGTTATAGCAAAATTATATCAGAGAATGCTAATATATCTTATATAATGTTCTTATGATTATCACCATTATGTTATTCACAATATAATGATTTCGTTTAATTATGGTCTTTTGTAGGAAGAATATTTTTAAAGTGTCCTTTAATCCTGTTAAAGATACTCGTAGATTGTATTTTTTCCTTTTATTACTACTATGATAAATTTTAATTTATCAATAATTTAAAATAAATTCAAAATACATTGATTAGCTTTGGAACTATATATAGTCCTCAATTAAAGGATTTACACAATACTTTTTCTGAAATTGCAAATTTTTGTTAGTAATATATCGCGTTCATATTTGTTTTTAATTTTCTGAATTGTATTAAAATAAAATAATTTATCAAATGTAAATTCTTTACTGTATTCAATAATCTTAGCCTCATGTTCACGAGAATTTAGAAAGGTTTTTTCAATTCTATCCTACTGTAGCTTGTGGTATTTTTTATAATGGTATTACTGAATAATTAACTAAATGTATTTAGATGCTTGCTTTTAAATAATCAAGAGCAGTTTCTGCTGATGTGCGTGGTTATTATGTGCTGCGGCAATTGCAATTTCATATATCATTTATTCTTTAATATAAATTTTTACACTGTCGCTTTTGCCACTATCATTGATAGCGCTAATAGTAAACTCACCAATTCTTGCTTTCCATATTACTGGTTCATTTGGTTTTGCTGTAGCTATTAATTTATTATCTACAAACCAAAAGATATTACTTGCTTTATTGTGACTAATCGCACTAAAGGTCATAGTATCATTCTCTTTAATTGAATTTAAAGAATTTTTTACAGGATATATAATTTTAGGTTTTTGATGATACCAATTTGTAAAGTTATTGCAATTGTTGTTAGGTATCGGTTTCGGGAATATATGCATTCCTGCTTTTTGATAAAGCAAAAGGATATCTATTGGTAATAAATTTATAATTTTATATTCTGTTTGTCCTTTAACAAATTTACAAGTAGGCATCCCGTTTTTTAAATCTATTAATATTTTTTAATAAATATCGGATTGTTTTATTGGGGATTTACCTTTAATGAATAAGGTCTCTGTTTTAACAGGACACATATCGTTATCGATATCTCCTGTATCTGCACAAACTTTTACTTTAGTAATATTTAGTTCATGAATTTTCGAAAGAATTAAATCCTCATCTTTATTTGGTCTCGTTATGGCTTCAATAATATTAAAGAATAAAGGGGCTGCAGAAATATTACCAGTAAATGTTCCATAAGTTTGTCCTTTGAAATCACCAACCCAAACAGCAAGTACATATTTCCCAAATATACCAACGCTAAGTGCATCTCGAAATGAGCTTGAAGTACCTGTTTTCCAATAAATCGGTAAGTTATAATTTATATTATATGTAATAGGACGCGTCATATCTTTTAAAATATCAAGTGTTAGATAGCTTGCTTCAGGAGATAATAATACATTGTTAATGTCATCCTGTATTTCGTCTTTGTGATCAAATTTATTATTTTTAGATTCTATGGATAAGCTACGTGATGATATAAAGGTCTTTCTAAGCGGTTTATAAGTTCCAAAATTAGCAAGCATAGCATAAAGAGTAATTAATTCTTCAAGTGTAATTTCTACTGTGCCGAGTACTATAGATAAGCCGTAATTTTCAGGTTTTCGTAAGTTACTAATTTTTGCTTGTTGTAAAAACTCATAAAAATTCGGGTTTTTTAACTTAGATGCTAGAAATATTACTGGTACGTTACGGCTTTTTATTAACGATGCTCTAGCACTTAAACCACCTACAAACCTACTATCAAAATTTTCCGGTTTATAATAATTATAGTAAGTAGGTGTATCTTTTAGTAAAGTTAATGGATGTATTAGTGATTGATCAAAACTAAGTGCATAGACAAACGGCTTTAATGCTGAGCCTGGAGAACGATGGATTTTAGTTCCGTTAATCTTCCCACAAATATCGTTATTAAAAAAATCCGCTGAACCAATGCTTGTAAGCACTTCCATAGTAGTAAAATCAATAAGCATTACAGAGGCATTATAAATGCCGTATTTCCTCTGATTATTAATATATAGCTTAACTTGTTTTTCTATAGTAGTTTGTAAGTTGTTATCAATGGTCGTATATATGATAGGACTATCATTATTTGAAAGTATCTCTAAAGTGAAATGCGGCGCAATAAATGGAAGATTTTTATGTTGATTAAATTTAATAGGCAAACTAATTAATTTATCATAAATAATATCTTCTGGGTGAGTCGTTATCCACTTATTAAATAGATATTTACGTGCTTTTAAAATATTAACATAATTTCCACCTCTTTTAAGTGGATTTTGTGAGATTACTACAAGACTTAGAATCTCAATTAAATTTAAATCTTTTAGATCACGATAGAAGTAAATATAACTGCCGGCTGCTATACCTTCAATATTACTTCCATAAGGCACTAGGTTTAAATAAGCTTCTAATATATGATCTTTTGAATAATGTAGCTCTATATGGATAGATTTAATGATTTGATGCATTTTGCCAAGAATAGTAGAAGAGTTTATCCCATATCTTAAACGTGCTGTTTGCATTGTTATAGTAGAACCTCCTATTTTACGATTGTTCTGTACATTAAGTAGAATAAAAAGCTTTAGCTAAAGAAAGAGGATTAATACCAAAATGCTTATAAAAATGCTTATCTTCATATAATAATACGGCTTTGATAAAGGTTGTTGGTATTTCATTAATAGGCGTAAATATTTTATATTTATCATCTTTAGAAAGTGAAATACGCATTAATTTGTTATTCCGGTCAAAGACTCTTTGAGAGAAACTTATGTCTTCAAGTAAAGGTGAAGGAGCAATAGCAAAATATATATTATAATGCCATTGATTGTAATAAAAAGTGATTTAGATTTGAGACGTAATTTATGTACATATAAAGAAATTGTTGTTATATCGTGGTTAAGCCATGGAATATACATTAATAAAGCATTTTAAAAATAATGAGAATTTGAATAATATAGTGCGCATATAGAATTATTATAATACACCACTAAATAATAGTTAATTAGATATTATGGTTATTACAAATATTGTGCTAGGCATATAAAGCCTAGGTTACTATCTACCTGATAAAATTTAATGCTGTCTGATTTAAGGATATAGTAAATTTAGTAGTGAAAATAATATTAATTTAAATAAATTTCATCAATTAGAACCATTAACTTTTAAATGATCTTAATTTTACTAAAACAAACTGGTTTCAAAATATTATGCCACTTTTTATTAATGCTTCACTTAGTTAATTTAAAAACAATTGCGAAAGAACTTGAGTATTGGCTATTACCAATAACTAAAGCAAATTTAATTAAATTAATAGTAAGACCAATGTGGCTTCAATACAAATTTTAGCAAATGAAATAACTGTTTAAATATAATATAGGTTGTATCAGCATTATATTATAAGAAAAAAACTATCATTAGCTAGCAAGTAGAATTAATGATAAAGATTTACTAAACTAAATTTTAGGAATTTAAAAATAAAAATCGTATTGTTGATTTAGATGTGAATGCTTTTAATAAGATTAAAAGCTCTAAAAAGAATTTAAACACTCAAATGAAGAAAACTATAGTGCCAGAAGTTACTGTAGTTATTGTTGTTACTGTTATTATGTACAAAAATTCAAAGTATAATTGTAGGAGCAGCTCATAATAATTTGTGAACAAATGTCAAAACTAAACAAATAAGACTGAAAATAGATAAAGCTATTGCAGATGATGGATTTGTAATGAAAGAAATTTTCTGAAGAATAAATACAAAAGAAGTAGAAAGCGTGCTAGATCATGAATATAAATAATGAACTTTTGTAAATAGGGTGAGCGATAACTTAAATTGCGAATATAAGTTGATCTTCATAGATATTGAGTAGTTCTTTTAATAGAGAATAATACAGATTGCATTGCAAAGGTATAAAATGTTGTGAACAAGTTGTGGTAGTTTTCGTTCTAGAAGCAGCTCATTTGAACACTTAATTAATTAGAGTATCAGTGTATTAATTGGAAGTCAATATGCAGTATTACCACCGATTGTAGAATGCGCAACATGGAAGATGCCGTGTGTATTATACCTATAATATAAGACATTACAACTCTAGTTGCAGCAGTTATCGCTAGCTATTGATCTGAATGCATATGATAAAGAAGATAGCATCGATACTCCTGTTGAATCAGAAGTTAGATAGAACAGCAAAAATTGTGTAGCAGTCTGAGATGTTTGATAGATACATTACTAAGAATATTGTAAAGTTGTTGAGTATCCTATTATACCTATCTATTTTATTAAACTAATTATTACTTCTTGTGAGTCGCAGTTTGAAGTTATAACTGCAAGGAGCCAAAAAAACTAAAATAGATAATAGATCAAATCAGCTGTCTCTAAAACAGATATCACAATTGCTGTAAATTTGAAGCTGCAAGAAATACAAAATGTAATCAAATAAAATGTAATGTCTTTGAGTGCATATACTAGCTTGCAATTTGTGCACTGTTATAAATGTCAGGTGGTACTAATTAGGTCTTGATATTAGTTCTGATCACTAAAGATTAAGTTAGTATTGCTTATAGTAAATTTGATTCAAAGTTTTAATCTAGTGGTAGTAGGTTAAATACTAGATAGTAATATAGTAACTTTATACGGAAAACTTTAATGTATGTTTACTTATGATCATAATATAGTAAAGGTAAAGAGTTATAAGAATTATTCACCTTATTAATTAATAACCATCTTATGCATTGCAGTATTACTAAAATTAAAACTTGTTATCAGATGCAGTAACTCCCAAGAATTTGTTTACCAAGAAAGCAATGTAAGTATATTATTAAATATCACTGTTACTTACAATAGAAATATGCAAATCATCATTCTAAAAAAACACTGTAAGTGTTGATGAATTAGTATAGTATCACTTAATACATATGAACCTTAGTGTTTTTGAATTAATCTTTTTTATTAGAGATCTTTTTAGGTGAAAGTTGTCAAAAAAATTTAAAGTATTAGATTTTTGCTCTTTTTAATACCGTAGACATAGATGACACATAATGTATTTCATTAACCAGAATGCATACTCATCATGACTATAATACTCTAGGTCTAATAGCAGTCAATAATATTTCATCACTCATCTCGTAGTACTAAAACTGATATGTCTGAATGACGTACGATTTTAGAAGCATTAGGTCCAAGCATATAATCTTTTAATTGTAGTCTGACTGCAGATATTATTATTAAATCTGCTTTAATTTCATTAGAGCGCTTAATTATTTCATCATAAACTGCACCGCTACCTATATAATTATCTGTTTCAATTGTATCAGGAATATATTGTTTGATAATATCTTTAATTTGAGTTTGATATTTTTCTTTTTTTACTATTCTCCAATTTTTGGGTAAATAATCTTCAAACATTTTAGTACCAAATTCAGGAATTACATACATAAAATGTAATTTTGCTTGAAAATTTATTGCGAGCATTAAAGCCTTAGGAAAAATACTTTTTATAGATTTCTTATCATTTAAATCTATAGGTATCAATATATTTTTAAATGTTGTGTTTTTAGTCATATTGTTAGTTTTTATTTCTTACTGAATGATGTTTTGGTAGAACAAAATTTTTAGTATCTGCGAAATAGTGAATGTCAAGGTTATTTAATAGGTAATTAGAAAGTTTAAAATTTGCTACGTTTCTATGAAAAGCGCCAATAAACTTATCTAAAATATAACCATTCACCTCATCTCTAGTTACTAGGATTGCCGATACTTTTACGGTAGTGTGATTATCGGTAATCCCTGGATATAAGTTTTTATTAAGTATAGCTTTATTAAAAGCTCGATTTTTTTTAATTAATTCTGTTATTTTATCATTTTCAATTGAAACAAAATTAATTTTACACTTATGAGATATTAAATTTACTAATGGATTAAAATGTCCAATCATCATGATTATAGCATCTATTTCATTATTACAGAATTTATCAATAGAATCTTCATAATTAATATTGAGTTCTGCAGATTCATTAGAAAATTTATATAAGGAACGTATGGTATCATAAGTAATATTACTACTAGAAAATTCTGGACCATTAGTTATTTTTTTTCCATCAATATCAGCAAAAACTTTTATTCTATTGTCATCTCTTACAATAACTGTAAAAAACTCATCATGTAGATTAAGTACTTGACGTAAATTTTGCATTTTTTCTTGATTGTGATAATAACCTATGCCCTCATATGCTTCTACTGCAATATTTGCTTGTACTAAGGCTAGATCAATTTTGCCTTGTTGTAATAATTTTAAATTTTCTATACTACCGTTTGTTATTACAACCTCACATTTAATATGTTCATTATTCTTATAATCATTTGTAATAGTCTTGCATAAATCAAGTCCAATAGCATAATATCCTTTTAAAATAGAGCCGGTACCTATTTTAATGATTTTTGGCGCAGCATAAATATTACTACAAATAAAAAATATACTAATAATAGTTACTAGTTTTAAATTATTCATAAAACTAATTTGGATTATTTTCGGTATTTTTTTCAGCTTTATACTCACCAAGTGTGAGTTCTAATAAATTCATAGAGCCGATATTTATTCCTTTATCTGAGAAAGCAATATCAAACTTAGCGTTTTTTATATTGTTGTAAACTGAATTTGTATCATTTTTGTCTGTATTTAATTGTTCGTCAGAAGTTTTATTCATTGCTTTAGCAATAATTGTTTTAATTGTTTTTTTAGAAAAAAGAATACTATTAGGTAATAGTTTATCAACTATAGAATTATAATTTTCTAGCTCAAAAGATAATATTCCTTTTGGTAATTTATTAGCAAAGAATTGTAAAGTACCGTTTAAATTAACTTTAGACTCATTATCACAAGTAAAAATAAATCTTTCTATATTCAAATTTTCTAAAATAGCTGCATCTTTCCCGTTTTTAGCAAATTTAAAAGAAGTAGCCATATCTAAATTAGCATTTTTAAAATTCAAAATATCTTTTTCTGAATAGTAATGCATATTTAAGAATAAGGATATATTCTCCTGACTTGCTAGATTATGTTTTTTGATAAGAAATGCTAAATCATTAATTTTAAAAATTTCTTGATTATCTTTAAATATTGATAATGTTTTATTATTTAACTTAATTGATTTTAATATTTCTTTTAAACTATCATCTTGTGATACCTTATATAAAGGTTTATTAAATTTACTTATACCATTAATATTATTATCGCTATGTACATTATAGGTAAATGGTTTGTCGCCGTAATTGTCTATTTGAATAAAAGGACCAAAATTAAGCGTAGCTCTTTTAGTACTAAAAGATATATCTATAACAATATTTTTACATATAAATTCTTTAGAATTTATATGATCAATTAACTTTACTTTAGGATCTGTTATGTTGATTTTCCAATTAAAAGGATAGCCTGAAAACTTAATAGCATTATAATATATTCTCAGATTATCTGATTCAGAATTTTTTATTAAATTTACAATGTTATTTTTTATAGTATATGCAGTTGCAAACCATATTATAGTAAAGGCTAAAAACACAAGAAGCAGTATTTTCCGTATCACTTTTTAAATCCATTATAATTTTATATTACGAGTAGCAGAAGGAAGCCGTACCTTTATTCCATCCAATTCTTCAGTGAGAATAATTTGACATCCCAATCTAGAAGTATCGGTAAGACCAAAGGCTAAGTCAAGCATATCTTCCTCTGCTTCTGTAGGTTTTTTAAATTTGTTGTAAAATTCTTCTTCTAACATAACATGACAAGTAGCACAAGCAAGTGATCCTTCGCAAGCTCCCTCAAGATCTAGATCGTTACTATGAGCAATTTCTAAAATAGAAAGGCCTATCGGCGCTTCTACTGTTCTTTCTTCTTCATCATTTATAATAAATGTTACTTTTATTTTTCTTAACATTCTACTTAATTTTTCCTTATCTAAATTAGTTCTATGTAACTGGGATTATTTTATTTGATTGCTATTTTTGCATTTTCGCAAATCATTAATATTAAGCTTTGTATCCAAATATTTTTTAATTTTGGATTTAAACTCTTTAATAGAATTCTTAATTAAGATCTGATCTCTAGTTTGTACAGCGTCTTTTATATTATCCAATAAAGCATTAATTATAGATATCTCACTTTCCGATAACAATTTTGTTAATTCTATTATAGAACGTTCTATGCTCGACATTAACGCCTCTGTTTCAATGACTGCTTCTTGTAATAATCTAGTAGTATAATCTATTTTAGCATTTTTATAAGCATTTTTTAACATAGTCTCAATCTCTGTTTTATTAATACCGTGATTTGGTTTTATTTCTATATTATGTGATATATTACTGATTTTTTCATAAGCAGAGACAGATAATATACCGTCTGCATCAATAGCAAAAGTAACTTCAACTCTAATATTGCCTGCTTTCATAGGTGGTAGCCCTTTTAACTCAAATCGAGCTAAGCTACGGCAATCTGCTGCCATTTCCCGTTCACCTTGTAATATATGAAATTGTATTCCGGTTTGATTATCGGCATAAGTTGTAAATTCTTTTATTACCGCAATAGGAATTGGAGTATTGCGCGTAATGATTTTTTCAACTATACCGCCATATAATTCAATGCCAAGGGATAACGGTACTACATCAATCAGTAATGAATTTGTATGTTGTGTTATTAAGTTTTCTGCTTGTAATGCAGCGCCACATACAACTGCTTTATCAGGATCAATATCTGATAAAATATCTATTTTAAATGCTTTATATAATTCGTCCTTGATTAAAGGAATGCGAGTCGTCCCACCTACTAAAATCACTCCGTCTATATTTGGATTTCCTGACTGTTCTAAACATTCTTGTGTTATATTGATAGTTCGTTCTACTAAAGGGGAAATTAGTTGTTCTAAAGTTTGCTTATTAATTGATATAATATCATTATTAAAACTCTCTTTATATGTTAAAATTTCTTTTGCTTTTTTTGCAAGTTGTAAAGTCTCAATAGAATGAGGTAAATCAAATTTATTACAAAGGTATTGTGTAATTACTACATCTATGTCGTCGCCACCAAGCATATTATCGCCGTTTGTGGCCATAACTTGGAAAATTCCTTCTTGTATATTAAGAATAGATACGTCAAAAGTACCACCTCCTAGGTCATATACTAAATAGCGACCTGTTTGATTTTTGTTTAAGCCGTAAGCATATGCAGCTGCAGTTGGTTCAGCAATTAGCCTTAATACTTCAAAACCTGCTATTTTAGCTGCAAGCATTATCTCCCCTCTTGCTGCATCATTAAAATGTGCAGGTACTGTTATTACTGCTTTAGTGATATTATTTTTTAATTGTTTTTCTGCTTGATTTTTTAAGTAAATAAAAACTTCCGCTGCAATTTCAGCAATACGCATCTTTTTATTAGCAAAATTTAATTTCAGTTCACTACTATTTATATCTAAATAATCTTTAACTAACGAAAAAAGTGTTGTGGTATTTAGAATTTCTTTTAATGTTTTACCGAATAGTCTTTTGATAGAATGTAGTCCTTTATTATTACCTATTATCAGATCTTCATTTATAAAATCTATAGTGGTCGGTATTAATTCTTTATCACCTATAGATTTAATAATTTTAACTTTTCTATTAGTTGCAATAGCTATTAATGAGTTAGTAGTGCCAAAATCGATACCTACTGCTATTTGCAGTTTTTGCTGAAAATCAGTTTGCTTTGGTTCTGTAATTTCTATTATTTGCATGATTTTATTTTTTCTTGCAGCTTGCTCTGTAATGTTCTAATATATTTAAGTTTGCTCGTGTATATTGTTGCATCTGATAGGTTTTGTTCGACAAAAGCTTGTTTTAAAGAATTAATATTTTGTTGTTGCATTAATTCATATTTGTTCTTTAATTTTTCTAAATCACTAAATAAAGTAGTATTTTCAATTCTTTCCATTTCATCCCAGAATATACTTAATTCTAGTGGAGAAAGTAAACTACGTATCTTTTCATCATTCAAATTTATATTTTGCAAAAGCAGCATATATTCAGCACGCTTTAAAGCATCTTTAAGAGTAGAGTAAGCTTTATTTAATTCAGTAGAAGTAATTAGATTTTGTGCCTTTTCTTGCGCAGTTTTTGCTGTATCAGGATGATATTTTACCTGCATGGCAAAATATTGCTTTTCTAATATTTTTAAATCAATATTATACTCTTGTGGAAGTTCTAATAATTGAAAATAATTTTGCACTTTAGAATTCTATATTTATTTAGGTTTTTATTAACAAGGTTTT
Source organism: Rickettsia prowazekii str. Breinl (assembly GCF_000367405.1). NCBI lineage: Bacteria > Pseudomonadati > Pseudomonadota > Alphaproteobacteria > Rickettsiales > Rickettsiaceae > Rickettsia > Rickettsia prowazekii. Next base: position 524,747 of record NC_020993.1, on the reverse strand, counting down.
TCCTCATTGAGATGTAAAACTATAAGTTTTAACAAAACAAGTTCAGAAATATATTCTCATTCCATGAGATTGCTACGTAATATAATGCTCCATGCAATAACTACTCAGAATCCATGCAAGAAAGATATTATTATATACATTAAAAATTTATAAAATACAATTATGGAAGTAAATCTATTACAGTATGAAAAAAAATATCACAATTATATTGTAGCAGGTGTAGATGAAGCAGGGAGAGGATCGTTAGTCGGTCCTGTAGTCGCAAGTGCAGTTATAATAGATAAAGCAGATATTATACCTGGTATTAAGGATTCTAAAAAGCTTTCTAAAAATAAGAGAGAAATACTATATGAGCGAATAACTAGTAATTATGTTTGGTCTACCGCTATTATTGCACATACCGAAATTGATAATATTAATATATTAGAGGCAACTAAAAAAGCTTGTGCTATTGCTGTGGCAAATCTTAGCCTGAAGCCGCAGAAAATTTTAGTTGACGGTAATATGAAATTTAGTGATATAAGATTTATTAGTATAATTAATGGTGATAATTTATCATTATCGATTGCTGCAGCTTCTATTATTGCGAAAGTGACTAGAGATCGTTTGATGCTAGAATTAAGTGCTGAATTCCCACAATATTTATGGCATAAAAATTACGGATACGGTACTCGTGAACATATAGAAGCTATTAAGACACATGGATTATCCTCTTATCATAGGAGGAGTTTCAAGTCTTGCTAAGATTTGTATTATTTTTACATCATTTGTTTTATAACTGTTACACCATAGAACAGTACGAATTTAGCTTAACTTCAGTGCTGCCTCTTCTAGAGCTTTAAGTTGGTTACGGAGTTTTGCAGCTTGTTCAAATTCAAGATTACTTGCAGCTTTAAACATTTCTTTTTTAAATTTATCCATATGAGCTTTTAGCTTAGCAGGATTATTCAATAAAGCATTAGCTTGTTTTTTATCGAGCTTATTATCATGGATTTCTTCGAGTGATTCTAAAGCATGAATAGCACGATTTATAGTTTTTGGAATTATACCATGTTTTTTATTATATTCTTGTTGAATTTGCCTCCTACGTAATGTTTCACTAACAGCTTTATCGATAGATTTAGTCATTTTATCGGCATACAGTATAACTTTGCCTCTACTATTTCTTGCAGCTCTTCCTATTGTTTGTATTAGTGATGTTTCAGATCGTAAAAATCCCTCTTTGTCTGCATCAAGTATAGCAACTAAACCGCATTCAGGTATATCAATCCCCTCTCTTAATAGATTAATACCGACTAAAATATCGATAGTACCTTGTCTTAAATTTCTTAATATTTCAATACGTTCTAGAGTATGTATATTGGAATGCAAATAATATGTTTTATATTGCAGATCCTGCAAATAAGATGTTAAATCTTCAGCCATTTTTTTAGTTAATGTAGTGACTAAGATACGCAAACCTGTATTGATAGTTGTTTGAATTTCACTAATTAAATCCTCGACTTGGTTAGTAGCAGGTTTAATAATACATTCAGGATCTAGAAGTCCTGTAGGTCTGATAATCAGCTCTACTACAGTGCCACCTGTTTCTTCTAACTCGAATTGTCCTGGAGTTGCAGATACAAACACAGTTTGTGGCCTAAATTTTTCCCATTCTTCAAATTTTAAAGGTCTATTATCAAGAGCAGAAGGTAAACGAAATCCATGCTCTACTAATACTTCTTTTCGTGCTCGATCACTGTTATACATCGCTCTAATTTGTGGTACTGATACATGGCTTTCATCAATAAACAATAAAGCATCTTCAGGTAAATACTCGAATAATGTAGGAGGAGGCTGACCAGCATTACGCCCTGTGAAAAAGCGAGAGTAATTTTCAATGCCTTTACAGCTGCCTGTTTCTGTTAACATTTCAAGATCATATAGAGTACGTTGGTTTAATCTTTTTGCTTCAATTAGTTTATCTTGTGACTTTAAGAACTCTAAGCGTTTTTGCAACTCCACCTCAATGCTTGATATCGCATGATTTATCCTTTCTCGTGGCATAACAAAGTGTGAATTACCAAAAATCATAGCTTTATCAAGCTGAGTAAGTTTCTCACCTGTTAATGGGTCAAATTCATGAATATATTCGAGTTCATCACCGAAAAATGATAAACGCCAAGCTTTATCGCTATAATGTGAGGGAAAAATATCCATGTTGTCACCTTTAACCCTAAAACAGCCACGCTCAAATCCGATATCATTACGCTTATATTGTAGATTTATCAAATCATTTAGTAACTTATCACGAGGATAGTTTTGACCAGGTTCTAAATGCACAGTCATCTGATAATATAAATCAGGGGCGCCAAGTCCATAAATACACGAAACAGACGAAATTACTATTACATCACGACGCTCTAATAATGATCTTGTAGCAGAATGACGCATTAAATCAATCTGTTCGTTAATTGATGAATCTTTTTCGATGAAAGTATCAGTGCGTACTATATAAGATTCTGGCTGATAATAATCATAATATGAGACAAAATATTCAACTGCATTCTTTGGAAAAATTGATTTCATTTCTAAATAGATTTGTGCAGCTAAAGTTTTATTATGAGCCATAATAAGAGTAGGTCTATTAGTTCTTTCTATAATATTTGCCATAGTAAAAGTTTTGCCTGATCCAGTAATACCAAGCAACATTTGTGAGCGTTTTTTACTATTTAACCCTGTTATAATTTCATCTATTGCTTTTGGTTGATCGCCTGCGGGTTTATATCCTGAGATAATAGAAAAATTATTCATGTATTGTATTTTTACTTGCTTTCAAAACTCTAGTTTAAGATAATATATAAGATCTTACAAAAAATAAAAAATATAACATTATGAATAAATCTATATTACACACAATTATTATTTATACTCTAGCTAGTTGTCCTTATTGTATAAAGGCTAAAGCATTGCTTGATAAGAAAAATGTTATTTATGAGGAAATTGAAGTAAGTAATCTTACGCAAGAAGAGAAAGAAAAATTTATTAAGAAATCTGGTGGTAAAAGCACTGTTCCACAGATCTTTATAGATAATATGCATGTTGGCGGGTGTGATGATTTATTTAATCTTGAAAAAGAGGGGAGGTTAGATAAGTTGTTAGAACATCAGCCTAAGAATTAAGAATGATTTAACCGTTACTGGGATGTTATTGTTTACGTCTTGGCTTGAAAACGATATCTAGAACACAAATAAAAATAATAATATTTTAATTGGATCCCGTGATTAAGCAACGGGGTGACAATTTTATGTCTAAAAATAACAATCACAAAAATGCATTTTATCTACTTCTTACATATTTATGGTCGAAGGACTTTGATATCAGATTACGTATTGTTACGTCTCTTATTTGTTTAGTTATAGCTAAAGTAATAAATATTTTTGTTCCAATTGTTTATAAATATATAATAGACGGACTAAATCAAAATTTATCTCTTTCAGTTCTTATTGGCGTTATTATTGGATATGGTGGGACAAAAATACTTGCCCAAATTTTCAGTGAATTACGAAATATAATTTTTTCAAAAGTTGGATGTCAAGCAACACGCTTAGTCGCTTTAAATGTCTTTAAACACATGCATAATTTAAGTATGCGCTTCCATATTACTAGAAAAACAGGTGGTTTAAGTAGGTCAATAGAGCGTGGTACTAAAGGTATTGAAGCAGTGCTACGGTATTCATTATTTAATATTTTCCCGACAAGCTTAGAAATTATATTGGTCATCGGAATATTATGGTATTTTCATGGTATATGGTTTGCAGTAACTCTCTTAATAACAATGATAGTTTATGTGTGTTATACTTTATTAATCAGTACTTGGCGTATTTCATTTGCAAGGGAAATGAACCAAAGCGATAACACTGCAAATAATAGAGCGATCGATAGTTTGTTGAATTTTGAAACAGTTAAATATTTTAATAATGAAGAATATGAGGCAATAAAGTTTAATGATGCTTTACAAGCTTATGAAAAATCAGCTACTAAAATTACTAACAGCCTATCAATTTTGAATATTGGACAGGATGTTATAATATCCTTAGGTCTTGTTTCTTTAATGATACTTTCAGTAAATGCTATTAATCAAAATAAAATGATGGTCGGCGATTTAATAATGGTTAATGCTTATCTATTTCAGTTATCAATCCCACTTTCAATACTTGGTTTTGCTTATAGAGAAATTAAAAATGCTCTAGTGAATATGGAAGATATGTTTAAGTTACTTGATATACCGGCAGAAATACAAGATTCGGTAGATGCTAAGGAGTTAATTATCTCAAAATGTAAAGTCAGTTTCAATAATGTTAGCTTTGCTTATAATAAGGAACGTACTATTTTGCATAATATAACTTTTACAATTGAGAGCGGTAAAACAATAGCAGTTGTAGGTAGCAGCGGTGCCGGTAAATCAACGATATCACGATTGCTTTTTAGGTTTTACGATATTAATAGTGGTAGTATTATTATAGATAATCAAGATATAAGAGAAGTTAAGCAAGGCTCGCTTCGTAAATCTATTGGGATTGTTCCACAAGATACGGTATTGTTTAATGATACAATATATTATAACATCGCATACGGTAATAATGCAGCTAGTTACGATGAAGTTATCGCAGCTTCAAAAAATGCTCATATTCATGAGTTTATTAGCGTACTACCTGAAGGTTATGCGACACAGGTAGGTGAAAGAGGTTTAAAACTTTCAGGTGGTGAAAAACAACGTATTGCAATTGCAAGAACTATCTTAAAAAATCCATCAATATATGTTTTTGATGAAGCGACAAGTTCACTTGATACTAAAACCGAAAAGCTAATTCAAGCAAGTCTTAAAGAGATTTCAGCTAACCATACTACTCTTATCATCGCTCATAGATTATCGACTATTGTTGATGCAGATGAGATTATAGTTTTAGATAATGGCTATATAGTTGAACGAGGAAATCATAAAACATTACTAAAAAACCAAGGCTATTACGCTGAATTATGGTATAAACAGCAGGAGGAATGTAACCAAGATACACAGAATTGTAAGCAAATAATATGTGATGCCTAACATGAAACGAACTTAGGCTATACTAGTAGATGTGTGCATCAATTCCTGTAAAGTTTTCTAATATTTATCTTACTTACTAGACTGGTGTTAGGTAACAAAATTTTTAGCCCCGCAAATATATTCAATCATTTATAATTTTGTATGCTATTGTGAATATAGGAATGATAATATTATCATTTAATGATGCTATAATTGTCTTAGTAATTATACATTGTAATAGCTTAAATGTAGGATATATTTCTTGATTACAAATACATAGTTGATTAAAGTTGAGTACAAAACAGAATATTAGTAGTAGACGGATACTTAGTATACAAATCTAGCAACTATGCTTTTTGTAAATGATTAGGAATTCTTATTAGATCTGACCTTTGGTCAAGATGCTTTAACTCAATTAATAAAAAAATTATAAAATATAAGGTTATTGGGTGAAAAATTTCTTAGGATATAAGAAGTGTTATAGGTGTCAACTTCAATTACAATTATTGTAGTAATAATGTATCTGTAGGATATTGATATAGTGTCTAAACTAAATTTATTAGTTTAATTTAATATTAAGTTTTGTCGTATTGATAGTAAATTGACATTTCAAAAAAATTTATTGAAATCGAACTTTAGATTTAATATTAATGTCTAGTCTTTAAGGTATAAACTATACATACAAGCTATGATAATTATTCTGTAGCTGTATTTGGAATAACTAAATAACCAGAGTTCAAACTTTTGTGATTAAAACTTGCAAAAATTAAGTTTGATGAATTGAGAAATACGTTTAATAAAAATTATACTCTAAAGTATTATAGATTGCTAAAAGAATAAAGATTAAGAAAAACTAGGAGTTAAGTTTCTCTAAATGTTAGAAGCATTCCATTATGTTGAAAATGAAATTTGTTAATTTTTAAATTATGTAATTGCTAAAAACAGTTAATGTCATGATTATGTCAATTGTGTAAAGATTTTGTTGTATATTTGTTTATCTCATGCCAAGGAAAGTGACAGTGGTAAGCAAGCTAAAATTAAATTCCTGCTTTTGCATACATGAGACCGACCTCTGAGAAATAATACATGATTATAAGTACAAGCAATTCTTGAAAGAAATTTATTATGTCTCTATAATTAAATGTAATTCATTTAATTTAAGGCTAGTATAGTGATTGATAAATATTCTTCTAATTTAGTACCGGTAAATATCGAAGATGAGATGAAAGTATCTTATCTTGATTATGCTATGAGCGTTATAGTCAGTAGAGCTATACCAGATGTTCGTGATGGTTTAAAGCCTGTGCATCGCCGAATTATCTATTCCATGTATGAAGCCGGTAATCATGCTAGCAAACCTTATAGAAAATCTGCACGAATAGTTGGTGACGTGATGGGTAAATATCATCCTCACGGTGATAGTGCTATTTATGACTCGTTAGTACGTATGGCTCAAGATTTTTCTTTGCGTCTACCACTTGTAGATGGACAAGGTAATTTCGGCTCAATGGATGGTGATGCAGCGGCTGCGATGAGATATACTGAATCTCGCATGGCCAAAGTTGCGCATAAGCTTGTAGAAGATATTGATAAAGGAACTGTCAGTTTTAACATTAATTATGACGGTTCTGAAGAAGAGCCATCCGTACTGCCTGCAATGTTTCCAAATTTATTGGTTAATGGTAGTGGCGGTATTGCAGTTGGTATGGCCACTAATATTCCGCCTCATAATCTTGGTGAGATTATTGATGCGTGCTGTTTATATATAGATAATCATGATATAGAAATCTTAGATTTGCTAGAAGTCGTTAAAGGACCAGATTTTCCTACAGGCTCAATGATTTTAGGCATTAGTGGTATTAGATCTGCATATCTTACTGGTAGAGGTAGTATCATTATGCGTGGTAAAGCTGAGATTGAGAATGTCGGTAATAGTCGTCAAGCAATTATTATTACTGAAATACCGTATATGGTAAATAAAGCGAGACTTGTTGAAAAAATTGCTGAAATGGTCAAAGAAAAACGTATAGAAGGTATAAGTGATTTACGAGATGAATCGAATAAAAATGGTATAAGGATTTTTATTGAGTTAAAGAAAGACGTAGTTGCAGAAGTAGTCTTAAATCAAATATACGCATGTACTCAGCTACAAACGAACTTTGGTGTGATTATGCTTGCTCTTAAAGACGGATTACCGAAAGTGATGAATTTAAAAGAAGTAATCGCAGCTTTTGTTAGTTTTAGAGAAGTGGTAATTACTAATCGTACTATATATTTGCTAAATAAAGCAAGAGATAGAGCGCATATTTTACTAGGGTTAACTATTGCCATTAGTAATATAGATGAAATAATATATATTATTAAAGCTTCAAATGATACGAATTTAGCTAAACAAGAATTAATGGCTAGACAGTGGGAAGTATTAGATATCTTACCTCTTATAAAGTTAGTTGATGATAAAGTAATATTAAATGAGCGAGGGACATTGAGTTTTACTGAGGTACAAGCTAAAGCAATCTTAGAAATGAAGCTTCAACGTCTAACTGCTATGGAGAAAGAAAAGCTTGAACAAGATTTAAAACACCTCGCTACGGATATTGCCGAATATCTTAATATACTCGCATCTCGTACAAGATTACTTGAAATTTTAAAAGAAGAGCTAATTAAAGTTAAAGAAGAATTTGCATCTCCTCGTCTTACTTCAATTGAATTCGGTGGATTTGATCAAGATATAGAAGATTTAATTCAGCGTGAAGAAATGGTCGTAACCGTAACGCTTGGTGGTTATATCAAACGTGTACCTCTAAGTAGCTATCGTTCGCAAAAACGTGGAGGTAAGGGGAGATCTGGTCTTTCAATGCGAGATGAGGATATTACCACGCAAGTTTTTGTTGGTAGTACACATACACCAATGTTATTTTTCTCAAATATAGGTAAGGTTTATAGCTTGAAGCTTTATAAATTGCCTTTAAGTAATCCGCAAGGTAAGGGTAGACCAATGGTTAATATATTATCATTGCAAGAAAATGAGCATATTACAAATATTATGCCGTTACCAGAAAACCAGGATGAGTGGGATCATTTAAACATTATGTTTGCAACTGCAAAAGGTAATATCAGAAGAAGTGATTTATTAGATTTTAAAAAGATTCAGTCAAATGGTAAAATTGCTATTAGACTTGATGAAGACGATAAATTAATAGACGTAAAACCATGTAAAGAAGATGAGCATATTTTACTTGCTACCAAAGCAGGTAAAGCTTTAAGATTTCCTGTTGAATCTTTGCGTATTATTAAGAGTCGTATTTCTGATGGGGTGCGAGGTATGAAGCTTGCTAAAGAGGATTCTGTAATTTCTATGACTGTACTTAAAGGCATTAACAGCACAAAAGAGGATAGAGATGCTTATTTAACAGTGCCATGGGAAAAAAGACTTGAGATAGCTAAAGGTGAGGAGTTTAACCTTGAAGAATTAGGTGTAAATTTGAATGCAGATTCGATTTTAGAAATGGCAAATTCAGAAGAATTCATCTTGACGGTTACAGAGAACGGTTTTGGTAAAAGAAGCTCGGCATATGGTTATAGAATTACTGATCGTGGTGGTAGTGGTATAATAAATATGGATATTAACGATAAAACCGGTTTAGTCGTTGGTGTTATGCCAGTTAAAATGGATGATGAGTTAATGCTAATCACAAATAGTGGTAAGTTAATTCGCTGTAAACTTGAGTCGGTACGTATTACGGGTCGTAACACTAGTGGTGTAATTCTGTTTAAACTAGATGATGATGAAAAAGTAGTATCTGTTTCTTTAATAGCTGAAACTTCTGAAAGCGAAGAAGCTAGTGAATTAGCGGAAGAGGGATTAGAGAATGATGTAAAGGTATAGTAGTGGAAGTATATGCTGATTTTATTTAACCCATGACATTTTTTATATATATCATTAAAACGACTCTTTTGCAGCGCATGACTTGATATATAGTACTAAATCAATACTAATATTAGTATTTTTAGTCTCGATCATTGAATAGTTATGATATTAATTAAAATGTCTTGTACTTTCATCTTAATTAAATAAGAACAAATTTATGTGCTTTTGTTGTTAAATTACTTTACCTATTTTTATAACCATGATGTTAATCAATGCATTTATCTGTTTGTTTGCGTTTAGCAATATCTCATATAAAATTCTAGAAAACACTAATTTTTTATAAAATAGATATTCAATTTTTGAATATACAAATATTTACTTTTTAATCTTGTTACTACTATAATAGGTTTCAGCAAGTAATAATATTTCTATTTTAATTAGATCAATCTATTCCAATGCACTAATTATTATTAAATCAGTTTTATGTTTCGTAACATACAACTTGTGGCTATTAATTATAGCTGTTATTTTGTTACACACACTCATTACTTCAATCTATTATTTTTGTTACTTTTAAATGTTAGCAAAAGAGCTAGCCAAAGATTTCATTCATATATTTTATGTTATCTGGTATGTGTAGTTAGCGCATTCTCCTATAATGATATCAATTTTATTTATCTATTATAGTATAGGAGAAACGATAAATGAAAGTTTTGATGTTTCTTTGATTTTGCTATCATTATTTCTAATGACTTTAGTATTTTTTAAAAATTTTGTGTTTAAAGGAATTGCATTGTACTTCAAGATAGCAGCATTGTAATATTAAATTGTTTATCTATATAATCTATGATCTTTACCATTAAACTAAAGTTTTAGAAAGTATTTAAAGATTATCCCTTTATTTTTATGATAATTGCATATGCTCAGTTTTGTTATTGCTCGTTTAGACTTCAGTAATAGCTGAGTTAAGATATTAAAAGTGTATTTAACGTAATTCCGAGTATGATGAGTATATAACTTGATCTAATATTAGTAGAAAATAATACAAAAAATAAAGCGCTTGCTCGTACTGTTATTATAGTAAAAGTAAATATTTATTCACTATTGATTGTTTTACTCCGATTTTAGCGTAAGTAATCCTAAAAAGTTGTTAATTAGCTTTAATAGCGATAATAATACAAGGTGGTGTAATTATTGTAATGCTTGCTATTCTGTTAAAAGACATATATTTATATCTTATTTAATCCTCTTATTTTTTATAAAATGATGTTTTTTTAAGATTGATAGATAATCTATATATTCTATAACTCAGAAACCTTAAATTAAGCAAATTTGTATGGATTAATGCATGTAACACTAATAAATTTTAGCAATATTATTAAGTATCTCTTAGGTTCTGACAAAAATTCTCTTAACGCACTATATTTCAACTAAAAATTAATGATGATAATATCGTTCTTTTATCAATTAAGTATTACATTATTTATATTCAATAAATTAATCCATATATTATTATTTTTTTATAGAAGAAATTTTTGAATTGGAATTTTTATTAATTAGATAATTGCTTTTAAAAGCACAAAAGCATATAATCTTGTGTAGAAGATTATTTTTAGTATAAATTAATGATGTGGTTATTAATTGCCATTGGGTTAACCGTTTCAGTTCTTATTATAGGTATAGTGTCTATGGCTATAGGAGGAAAATTTGATAAGAAATTGAGCTTAAAACTAATGACTTTGAGAGTATTTTTTCAGGCCGTTTCTATATTTTTATTAATTTATTTTTATAAAGTTCATTTTTTATACTAAAATTAAGTGTAATGATCTATTTTTATAGGTGAATTTTATTTTTTAGTAAGATTTATATCTCTTAAACTATTTACTTCATGAGGTATGTAAAATCAAAAGATATTATAACCCAAACTGTTTAATACCAATTCAGATCAATAACTACTTAATTTATTTCTATCATCTCTACAAATAATTTTTTCAATTTGTCTAGAGTTTTTTGTTATAACTTGTTCTACTTCATCTTTAGAACCTTTTAAATTCTCATCAATTTTTCTAGCATTGATAATGCATGATATTGCTATAATGTGTTGAGTTATTCACAAATTTCTCCATTATCACACTATAATATATTATTAATCTTCCTTAATTGATACATATATTTTATGCTGTCTGATATTTGTTATAATCATGCAAATAAATGATTGAAAGTAGGTGAGCTTATTATACAACTATTACCGGAATTAGCAAGATTTACTTTCTTTGCATTTAATTTTATTGTATATTATAAGTAAAAGATTAAGATTGAATTATGTATGTCAATATTCTCCATAGTAACCGCACCTGATGAAAGATTAAAGCAAAAATCTAAGCCTGTTTTAGAATGTACCGATCAAACACGAAAATTTATGCATGATATGCTTGAAACTATGTACAATGCGGATGGTGCAGGGCTTGCGGCAGTACAAGTAGGAATATTGCTACGTATTTTAGTAATTGATATAAAAGAATATGATCCAGTAGAAAGACCGAAAGATTTTTATCCACTTTTTATAGTGAACCCTGAAATAATAGAAAAATCAACAGAGTTAGTGACTGCTAATGAAGGCTGTATCTCATTACCAAAGCAACGTATTGAGGTTACGAGACCGGAGTCTGTAAAGATAAGATATTTAGATTATCATGGTAAATCACAAGAGCTAAAAGCAAATGATTGGCTTGCAAGAGTTATTCAGCATGAGTATGATCATTTAGAAGGTAAGCTTATGGTTGATTATTTAAGTAATTTAAAACGAGATGTAGTACTTCGTAAGCTTAAGAAACTTAAAAATAATATAGTGTGAAAGTAATTTTTATGGGAACGCCTGAATTCGCTGTTCCAACTCTTAAAAAACTTATAATTCATCACGAAGTGAAAGCTGTTTTTACACAGCAACCTAAGGCTAAAGGTAGAGGACTTCACTTAGCTAAATCCCCAATACATCAATTAGCATTTGAACATCAAATTCCTGTTTATAGCCCTTCTACTCTTCGTAATGATGAAACAATAAATCTGATTAAGAAAATTGATGCAGATATTATAGTTGTGATTGCGTATGGCTTTATTGTACCGAAAGCTATATTAGAAGCGAAAAAATATGGCTGTCTTAATATCCATCCATCCGATTTACCTCGTCACAGAGGAGCGGCTCCTCTGCAGCGTACTATTATAGAGGGTGACCGTAAAAGTAGTGTATGTATTATGCGTATGGATTCAGGGCTTGATACTGGCGATATATTGTTGAAAGAAGATTTGAATTTAGAAAGAAGAATAACATTGGATGAATTGTCCAATAAATGTGCTCATTTAGGAGCTGAATTACTAATCAAAACACTTGCAAATATTGATAATATAGTACCAATAAAACAGTCAAGTAACGGCATTACTTATGCGCATAAATTAACTAAAGCAGAAGGAAAAATTAATTGGTATGAATCCGCTTATTCTATTGATTGTAAAATAAGGGGTATGAATCCATGGCCTGGAGCATATTTTAGTTATAATGATAAAATAATTAAAATCCTTAGAGCAGAATATTTCAATTACAATCATCATTTTATTCCTGGTACTGTTATTAACAATAAACTAGAAATCGCTTGTGGCAGTGGTATATTACGTGTAAAGAAACTTCAGCAAGAGAGTAAAAAAGCTTTGAATATAGAAGAATTTTTACGTGGTACAAATATTTTAAAAGATACAATATTAAAATAAGAATTTATTAGTTATAAAGCTAAAGTTCAGTTTAATTGTAATTTCGAGTTTACATATAATTCATAAGAATTTGTAAAAAAGTAATTAGATATTAGATGATGAGGTAGAAGATTAAATTGAGATTTTTACAGAATTTTTTGTAAGAAAAATTTCACACTCTAAAGTCTGAAATTAGTAGCTTGGTTGTTAATAAACATTGCACAACTCAAAATAGATAAAAGCAATTTTAAAATTATATACTTATGATGAATCTGCTAATTTACAGAAAAATGTTTGAGATCTAAGAATAATCATTTAATAGTTCAAATCGTCTAGTCTTTAGAAAAATTAAAATCTACAGCTTGTTAATAAAAAGAAAATGTATACTGAAAACAGTAAATCATATTTTACAAAGAAGTAGATTTTGAAGATTTAAGTGAATATAAAATCGTAGACTGTAATCTAAGCACATATTTTCTTTTAAAAGAGGTTTAAATGAGTTTAAGATACTACATCAAAAATAAAATTAAAATTATTTCAAATTAGTATTTGACAAGCTTTTAAAATATAGATATAAGATTCATCACACAAAGTTTAAAATTTAAAACTTTGTAGCTGTTTTAAAAGTTGATAAAGCTAAAACTAAATACACCGCGATAATAATATATCGTGAGTAGATACTGAAAATAATTGTAAAATTAATTCTGTATGCATAGTGTAATCTCAAGTTAAAAGCATTAAAGTAAATGTAATAAGGGCATTTGGTGGATGCCTTGGCACTAGAAGGCGATGAAGGACGTAATACGTTGCGATAAGCTTCGGGGAGTTGCGAATAAACTTTGATCCGAAGATTTCCGAATGGGGAAACCCACCTAATTTGTTAGGTATTATATAGTCAATACATAGCTATATAAGGCGAACCCAGCGAACTGAAATATCTAAGTAGCTGGAGGAAAGGACATCAACCGAGACTCCGTTAGTAGTGACGAGCGAACGCGGACCAGGCCAGTGACTTCAAAAAAATAACTAAAACAATATGGAAAGATTGACCATAGAGGGTGATAGTCCCGTATAGGTAAAAAGTTTGAAGTTTTTGAGTAAGGCGGGACACGTGAAATCCTGTTTGAACATAGGGGGACCACCCTCTAAGCCTAAGTACTCTCTAGTGACCGATAGTGAACAAGTACCGTGAGGGAAAGGTGAAAAGTACCCCGACAAGGGGAGTGAAATAGTATCTGAAACCAAATGCTTACAAGCAGTCGGAGCAAGCATATTTATATGTCTTGTGACGGCGTACCTTTTGTATAATGGGTCAGCGACTTAGTTTATCTAGCAAGCTTAAGCCGTTAGGTGTAGGCGTAGCGAAAGCGAGTCTGAATAGGGCGTTTAGTTAGATGAATTAGACCCGAAACCGGGTGATCTAGCCATGGCCAGGTTGAAAGCGGAGTAAAATCCGCTGAAGGACCGAACCCACTACTGTTGAAAAAGTAGGGGATGAGCTGTGGTTAGGGGTGAAAGGCCAATCAAACTCGGATATAGCTGGTTCTCCGCGAAATCTATTTAGGTAGAGCGTTATAGCGATTACCATCGAAGGTAGAGCACTGAATGAGCTAGGGGGTTCTACAGACTTACCAAACTCAATCAAACTCCGAATGTCGATGAGTACAGCATAGCAGACAGACTATGGGTGCTAAGGTCCATAGTCGAGAGGGAAAAAGCCCAGACCGCCATCTAAGGTCCCTAAATCATGACTAAGTGTTAAAGGATGTGAGAAGACCAAAACAACTAGGATGTTGGCTTAGAAGCAGCCATCATTTAAAGAAAGCGTAATAGCTCACTAGTCTAAATAAGTTTTCTTGCGCCAACAATGTAACGGGGCTCAAGTCATGTACCGAAGATGCGGATTTATGCATTTAGCATAAATGGTAGCGGAGCGTTCCGTAAGCCTGTGAAGGTAAACTGTAAGGTTTGCTGGAGGTATCGGAAGTGAGAATGCTGACATAAGTAGCGATAAAGAATGTGAGAAACATTCTCGCCGAAAGTCCAAGGGTTCTTGCGTAAAGTTAATCTGCGCAAGGTTAGTCGGCCCCTAAGGTGAGGCTGAAAGGCGTAATCGATGGGAATCAGGTTAATATTCCTGAACCTAAAGGATGTGACGAAAATAGTAAATTGTATAGTCTTATTGGATTGATTGTGCAGTGAATATTTTCCAGGAAATAGCACCTTTATTATAGACCGTACCCAAAACCGACACAGGTGGACAGGTAGAGTATACCAAGGCGCTTGAGAGAACGATGCTGAAGGAACTAGGCAAATTACATCTGTAACTTCGGAAGAAAGATGACCTGTGTATGGGCAACCATATGCAGGTGGCACAAGTTAGGGGGTAGCGACTGTTTATTAAAAACACAGGGCTCTGCAAAGTCAATAGACGACGTATAGGGTCTGACGCCTGCCCAGTGCTGGAAGATTAAAAGGAGGGGTGTAAGCTCTAAATTGAAGTCCCAGTGAACGGCGGCCGTAACTATGACGGTCCTAAGGTAGCGAAATTCCTTGTCGGGTAAGTTCCGACCCGCACGAATGGCGTAACGATTTCCCCACTGTCTCCAGTATCGACTCAGCGAAATTGAATTCTCCGTGAAGATGCGGAGTTCCCGCGGTCAGACGGAAAGACCCCGTGAACCTTTACTATAGCTTTGCACTGGTATTAGAAATCAAATGTGCAGGATAGGTGGGAGACTACGAAGCAGAGGCGTCAGCCTTTGTGGAGTCACTCTTGAGATACCACCCTTTTGGTTTTTGATATCTAACCGAGACTCTTGAATCAGGGTCCGAGACAATGCATGGTGGGTAGTTTGACTGGGGCGGTCGCCTCCCAAAAAGTAACGGAGGCGCGCGATGGTTAGCTCAGGTTGGTCGGAAATCAACTTTTAGAGTGCAATGGCATAAGCTAGCCTGACTGCGAGTCTGACAAGACGAGCAGAGACGAAAGTCGGTCATAGTGATCCGGTGGTTCCGAGTGGAAGGGCCATCGCTCAACGAATAAAAGGTACTCCGGGGATAACAGGCTGATGATTTCCAAGCGTCCATAGCGACGAAATCGTTTGGCACCTCGATGTCGGCTCATCACATCCTGGGGCTGGAGAAGGTCCCAAGGGTTCGGCTGTTCGCCGATTAAAGTGGTACGTGAGCTGGGTTTAGAACGTCGTGAGACAGTTCGGTCCCTATCTGCCGTGGGTGTAGGAAGTTTGAGAGGAGCTGCCTTTAGTACGAGAGGACCGAGGTGGACGTACCCCTGGTGGACCAGTTGTCGTGCCAACGGCACAGCTGGGTAGCTAAGTACGGAAGGGATAACTGCTGAATGCATCTAAGCAGGAAACCCCCCTCAAAACTAGACTTCCCCATTAGAGCCGTGGAAGACCACCACGTTGATAGGTCGGGTGTGGAAGCACAGTAATGTGTGTAGCTAACCGATACTAATAGCTCGATTGATTTACTTTGCTGTGAGATTATATATGCATATAGTGTTAATTATATAAGTATTTAAGCATCAATTTGTAAATTATAATTTTAATGTTAAATTAGCTTTATCAATAAATAAAAATGTTATTCTATCGTTTTATGTTACGATTTGATAGTAAAGTTTTGATCTTTCTTTAAGATATTGTAGACAATTGTATATTATACTTGCTTAAGAATAATATAATAGCATTAACAGCATATTATAATACAAACCTATTTTGTTAAAATTTGTATTGCTAGCTTGGTGGTCATAGCATGAGTGAAACACACGATCCCATCCCGAACTCGAACGTGAAACCTCATAGCGCTAATGGTACTATGTCATAAGCCATGGGAGAGTAAGTCGCTGCCAAGCTTGCAATGCAAATTTTAATTATCTTGCTTTTTCTTTATATGAAGTATCCTATACAAATAGTTTGACCTTTTTAAATAAAAATATCTAATATACTGTAACAGTATAGTAATAAATATTTAATCAAGAGATTTTTAACAAAAATTTTAACATTTAAAATTGTAAAAAGCATCTAATTTTAGTGCTTTATATAGTATTTAAGGTAATTAATTCCTTTAAATCATTATTTAATAAATAAGCTTCGCTATTCATTTCATGTAATCTTGATATAGCGCGTTGAAATTCTTTGGCTCGTGCTAAACCCTGGTATATTTTATTTGGATTATCTACTAAACTCATAAATAAAAGTATTTTGTAGAAATAGGCATTATCAATAAAATTGATAAATCTAACAACTGTATCTGTATCGTTAGCATCAATGGTATTAATATTCTCTACTATAATAATGTTGAAATTTTGGCAAATATTAACATAATCTATATAGCTTAATTCTCTTATAAATAATTCATTATAATCTGTTACTAATATTTGTTTATATACTTTTTGGAATGATATTGACCTACATAGAACCTGTATATTTTGAGCAACGAGATTATTATCACTAATTTTCATGATAATTTTTTAAAGTTTATTTTTATTTTCTAAAGTTAAAGGATAAATTATCCTTGAGGATTTAACTCCTAATGCTTTATCAAATCGATAATCATGGTGATTATCTAGATATTTTATATAAAATGTATTATTGATAGTCTTTATGAAAGGTAAAAAAGATTCTCTTTGTAATCCATCTTTGTAAAGATTATTTGGACTAGTGTTAGAGGTTATAAAAATAAAAATATTTTGCTTTATTAATTCATTAAATAATCTACTTATTATCATTGCATCAGTAATATCTTTAATTTCAAACTCATCTATACATAACACTTTGGTTTGTTTAGCGTAGTTTTTAGCAATTTTAGTGATAATATCTTTTTGTTTTTCTGTTTGTAATCTATGCATAGATTTATGCATTTCATGTATAAAGTTCTGATAGTGTAGAATGGTTTTAGATATGCTTATTGCGTCAAAAAAAGAATTCATGAGCAAAGTCTTACCACTGCCAACTGGGCCGTATAAATAAATTCCATTTTTTAAATGATGTTTGTTAAAGAGTTTAAATAAACTTTTTGATTTATTAACTTCTTTTGCGAGTTCTTTTAATTCTGTTAATAAAGCAGTTTGTTTTGAATCTAGTATGAATGAATTCAAGCATTTAATCATCCAAAAATATTTTTATAGTTTTGCTCTAAAATTGGTAGGTATAATTTAATACTTTTACAAATTTGTTTTGTATTTTCATATTTATAAAGATGAGCATTGATGCTACAATCATCTTAAATTTTAAGCAACATTTTTATCATTAATAATACTAAATTGAGAAGCTTCACTTATCTTTTGTAGTAATAATGTTCA
Source organism: Rickettsia prowazekii str. Breinl (assembly GCF_000367405.1). Lineage (NCBI taxonomy): Bacteria > Pseudomonadati > Pseudomonadota > Alphaproteobacteria > Rickettsiales > Rickettsiaceae > Rickettsia > Rickettsia prowazekii. The sequence continues at coordinate 506,741 of NC_020993.1, read as the reverse complement.
TTTTATCATTACTAAGTATTTTTAAACAACTGCAACTGAAAATAGTTCTATTACGTATTCAAATTTGAGTAACTGATAAAATTTTCTCTACTTTAGATTACTTTATAACTTCATGCAAATGTTTTATAGCTTATCTTAGTATTTTTATTAGTATTTTCTCTTTTTTATAAAGAATTTTTTAAATTATTGATTGTTTAAGTTCTTAATATTCATTAACTGTATTGAATTGGATACAATATAATTTTATCTGCATCAGAAAATTTGATTTAAATGATTTTTATTTGCATTCGTACCAAGAATTGTAATATCAAAAGCTCTTTAATAATTATTACCCCTATTACGTGTAAAAAGCAAAAATTTTCTATATATAATTTGACTAGATTGGTACTTTCATACTTTCCTATATAAAAGTGTTGCATCGCCATAGCTAAAGAAACGCATTTTTTCTTTTATAGCATATTTATATAACGCATGCATTTCTTTAAATCCTGCAAAAGCACATATAAGAATAAATAAAGTAGATTTTGGAAAATGAAAATTGGTCAGTAGCATATCGACTACTTGAAAATTAAAACCCGGAGTTATGAAAATATCGGTTTCAAAATTCCCTGCTCTTACAATACCATTATTGCAAGCACTCTCAATGGTTCTAAGTGTTGTGGTACCGACTGCAATAATGGATCTTCCTTCTTGTTTTGTTTTATTGATAATCTCTGCAGTTTCGGTAGTAATAGAACAATATTCTGTATGCATTTTATGCTCATGAATATTTTCGGTTTTTACAGGTAAAAAAGTACCAGCTCCAACATGTAAAGTTACAAAAGCAGTATGCACACCTTTTGTTTTAAGTTTATCAAGTATATTCTTTGTAAAATGTAATCCTGCAGTTGGTGCTGCAACTGACCCTTCTATTTGACTATAGATTGTTTGATAGCGATCATTATCATTTGTACTATCTATAATACCGTCATTAGACCGTAAATTAACAGTATTACTATTATTAGTTACTATTTTGCTCATATTGTGTGGTATTGATTTGATCTTGAGTGTGTTTTCAGGTTTACAGCACAATGCCATATTGGAATAACAGACTGGACTTGGGCGTTTAATATAAAACGGCAGTGGTATCTCACCATATTTATCTAAGAATTTAATTATAGAAATATTATCAAGCATGAATTTTACCTTAATTTCGCCAATCGCCAGTTTTTCGGTAATAATTATTTTGTGTGTATCAAAGTAAAATTCATCACCAATATTTAATTTACGTGCAGGTTTTGCAAAAGCAATCCAACAATTATCTGATAATTTTTTATTTAAGTTGATAGTTATATTTTTCCCTAAATGTAATTTTGCTTTAATAACTTTACTATTATTAAATACTAATAAATCACCTTTTTTTAAGTAATCTATTATATTGTAAAATTTAGTTTTAATATGCTTTGTTCCGGCAATTAGTAAATCCGAGTTATCACGTTCGCTAGATGGATATTGTGCAATAAGAGCACTTGGTAAATTAAAGTCAAAATCAGATAGTTTCATTGTTTAAATATTACTTTAAGTATTAATTGCTAAAAAATGATTATTATGATTATAATACGAATATTAAGATATTTAATATAAGATTTTAGTTTATTTATTACTAATAATTCAACTAATATATATACTATAACTAATATGGAAGATGGATCATTTGATTAGATATAATAGGATATTATTGAAAATACAAGATATGACTTTTCAAGTGGCAATTCTTTTGAAGCAGTAAACAATTTAATTAAACGTGTTGTACTACCATTACAATAGTAATAAGTTTAATATATTCTGTAATATACCGTAATAATACTATCTATGTAATAGTCAAGAGTAGTATTGATTGAGTATATATTAACAAGTTTAGTATCAAATATATTCGCCCTTTTTTGTAAGTTGATTTCAACATTAGTAAGAAATGATTAAGATATTCCTTTAAAATGTAGATCCGATTTTGATTTTTATAATAAAATAACATCATAGAAAGAGTTAATGTAATTTGATAATGTGTATGATTTTTCCAAAACTATAATAAGTGATTACTTAGTATCTGAAGTAAAAACGTATTGAATAGTAAAGAAAATATGAATTTTAATTTACTGTTGAAGATCTAAATAAAAAGATTTGTAATGAATACTGTAGCTACAATAATGCGAAAAGGTGTTTACAATTTAGTTTATACTTTTTTGATAGATGGCATTATTGCTCCAAATGAAGTAGCTTATATATTAGTGTGATGCTTGATTTCTTTATTATCATTTTGTGTGTAATAATCAGAAAGATATAATATATGCTTTTAATTTCTAAATATTTTAGTGAAACACATTTATGTATTGCTATCGATGATGTATATCGGACGAGATAGGTCTTAGTTTATATAGAGTTTGCTACTTTTGAGAACACAAAATATAGCTATTGTCACTAATTTGCTTGATTTAGCTCCTAATATTAGTAATAATGTAGCTACAATATTTACACAATATATTATAATTTGATATTGCTAAATATTCAATAATATAAGATATATAGATATTGTAAAAGTATTTTTGCAATATGATTTGCATCCTACTTTAAAGTATCACTTTCAAATTAGAGCTTCTGAGATTTTCATCTGAGCATTCTTTTTTAATGAGAATCAGAAAATTGAGGATATTAATACGTTCTAGTTGTATTTGTTCAATTAAAAATGTTTATAGGAACATACTAATAAAGCTGTGTACATTCATCTCTAAAGCTACAATGTTTTTAGTCATATTGTAAAAGTAACAGAAGGGATATTAATTTATAATGATTTCTCTTAAAGATTGATCCCAGTATTATATAATGCAGGCATAAACCATACCATTAATGTCGACAAGATACGGTATGACAGTGGGAAAATAGTAAAGTAACGTTATAATTGCCTTATACTATCGATCCTTTTATTTGTGAGTCCCATAATTTTTTATATAGCTTGCTATTTTTTAATAATTCTGTGTGACTACCATCATCAATTATGCTGCCTGCTTCAAAAACTAAAATTCTATCCATATTGAGTAAAGTAGATAATCTATGGGCAATGACGATCACGGTTTTATTTTGCATTAAATAATCCATTGAATTTTGAATCATGCTTTCAGTCTCACTATCTAAACTACTTGTTGCTTCATCAAGAATTAAAATAGGAGCATTTTTTAAGATGGCTCTTGCTATGATAATTCTTTGACGTTGACCGCCAGATAAATTATTCCCACGCTCTCCACACATAGTATTGTAACCATCGGGTAGATTATCGATAACATCGTGGATATGTGCTGCTTTAGCTGCTGCTATAATTTCATCAAGAGTAGCTTCTTTTTTCCCGTATCTAATATTGTCTAAAATGGTACGGTGAAAAAGAACCGGTTCTTGAGGTATGAGGCTAATTGCTTTTCTTAAAGAATCTTGAGTTACATTTCTAATATTTTGATTATCTATTAAAATCATTCCGTCTTCTATATCGTGCAATCTAGTGAGTAAACTAATAAAAGTAGTTTTTCCTGAACCTGAAAAGCCTACTAGTCCGACTTTTTGTTTACTAGGTATTAATACCGATTTTTTATAAAATAGATTATTATTATGGTAATAATTAAACGTGACATTTCTAAATTCAATAATCCCTTCTTTAATATCTAAAGGAGTAGCATTTTCAATATCCGTTATAATATGTGGTGCCATTAAAGACAAACCTTGATTAAATGCTCCGATCTGCTCGAACATATCACCGATTTCCTGAGTTAAATCCCAAATATCGTCTGCTACATTTATACATAATGTTAGCACTAACACACAATCACCTATACTTATAGATAATTCACTACGAAGTCGCGATAAATAATAAATCATGATAAAAATCATTATTGAACACGACATTCCAAGAGAGTAACGCAATTTAAACATAAAGAATTGCATAGTTTGTTCATCAGCTATGGCATTTTCTACTCTTGTTTCTAAATGTTGACGTTCAAATTTATGTGCTGTAAACATTCTTACAGCATTAATATTGCTAATTGCATCTACAATACTGCCGGCAACAAAGGATTGACTTCTAGCATAATTTAATGAGTATTGATTCATTTTATCTGAGAAAAGAATACTCAGTCCTAAAAAAACTGTAATCCATAAAATAAATATCGTAGCAAAAGCATAATGTACTGAATATAAAGCAATTAATGCAAATACAATAATCGCAAGTTTACGTAGAAGTTTTTCGCCGAATATAGAAATAATCATCTCAAATGACCTTGCAGTTTCAGTAATACGATTGCTAATATGCCCTGCTAGATTATCCTGAAAGAATTTATGGCTATGATATTGTGTATAATTGTAAAGTTCATTTAGTATTTTCCCTTTTATTACTGGCATAGTTTTGAGATACAAATAATCATATGAACGATATGCTATATTAATACTCTCCCACCAAAGAGCGTAAAATATTGCCCAGTAAATCATTGATGACAGCAAGTTATGAGCATTTTCATCACTAAAAGATTCAATTAGATCAATGATTTTTTGAAGTAATATACTATCCATTGCTGGAATAATACCAAATAAAATACAAATTACAGTTAATAAAGTAATCTTAATTTTATCAAATTTTAAAAAATAAATACCTAAGCTAAATGTAGATTTAGATAAAGCATGGTATTTGATCACGATACGGTACCTCAATTCTTAAATATTAATTTGTGTTAATTGTTAGTTTATTAAAATTTTTTTAGTAAAAATATACCTCAAAATATTAAATCTATTGAAAAATAATAAACAAGCCTTGCTTCTTACATTAAATAATGCTACAAAATTCAGAAAATAACTTCAAAATCATAAGAAATGCAAGAAAAAGAATTATCTAATAATTTTTTAGAAGAACAAAACACGTTTAAGGAAGATAATTCGCCGTTCTCTGATATAAAGTATATTTGTCAAGCAAGCTTATTAATTACAGATTCTATTAGAAAAGGGTATGATGTAACTCAATTGTCCAATGGTGATATTAATGTTACAGAAATAAGAATAGTAAATGTTCATTATAATTGGAACTCCGAAAAAGGGAAATTTGTTAAAACTAATCAGATAGAATTTAATAATAACAAAGGTGGATAATTAAATCAAATACTGTCTTGATGTTATTGTATGTAATTTTTCTGTGGCGTCAGGAAGCAAAAATATATAAAAAATTTGCTTTTTATATATTTTCCGGACATATAATTATTAAATCATATTACAGTTATTTTTATGGATATTACCTCTTCAGGATCAGGAATGATAGAATCATATGGAATTTGATCAAGTATTATTATCGAGGATTCAATTCGCTTTTACCATAAGTTTCCATATAGTATTTCCTACTTTTACTATAGGACTTGCAAGTTTTTTAGCGGTAATTGAAGGGTTGTGGTTAAAAACAAAAAATCCAATTTATCAAGAAATATACAAATTTTGGGTAAAGATTTTTGCCGTTACTTTTGGTATGGGAGTAGTTTCTGGTGTTGTAATGTCTTACCAGTTTGGTACTAATTGGTCGAATTTTTCAGATAAGGTTGGCAATGTTCTGGGGCCGCTTTTAGGTTTTGAAGTATTTACTGCCTTTTTCCTTGAATCTTCTTTTCTAGGCATCATGTTATTCGGTTTTAATAAAGTCACTAAAAAAGTACATTTTATTTCTACGTTAATTGTTGCGATCGGTACTATAATCTCAGCTTTTTGGATCCTTGCAGCGAGTAGCTGGATGCATACACCTGCTGGTTTTGAATTGCGAGACGAAGGATTCTTTTATCCTTTAAACTGGTTAGAAATTATCTTTAATCCATCTTTTCCTTATCGCTTTTTCCATATGATTACTGCATCTTATTTAACTACTTCTTTTGTTATTGGTGGTGTAGCTAGCTTTTATTTACTCAATAATCGTTATAAAAAGCATGCTAAAATTATGCTTTTTATGGCTGTGTTAATGGCGTTAATTGTTTCACCTATTCAAATATTTATCGGGGATCTACATGGTTTAAATACTCTTAAATATCAGCCTGTCAAAGTCTCAGCTATAGAAGGTATTTGGAATACAGAAAAAGGAGCATCATTTAATCTTATAGGCTTGCCTGACAAAGAAGAAGAAAAAACAAAATATGCTATAGAAATACCTTATGCGAGTAGTTTAATCTTAACGCATAGTTTAGACGGTGAAGTGAAAGGCTTAAAAGAATGGACAAAAGAAGAACGTCCGCCGGTTGCAGTAGTATTTTTTAGCTTTCGTATTATGCTAGGAATTGGTTGCTTAATGGTATTTACAGGTATTGCTGGTTTATATCTTTACTTAAACAAGAGATTATATACTACATATTGGTTTCAATATTGGTATATATTAATGTCACCTTCAGGTTTTATTGCAGTACTTGCTGGTTGGTTAGTAACTGAAGTAGGAAGACAACCTTATATAGTATATAATATTTTAAAAACCGTGGATACGGTGTCACCATTACTCGGTAAATATGTGTTTATTTCTCTAATTGCTTTTGTAGTGGTGTATTTGATTATTTTTGGAGTTGGTATATATTATATCATATATTTAATAAAGAAAGGTATAGAAGCGATAGATAATAACGAAACTTACGTGGAACATTGGTTAAGTAATCGTTTGTAATTTGTATTATACAGCAATTTGCTTGCAGTATAAAATATTACTCAAAATATATTGTATTGGATGCAAATTGCATTATGACAATGTAGGCAGTTTATGTTAAATTTTGGATCTTATATAGATTTACCACTTGTTTGTGGTGGACTTATAGCTACCGCTATTTGTTTATATGTTTTACTAGATGGTTTTGATCTGGGAGTAGGAATCTTATTTCCTTTTGCGCCTACAGATGATTGTCGTCATAAAATGATGAATTCTATAGCACCTTTTTGGGATGGCAACGAAACTTGGTTAGTACTTGGAGGTGGCGGTTTATTTGCCGCTTTCCCTTTAGCCTATTCAATATTAATGTCTGCCTTATATATCCCTATTATATTAATGTTACTTGGTTTAATATTTCGTGGTGTAGCTTTTGAGTTTCGTTTTAAAGCTCATATAGGTCATCGTTGTATTTGGGATTATTCTTTTCATTTCGGTTCTATGCTTGCTGTTTTTTGTCAAGGTTTAATGCTCGGTACATTTGTTCAAGGAATAGTGATAGACGGGCGGCAATTTGCAGGTGGAAGTTTTGATTTTCTTACGCCATTTTCTGTTATGACAGGGATAGCATTAATATTCGGTTATGCACTCTTGGGTGCTACTTGGCTTATTCTAAAAACAGAAAACAAAACACAAGATTGGGCTTATAAATCTGCTTTATACATTTTATTTTATGTTGCCCTTTTTATGGGGCTTGTTAGTTTATCTGCGCCTTTCTTAAATAATTATATAAATCATCGTTGGTTTAGTATGCCTAATATTTACTATTTATCGATTATACCTATTATAACTGTTTTAATATTTATCAAGTTAATAAAGGCTATTAAACAGAAAAAAGAAGTGAAACCGTTTATTTATACAATCTTATTATTTTTATTAGGATATTTAGGGCTTGCAATAAGTATATGGCCATATATCGTTCCATATAAAGTTACGCTTGAAAATGCAGCAGCAGTACCTGAATCGCAGTCTTTACTATTGGTAGGGGCTCTAATCTTTCTACCTGTAATACTTGGATATACATTCTATTGTTATTATATATTCCGTGGTAAATCATCTTCTCAACCTCTGTATTAGGTTCTGTGAAAATTTCTAAAAAATTTAAAAAAATAACTACTTGTCTAAAAGTGTGGCAATGGTTTATTATTCTATGGCTGAGTGGGTTATTATCTACATTACTTTTAACTTATATAGTTAAATTAGTGTTGAGAATGATATTTTAAAGAAGTAAAATTTGTGAACGAATAAAGAAAGCAGCACGACGACTTCAGAATTATGTCATGAGATTACGTAGCGCAAGAGTTTTTAATTTCCTTGCAATTGCAATATAAAATATATGAAAAAAATCTCCACATTTATTATTACCAAAAATGAATCAGCAAGGATAGCAAGAGCTATAAATAGTGTAAAAAATATTACTGATGAAGTGATAGTAGTCGATAATGAAAGTACTGATGATACGGTGCATATAGCTAAAACATTAGGCGCACAGGTGATAGTAAAGCCTTGGCTTGGTTATGTAGGGCAGAAATCTTTTGCTGAAAGCATGTGTGTAAATGATTGGGTTCTAAATATTGATGCTGATGAAGAGTTGTCTCAAGAGTTACAAGATGAAATAGAGTATATTTTTACTTCTCATAATCAAGATCGTTATTTAGCTTATCAAATCAAGCTATTAATAATGTATCGTGGTGATCAAAAACCACGCATGTTTGCTCCATTGAATAAATGTACTAGGTTGTATAATAAAAAATTTGCCAGTTTTGCAAATACCATCAATAGTACTACTCATGATTCCGTTGTATTTAATAAAGATGTTGATTTTACAGGCAAAATTTATCTATTAAATGGAATCGCCTATCATTATTCTGGTACTTCAATTGAGCAATTAGTAAATAAAGCAAATTTTTATTCTAGTGAGCAAGCAAAAGATTTAGTTAAACAAGGCAAAAAGCTTTCAAATTTTCGTTTAGCAACTGAAATGATATGGTGCTTTTTAAAAGCTTTTTTTATTAGACGCTATTTTGTATTTGGTTTTGATGGTTTTGTAGATTCAATAATTTTTGCTTTTGCAAGATTTTTAAGGCTTGCTAAGTTAAGAGATTTATCACTTAAATCACAAAATGTTATTACGAGTGATAATTATATTAATTATTGCATGGATTTTAAGTCGTTATTGCAACAAAAGAAGAGAAATCGCTATCCAAAAAAATAATTGGAAAATTCTTATTTACAGAATTTTTTACTAAGTTGCTTCGTCGCATTACTAGATAATTGTTCTCGCAATGTTGAGAAACTGATCTACGCATTTCATTTTTCTGTAAAATGATTATTTAGAAAATAAAAATAAATTATGAAAGAAAATTTTAATGTTAGTAAATTAAAAAACGGTTTGACAATTTTAACATATAATATGCCTTATGTTCATTCTGTTGCAATAAATTTAATTGCTAAAGTTGGGGCACGTTATGAGAATGAAGAAGAGGAAGGCATATCTCACTTTCTTGAGCATATGGCTTTTAAAGGCACAAAAACTAGGACAGCACAACAGATAGCAGAAGAGTTTGATTCTATAGGTGGATATTTTAATGCATATACCGGTCATGAGAATACGGTATATTATGCACGAGTCTTGTCTGAAAATTGTCATAAAGCACTTAATATACTTGCCGATATAATTCAAAATTCTATTTTTGCTGATGAAGAAATAGCTAAGGAATACCAGATAATTATGCAGGAAATCGCACATCATCATGATAATCCTGATGACCTAATATATGAAACATTTTATAATACAGTTTATAAAGGTCAACCGTTAGGTAAGTCAATTTTAGGTACAACTAAAACTCTTGTTACGTTCACGAAAGAACATTTTCTTAATTTTATCGGTAAACATTATAATGCTGAAAATCTTTATTTATCGATTGCCGGTAATATTGAACATAATAAAATAGTAATGATAGCAGAAGAATTATTTGCTTCTTTGAAGCAAGGAGTAAAAAGTAGCTTTATTCCGGCAAAATACATCGGTGGAAAGGGGTTTATTCATAAGGAGTTAGAGCAAACTAGTTTAGTGCTAGGGTTTGAATGCACCTCATATATTAATTTAGGACAGCTTTATCAAACCTATCTACTTTCTATAATATTTGGTGGTGGTATGTCATCACGTTTATTCCAAAGTATTCGTGAGAAATTAGGTTTAGCGTATGTAGTAGGTAGTTATAATAGTGCTTATTTTGATAGTGGCGTGTTTACAATTTATGCATCTACTGCACATAATAAATTAGAATTATTATATAGAGAGATTAAAAACGAAATAATAAAAATAACTGAAACAGTAAGTACAGAAGAGATTATTAGAGCTAAAATGCAACTTCGTAGTAATTTACAAATGGCTCAAGAGCAAAATACCTATAAGTCAGAAGAAATAGGTAAAAATTATTCTGTTTTCGGTAAATATATTCTTCCTGAAGAGATTATAGAAATTATTACGAATATAAGAGCTGATGACATTATTAATACGGCAAATAAAATATTTAGTGGGACTACTACGTTGGCAATTATCGGTCCGAATGATCTTAATGGATTTTAATGTCATTTCTAGTTTTTTGTTTTTATCACATCGCTTAATCATAGGATATTGTTTTGCAGACTGTATCTTAAGATATAGTGGTCAAGTGCACTAAAATGACATAGGATACTTAAATGAATTTTGAGACAAATAAATGAAAAAAAATTTATATGAAGGTTCAAGTAAAATTTTATATTCTGCCGAAGAAGATTTTCTACTTATTATGGCTTTTTCCGATAAAGCTGTATTAGAAACCGGGGAAACTGTTGATATATCAGGTAAAGGAGTACTTAATAATAATATTTCTTCTTTTCTAATGGATAAACTTGAAATGATTGGAATTGAAAATCATCTGATCGAAAAAATAAATATGCGAGAGCAATTAATTCAATATGTTGAGGTTTTTCCAATACAAGTAATCATATCATCGGTAGCATGTGGTAGATTTGTAAAAGAGTTCGGAATGGATGAAGGATATGTATTTGATAAACCTATTATTGATTTTAAGGTCCGAAGCCGTGAATTTAACTACCCAATAGTTAATGAGTATCAAATATCCAATTTTGGATGGTTAACTATGGATGAAATTAGAATAGTAAAAGCTCAGACTTTACGTATATATGATTTTTTAAGCGGCTTATTTATTGGTATTGGAATTCGTCTCGTTGAGTGTAAATTAGAATTTGGGCGTGTCTTTAATGGTGAAGAATCTATCATTATGTTAACTGATGAAATTAGTCCTGATAATTGTAGATTATGGCATATTAACAGTAATGAAAAATTAGGGTTTGAATTGATTCAAAATGAGCCTAATAAAGCTTTTGAATCATATCAGTTAATAGCTAATCGTTTAAAAGAAAAATAATGATATTTTAAAGTGATATATGCTATCGTGTACTTAAAAAACGTATGTGGCGTCATTACAGGATGTTTTGGCCGTGGCATCTAGACAAAAATTCCCATAAGAACTGGGTCATTTAGTTAAGCAATGTGCTAGAAATACGAATAATAATCTTTATAGCTTTGATTTTATAGTAGTCTTTGTGATAATTATACTTATCAATTTAAAAATATAAAGTAAAGAGAATATTCTCTTTATTCTTGATGGGTACATGGAATATATAACTTTATAAAAGTTAATAATTATAAATAAATTAATATTAAAATCTATAGATTTTTATTTTGATGAAATAGTTAATATTCCATTTTAAATATTACAAAAATTGAGTCTTATAGCAATAATTAATACTGAGTCAGATGAAATAATTTTTTACTCACTTGATGATCAACAATCTGGTTTAGAAAATCTTTCTTTAGTAGAGAACATGATTTTTAGCAATTAAGCTTGAATAAATCTACTCTTTATAGTTCTTTAGATGCAGAAAAATCAGCACTAATTATATATTAGTAATGTAATACTACAACATCTGATAAGATTAATTTGTTAATTTTGAATGCAAAAATATTATTCTTTTATTTCTGAAAGTTGTAGAAGAAATTGATATGATACTGATACTGTTGTTTTTGATTATAATTTGACAGACTGAGGTATACTGATTGACCTATTTCTGACAGAAAACTAAAATATAGTAATGAGTTAGTATATATTGGGAAATTATTAATGCAAAACTTTGCTCTAGCTCGGAAATAAGATGAGCATATAAATGCTGTTATTTTTTATACAGATGTTAAGAAAATGAGAAAAAGGTAAGCCGTTTTTATTTTCTTGTGATATTGCAAGGAAAAGTAGAGCATTATTTATATAAATTAAAAGATAAATATTAAATCTACTATAGAACCTTCTAAAACATTCCAAAAAATGCTAGTTCAAATTTTAGAAATTTTTTAGACTAACTAGTACTATTACTTATAGAAGAGGAAGAAAAAGTAATAAGTGTTTTTGCAAAAAAAATAATTTTGAATTTCATTTCAAATTTATGTTTGCTCTTGAAGCAAAGAAATTATTTAGTAATACTAATCTTGTAATAGATGATTTCAATTTTCAGTTGATATTGTGATATCTAATTTAGAAAGTGTAATAAAATTATCAGATCTGAGTACAGAAAAATTTTGTTAATTATATTGATAATATCTGTACTTAATAATAAATCTAAAAAAAGAATCTTGTATCTACAAAAAATATGCTTTTCAAGCAATAGCAGCTTTTAAATTCTGAATTAAAAGATGGTAATTCTTTAGTAGTTGATGTAAAATATAAAGATAGTGTACTAACCTTTAATGATAAAGTTATGTAGAAGATTTTAGTGATACAAGAGTATTAAAATTTATGAATGCCATAACTCAAATATACTAATAAAGAAAATAACTTGTCGGTAATAGTTAAAAGTATTACAAATGTTAGTGTTTTTAGTTGTGTTCTATGTGACGTTGTTATGTTGCGGTAGATAGAGCATTTTCAAGAATTATATCGTTAATATATAAAATAGAAAAATAGATAAATTAGAATAAAAATGATCAATATATCTTTCCCTGACGGTAGTGTAAAACAATTTGCACAAAACATTACCGCTTTTGAAATAGTAAATGCAATTTCAATGTCACTTGCTAAGGCAGCAATAGTTGTTGAAATAAACGGTGAACTTAAAGATTTAAGTACTGTAATTGAGAATGATTGTAAGCTTCGTATTTTAACTGCACAAGATTATGAATGTCTTGAGATAATAAGGCACGATGCAGCACATTTAACAGCAGAAGCAGTAAAAGAACTTTTTCCTGAAACTCAGGTAACGATTGGTCCTGCAATTGAAAATGGTTATTATTATGATTTCGCTCGTGATAAACCTTTTTCGATAGATGATTTAGCTAATATAGAAGCTAAAATGCAAGAACTTTCAAAAAAGAATGAAAAAATAACAAGAGAGTTATGGGATAGGGATAAAGCAGTAGAATTTTTTTAATCGATAGGAGAGCATTACAAAGCCAAAATTATTGCTTCAATCCCTGAAGGTGAACCAATTACTTTATACAGGCAAGGTAATTTTATTGATTTGTGTCGAGGTCCTCATTCTCCTTCTACAGGCTTTGTGAAGCATTTTAAACTGATGAAAGTTGCAGGAGCTTATTGGCGAGGCAATAGTCGTAATGAAATGTTACAGCGTATATATGGTACAGCGTGGGCTACTAAAGAGCAGCTTGATAATTACCTTTTTATGCTTGAAGAAGCAGAAAAGCGTGATCATAGGAAAATAGGGAAGGAACTTGATTTATTCCATTTCCAAGAGGAAGCACAAGGTATGGTATTTTGGCATGATAAAGGTTGGAGTATATATAATACTATTGAGCAGTATATAAGAAAAAAATTTCGTAAAAACGGATATATTGAAGTTAAAACTCCTGTTTTAGTTGACAAAAGCCTCTGGGAAGCTTCAGGACATTGGGCAAAGTTTCGCTGTGATATGTTTACATTAGAAACAGATGATAAGACATTAGCTTTAAAGCCTATGAATTGTCCTTGTCATGTGCAGATTTTTAAGCAAGGTATCAAGAGTTATCGTGATTTACCTTTACGTATGTCAGAGTTTGGGTTATGTCATCGTAATGAAGCGTCTGGTGCATTGCACGGTTTAATGAGGGTACGTAGTTTAGTACAAGATGATGCGCATATATTTTGTGCTGAGGAGCAAATTACAGATGAAACAGTACGTTTCTGTAAGTTACTTACAGAGGTGTATAAGGATTTTGGTTTTACTGATATTAAGGTAAAATTTTCTGATCGTTCTGAAATTTGTGCAGGTAACGATGAAGTGTGGGATAAGGCTGAGAATGCTTTGAAAACAGCGATAGAAAAAGCCGGGTTTATTTATACACTAAACCCAGGTGAGGCTGCATTTTACGGTCCAAAGATTGAGTTTGTATTAACAGATGCGATAGGGCGGCAATGGCAATGTGGTACACTGCAGATGGATTTTGTATTACCAGAGCGGTTAGATGCTAATTATATTGCGGCAAGTGGTGAGAAAAAAAGACCTGTAATGTTACATAGGGCAATTCTTGGATCACTTGAGCGTTTTATTGGTATCTTAATCGAAGAATATGCAGGTAAGTTCCCTATTTGGCTTGCACCAGTACAAGTTGCCATTGCAACTATTACTAACGATTTAAACGACTACGCTTTAGAAGTACAAAAAACCTTAATTGATAACGGTGTAAGAACGGATATTAATATTTCTCCTGATAAAATTAACTATAAGATCAGAGAGTTTTCTAATCAAAAAATACCGATTATTGCTGTAATAGGTAAGCAAGAACAAGCAAATAAACAAGTAACTATAAGAAAACTTGGTACTATTGAACAAGAAATATTATCGATAGAACAGTTAATAGCTATGATTAAAAAAGAGAATAGTAATTATTTATAATGTATATACAATTTTCATTACTAAAAATAATTATTTGATATATTTCAATGTTTTGTTCTCATACTATCATGGTATTGTCCGTAGATCGCTAAAATACACTGTGTCATATAGCATATGTGAGATATCTAATAATTTTAGTATTTTTTGAACTGTATCATTACGTTAAGTGCCATAGTAGCAATTAATATAATAATTTTTTACTAAACTTTAAATCAAACTAATCCTATATATAATTATTCTGTAAAGCTTTTGTTTGATTCATTTACTTGAAAATGAACAGATTATATTCGTTCAAAGTGATAAACCTATAATTATAGTGTGTAATATAATAGCATAAGCATATACTTGATTTATGCTTGCATATTCATAATTTTATATATCTCTAAAAATATGTAATCACTGTTTTAATTTACCTATAATTTTTCAAAAAATAATTTTCCAGATCTATAGTACGAATTGTCGATAATATAGGTGATAATTATTAGCCCCCATGTGTGTTGAGCGTCAATAACTAAACCGTTGTTAATTTATACCTACTAGTATTGCAACTATGGTTTGTTGCTTTTATATCTTTTTAATAAGTTTGCTAAAATTGAGCAGGATTAATTTATTTGATATAGTTGCTGATAGTAAATAATCTTTACTATTACTAAAACAAACGATAAATACAATAGATCATTATTATCTCAATGTGGTTAATCCTTTAACATATATTACAATAAATATTACTTTAGTATATTTTTTGGAGTATATCTAAGTTGTATGTTTTACATGTATATGAATTAGCATTTGTGAGAGTTTTTGATGTCTTCTAGACAACTCCTGATATGCCACAATGCAGTTTCAATATTTTTAGAAGATGTTTCTCGTGCTTTGCAATTATGCATGTAATAATATCGATAAGAGATTATAGCGAAATTAAAAATTTCTCAAGGTAAATATTGCTATATTATTTCTTATAATTACCTTTTTGTTTTAAAATTGGAATAGTGTATATTATCATCGGAAACACTGATTATACTCACTCTTAGAGAGAGTATAATAATTAATTCTTCAGATATTATGTTTTTTATCGCTCAGTATATGAGAATATGTATTTTGCAAAAGAAAATGCTTTAGCAAATTGAATAGAAAATGCAGATACAAGTATTCATGAATTTGTCAAAAATATAACACACATTGTATGTGATAAGTGGAATGCATAGACAATGGATAGTAATTGCTTGTGTTACACTTTAAAAAGTTCTAGTCTTTGTTTTAGTTAAAGTAACTTCAAGTATTGATAGTTATAAAAGAAGTACCATAATAAATTTATTATATCATGTTTGATATTGACAATAGATTTTCTATTAGAAGTCTTCGTATTAGAAATGCATAAAAACAAATGAAATCTTGTTTTAAATTGCCAACCTTTGCACAAGATAGATAAGAGTACGTGTTATACCGGTTTTACTAGAATACCATAACCTGCGCAATGCAGTATATACAGATCAATACTTAATTGTTCCTACGAGGTATTAGTATTGATCATTCTATCATCTTTATATGTCACTGCATAAAAATATGAAGTACGCATACAGTATCATTTGATATAAAGGAGCCGATAAAGCTACAAAGTAAATGTTAAATCTTGCAACAATCCTTTAATAAGAATGATTTTTTATTAAATGATATAGTAAAACAATATGAAAGAGACATTAAAGAATTTCTTATCTAGCTAAGAATAATGCCTTGAATAATTCTCTAAACCTTAATCGGTAGATTATAAGTATTTATTTTAAACTTGCTTTAATATAAATACTTTTTTAAAAGAAAAGAGTTACATCCTTAAAGCTTTTTTGCCTTTAGATTGTTCTTGTTCAACTAATTGAGTATGAGATCTCACTTGATGAGGGGTTATAAGATCAACTACATGTTCATATCTCACGCCATTTTCAAATAAAATTTGACCACATTTATTCACTTGCACAACGTCTTCTTTCGAGAATTTATTTAAAATAATTTCTGTAAGATCATAAAGGAATTGCCAAGATAATTCTATCTTTTCCTGTAATGTCAACTTTTTATTTTCTGATTTTTTTCTATTAAGAGCAACATTTTGTGAATCATCAATATTATTCAATGTAGCAGGTAACATATTTTTTTAATGTCCTACTATTTTTTTATACATTAACATTAAAAATATTAATAATAATGCTAAGCAACCTATTGCAATTAAAATATTAGTATTAGACACTATTTGCTCTTCCGTGTTGTTGAGTTAGGTTGTGTATTTTAGATAGCATTATAACCACTGCTTTACCTATATTAACTAACTTAGTGATATCAGGAGCTAGTTTTGTAATTGTAAAGACTGGAGGCGGTAATAAGTTACTTTTGATTGCTAGACTTATAACTGTTCCGAGTTGTTTACTTCCTGGTACTACACCTAATATTTCTTTTATGTGACCTACAATTGTCATAGCTTTTGCTGCTGCTTTACATAAGGATTCTATTTTTTCAGCAAAAGAAGCCTCTGGATTTAATACTTTTAATAATTCTGTTTTAGTTTCATTTATATGATACGAAATAGTATTATTTATAGAGTTTAATTTGTCAATGTTTATATTTTTTGGAATTGTACTTTCAATATTACTTTTTAATTCTGCTATTTTCTCTTCTACTTCATCTTTACTTTTTGGTATAGTTTTAGCAGCTTTTACAACATTTTCGAATGACGCGCTATTATTAGGGTTTTTATTCGCTATTTCAATAACTTTGCGAGCTGATTCCTTTGATATTTCTAAAATTGTAGCAACTTTTGTGGCTTTTTTAAAGATATTTTTAAGTTGCTTATTCGAGGTAACATCTCTAATTATTTCTGTTATTTCATTATGAAATCTTGTTATTTTAGGCAATAATTTTTTATAGTCGATAAGATTATTGACTTTTTTTAGTGTTTCGCTTATTTGTATAAATATTCCAAGAATCGGTATTTGACTTGCTATAACCATGACTATGATATTTTCTAATGATTTGATAATTTTATGAGAAGCTCTAGGATAGAGTGTATCTAATTCTTTTTGAAACTTTAGAACTTGTTCTAAAACGTTTAAACATTTTTCTATAATAACCCCATCAAATAAAAAGATATCTTTTTTTACCAATTGTTCTTGATATGTTCTATCTAGTTCTCTAGATAAAATATTTAGAGATTCTTGGAGTGTTATATTAAAAAATGTTGTTATTTTCTCTGTATCGATATTTTCAGTATGCAATAATTCATCTAAAGAATTTTGTACAATATAAAATAAATGATTTTCTAAATCTGTTACATTTATTTTCAAAGATTTTGTAAAACTTCCTAATTTTATTAGGAGTCTTTTTAGTGTTGTCTGTTGTTCTGTATTTAATCCGTGGAAACTAGAAAAATTCATTATATACATAAAATTTATTTCTTATTATTAGATAAATTAAGCTTAAAGATTTATAACTATAAAATATAGTTATCATTGCCCTTGAGATTAATTTTTGTTATATTACGTGCTAACATTGCTACAATAATGTACAATATTTTATTGTGATATTATGTATCTTATTGAAAGATTAAATTAATCGCACTAACATCGTATCAATTATTCAAAAAATTTATGAGTAAATTCACTATCACTATATTTATTACTACATTATTGTTTACTGGTTCCGTTATCGCTCTTGATTTGGAGCAAGCTTTAACTGAAGGATATAAGAATAATGAGGAACTGAAAGCTGCTCAAATTAAGTTTTTGAATGCAATTGAACAGTTTCCTCAAGCTTTCTCAGGGTTTATGCCTAATGTAGGTTTACAGATTAATAGACAAAATAGTAAGACTAAATATAATAAAAAATATGTTAATAGGCTTGGTATTACTCCACGTGAGACAGCTAGCACTCAAGGGATATTAACAATTGAACAATCATTATTTAATGGCGGTGCTAGTATTGCTGCTCTTAAAGCTGCTCAATCAGGATTTAGAGCGTCACGATCCGAATACTATGCTGGTGAGCAAAAAGTATTATTAAATTTAATAACTGCTTATCTTGATTGTGTTGAGAGTAAGGAGAAATATGATATCTCTGAAAGTAGGGTACGTACTAATATACAGCAAGTTAAGACTGTTGAAGAGAAATTAAGACTAGGTGAAGCAACAGCAATAGATATAGCTGCTGCAAGAGCAGGACTTGCAGCAGCAGAAACAAATAAACTAGCTGCTTATGCAGATTTTCAAGGGAAAAAAGCAAATTTTATTAAAGTGTTTGGAATAGAGGCAAATGATATAACTATGCCTGATTTACCTGATAGGTTACCTATTTCGTTAGATGAGTTCACAAGAAAAGCTGCGAAGTTCAATCCTGATATTAATTCAGCAAGGCATAACGTAACTGTTACTAAAGCTTTAGAAATGGTGCAAAAAGGGAAATTATTGCCGCAAGTAAGTGTAAAGTTGCTATCAGGGGGGACTAATTATAATCCACAAGAGCCAGTTATTCAAAATATAAACAATAGGATCTATACTACTACTCTTTCGGTAAATATCCCTATTTATCCTGAAGGAGGAGCGCAATATTCAAGAATAAGATCAGCTAAAAATCAAACAAGGAATAGTGTAGTCCAGCTTGATAGTGCCATAAAGCAGATAAAAGCAGGTGTTGTTAGTGTGTGGGAAGGATTTGAAACAGCAAAATCTCGTATTGTTGCAGCTAATCAAGGAGTAGAAGCTGCACAAATATCATATAACGGTATTGTGCAAGAGGAAATAGTTGGTTCTAAAACTATACTTGATGTTTTAGATGCTGAACAAAAATTGTATGAAGCAAAAATAACGCGTGTTGATGCTTATAAGAATTCAGTACTTGCTTCATATCAAATGAAATTGTTAACTGGTGAGCTAACTGCTAAAAGTTTAAAACTTAAAGTAAAATATTTTAGTCCTGAAGAAGAGTTTAACAATCTTAAAAAGAAAATGTTTATAGGTTTCTAACGTGAATAAAGAAAATAAAAAGAACCAAGACATGTCTATAGAAGAAATATTAAAATCGATTAAAGGAATAATTAATGAACGTAAAAATCCTATTTATGATAATTATAGTGCAGATGAAGATATATTAGAGTTAACGGATATAGTAAATCAAAATGAAGAAGAAAATTTAATATCTACTAAATCTGCTTCAGAGGTAGAGGAAGTTTTTAGAAATTTTACTGATACTATTAAAGATAAAAAGCTAAATAATAATTTTTCATCTAAAAATGCACTTGAAGAATTAGTAATTGGAATGTTAAAACCTGAACTTAAAGCGTGGCTTGATAAAAATCTACCTATACTTGTTAAAGAGTTAGTAGAAATTGAAATAAAGAAATTGGTGCAGTATAGTAAAAGAAATGATAGTAATTACTAACGTTATTGCAGGCATATATCTTAAACAATGATTGCGCGCAGCATTAGATTGTATAACAATTTCATGAAATAAATAACCAATTTAGGCATGATATGTTAAATAAATTATGTGATATATTATTTTTGATCAATCTATTATTGGTTACAGTGCAAGGTTATGCTTCGCCTCCGCCATTACCGCCATCATTACCGATTATTGCTGTAGATACTACAGATAAGAATATTAGTACTAATTCCAATATTTCTTTTTTTGAGAAATTTAAACAATTTTTTAGTAAACAAAAAATGAAAAATATATCATCTCAACACGAACAGGAACAAACTAAAGCAATACATCAAGAATCACAACAGATAGATTCCAGAGAGCTTAATGAAAATGAACAATCCGAGCCATTTATAGATTTTGGGAGTACAATATTGCCTAGTGTTGCAAGTAATTATATTGATAGCAAGGCTGAGTATGAAAATAGTACAAATTTAGCTGCCAGTTATAACACACAAGATATACAAGTTAAACAACAAGAATTTGATCCATCAGAAGCATCTGAACCTATAGATATTGGTAATACCAAGTTTACTAGTGCAACAAATCATGAAATGTATAAGGAAGCAGTTTCCTCTAATGATAAAGAGACAAATTTAACTTCTAATATTATAACTCCTAATGTACCGAGCCCTGTAATATCTATTCCTACCGCTCAAGACGTGAATTATGTAGTACCTTCGCAGCAATCAGTTCAAATATATAAACCTACTAATTTGACGTCTATTCGTAATCCTATTCCACTTAATCACCATACTGATCTTAATAAAGTAGAAAAAATTTTAGAATCGACTATTTCTAATATGACTACTATTCCTACAAATATGGTCAGCGTGCCGTCAATACAAGATACTATACAAACTACTCTAAATATAACAGTTCCTACTGCAGAAACGCATGTTAGTGTACAAACATCTACAGTGATGCATTCAAATCAACATTCTGCACAGCCTATAACGCCGATTAGTATAAATACACCTGTTGAGACTTCATCTACAGTATTGAGGGCAACAGAGTCTTCTGTGCCCATAAATAATTCGCAAGAAATATTTGTTTCTGAGTCAGAGAGCACAAAAAAACAAGATTGGTATACTCCGATTATGCCCGTTCTTGTAGTTGATCCAAATAAATCTCAATCTAAGCCTTTAGCTTTAGAGCAAAAAAATAATAATGATCAAATAATAAATAATCAAGCGGAATCGCATTCGGTAAGTTCTTCAAATGTTACGATTCAAAAACAAAATGATAAGGTGAATAATGCAACCTCAGAATCAACAAAAGAATTCGTTAAAAATGAAACGCAAATGTTATTTTTACCTGATGATGATATAGTGCTTGGTAAATTGACAGAAGACGCGACTTTAGAGCAAATGGATATGCATGGATATATCAAGTTGTTTCAAAAAAATGAAGAATGGATTGCAAATGCAGAAAAAAGAAAACTTGTAGAGAGTTTTATTAAATATGATGATGATATCAATAAAAATAAAGATATTTATGCTAATTTATCTTATTATAGCGCAGTAGATAATGCATTTAGAGCAGTTGAAAAAAACAACCTTTTTGAGTTACGTGCATTACTTGATGTTTATCCGATATTACAAGCAAAGAATAGTACTGGTGAGACATTATTAACTTCTTCTATTTATAACGGTAATTATTATTTAGCCAAATTTTTGGTGATACGGGGTATTAAAACTTCTGTTTTAAAAAATGATGAATGCAAATATCCATTAGATATTGCACTTGCTAAAGGAAATACTAACATAGTTTGCATGTTAATGAAAGCTAAGGGATATAATTAACAGTATTATTTAAGTAATTTCCATCCTAGTTAACTTGATCGTAGCAACAAGTCTTTCCAAATTATTTTTGATCACGTTGTCAGGATGCGTGTTTATATAATACAATAATACTAACAATTGCTTTAAAGCTTAATTGCTTTTCTACGTTAAATAGTTTAGTTTAGGAGCGAAAATAATTAATTAACTCTAAATATATGAGTGATTTATTCAGCTTGAATAAAGAAAAGAAAAATAAGATAGTCTATACTAATTATAGTGCAAAAGATATTGAAGTATTAGATGGTCTCGAGCCTGTGCGTAAAAGACCAGGGATGTATATTGGAGGCACTGATTCAAATGCTATGCATCATTTAGTATCTGAGGTCCTGGATAATGCTATGGATGAAGCAGTAGCCGGCTTTGCAAGTATTATCATGATAAAAATGCATCAAGATCATAGTATTACTATATTTGATAATGGTCGCGGTATCCCTATTGATAATCATCCTAAATTTCCTGATAAATCTGCTTTAGAAGTAATTTTAACTACTCTGCATTCAGGAAGTAAATTTTCAAATAATGTTTATCATACTTCAGGAGGACTACACGGTGTCGGAATATCGGTAGTAAATGCTTTATCTAAACATTTCAAAATAAAGGTTTATAAACAAGGTAAATTATATAGCCAAAGTTATTCTAAAGGAGCAAAATTAACTGATTTAATATCTGCAGAAGCATCTAAAAGGCTAAGAGGTACATCAATAAATTTCACTCCCGATCCAGAAATTTTTAGTGAAAAATTACATTTTAATCCAAAAAAGATTTATGAGATTGCAAGATCAAAAGCTTATTTATATCGTGGTGTTTCTATAGAATGGGAATGTGAAGTAGAAGTACCATCAGATATACCTAAAAAAGCATTAATAAATTTTCCGAATGGTTTAAAAGATTATTTAAGTTCTAAAATATCTTTAGATAATTTAGTTATTCCGGAAATTTTTTCAGGTAATATAGAGTCTACGGTGGATGATATAAAACTTGAATGGGCTATTTGTTGGCAAAATAATGATACATCGGCATTTATGCAATCATATTGTAATACTGTACCGACTCCTCAAGGAGGAACGCATGAGCAAGGACTTAAGTCAGCTATTTTACGTGGGCTTAAAGCATACAGTGAAATGATAGGGAATAAAAAAGCTGCTAATCTCACTATTGAGGATATTTTGGAAACAGCAAGTATTGTCCTATCTATTTTTATAGTTGAGCCATCTTTTCAAGGGCAAACTAAGGAAAAATTAGTGTCAAACGGTGTAAGTAAACTGGTTGAGAATATAATAAAAGATCATTTCGACCACTTCCTTAGTAGTGATAAAGTTTTAGCAACTCATTTACTCGAGCATGTAATTGCTATTGCTGAGTTTAGAAGAAATAAGAAAAACGAAAGAAATATTTCACGTAAAAGTGTCACTCAAAAATTACGTTTACCAGGTAAGCTTGCTGATTGTACACGCACTTCAGCTGAAGGGACTGAATTATTTATTGTAGAAGGTGATTCAGCAGGAGGTTCTGCAAAACAAGCACGTAATAGAGAAACGCAAGCAGTATTACCTCTATGGGGTAAAGTTCTCAATGTCGCGAGTTCTACGCTTGAAAAAATCATTAATAATCAAGCAATACAAGATTTAGAAATAGCTCTTGCCTGTGGTAGTTTAAAGAATTATAAAAAAGAAAATTTGCGTTATGAAAAAATAATTATTATGACTGATGCAGATGTTGATGGCGCTCATATAGCTTCGTTATTAATGACTTTCTTTTTTTAACGAATGCCTAAATTAGTAGAAGAGGGGCATTTATATTTAGCTAAGCCTCCTCTTTATCGTTTAACGCAATCTAATAAAATTTATTATGCATGTGATGAAGAAGAAAAAATTAAGTTAACATATAAATTATCGAAAGCTAGTAAAGCTAAAATTGAAGTAGGTAGATTTAAAGGTCTAGGTGAAATGATGCCGGCGCAATTAAAGGAAACTACTATGCATCCGGAAAAAAGATCACTTTTAAAGGTTACTTTAGAAGATGTCCAAAATGTTGATAAAATAGTAGATGATTTGATGGGTAAAAAGCCAGAAAAATGATTCCAATTTATTTATGAACAGGCTTTAGTTAAAATGGATCAAATTATTAACAAGTTGGATATTTAAAGAAAAATGTTACACCGTTGCTTGACCACTTTGTTTCATGGTATAATCTGTACTATAAGATTCTGTGGAGTAGCTAGGATGTGATACAACACATATATTTGGAGTATTATGTTATTACGTTTTATTATAGCACTATTTTTAAGTATAAATTGTGCAATAGAAGGAAAAGAAACTGAAAATAAAATATCAAATCAAGAGGCTTATAAGCAATTTCAAGATGTATTTGAACGTATTGAAAAGGATTACGTACAGGTACCTGATAGGCAAAAAATGATAGATGAAGCAATTAACGGTATGTTAAACTCCCTTGATCCTCATTCAAACTATTACACCGATGAAGATTTAGAAGATATTTTTACTTTTACAAAAGGTGAATTTGGCGGGATCGGTGTTGAAATAATGTATGATAGTGGTGCAATTAAGATAATATCGTCTATTGACGATTTGCCAGCTTTTAAAGCAGGGCTTAAAGGTGGTGATTATATAGTAGGAGTCAATGACGAATTAGTCTCTACGCTTGGTCCTAATAAAGCTATAAAAGAAATGCGTGGTACACCTGGTACTAAGGTTAGATTGCTAATAATCAAGGAAGAAGAGGCAAAACCACAAGAGCTGGAACTGACTCGTGAAATAGTAAAAATCAAACCAATAAAAGCACATCTAGAAAAAAATAATATCGCCTATATACGTATCACTACTTTTAATGAGTCAACAATTTCTGAATTGAAGGCAGCAGTAAAGAAGTTAAAAACTGAAAGTAAAGATAATCTTAAAGGTATAATTCTCGATTTACGTAATAATGCTGGTGGTATACTTGATCAAGCTATTGCTGTTAGTGATTATTTTATTGATTCTGGTGTCATTGTTACAACAAAAGGTAGAACTACATCAAGTAATAGCGAAACTAAAGCGAATGAGTTTTCGTTAAAAGCCCCAAAAGTACCTATGATTGTTTTAATAAACGGTAATTCTGCATCTGCTTCAGAAATAGTTGCTGGAGCTTTGCAAGATCATAAAAGAGCAATAATACTTGGTACTAAATCTTTTGGTAAAGGATCAGTTCAGGCTTTAACACAAATTAATTCTAGGGCTGCTGTAAAACTAACTATATCTAAATATTATACCCCAAGTGGTCGTTCTATTCAAGCAGAAGGGATAGAGCCTGATATTTTAATTGAGCCTGCAAAAGTTGAGTATCCAGAAGTAAAAAAATTAGATAAGCGTTTTTCAGAAAGTTCTTTAAAAAATTACTTAAAGAATGATAATGCAAAAAATAAAGATAGTAACAAAGAAACAAAAACCAAGAATAATAAGCAAGAAGAGAGTGAATTATCGGAATTATATAAGAAAGATTATCAATTTGCTCGTGCTTATGATGTAATTACAGGGTTGATTATTAATACGAATCTTGAGACCCAAGGGAAAGCTAAATAATGAGATAAGTCGAGATAATAAATTCTCGGCTTTGATACATTATAGATTGTAGTTATAAGTTATGGGAAAACTGATATATGTAATTTCTTGAATTATACTTTATAATTACAACAATTCTTTTATTCGGAAATCACAATTTAATACGTACACAATCAATGCGCAGTTATGATATCAGTTAAGCTAAAAATGAATACTAGGGCTCGTAATGAACCATAATAAGTATATAGTAAGATTATCATTCATTATATTATTTCTTAATATTGTTATAAATATGCTGTTTTATCGTTATTTTATGATAAAAGAAATGATAATAAAACAAGTAGCTTTGGAACATACTAAAATTGTAGAACTGTACACTGATAATATTTGGAATATTCATAAAAACGTAATCAGTAAATTACATAAATTCGATTATTTAAAATTATTACAAGATCAAGATTTTATTAATTTTGTCAAGATTACCGCTCAATGGTTTACCAATCTTAATATTAATATCTCTCTTTACGATCTTAAAGGTAATAAATTTATCACTAGTAATATGTTACATATGTATAGTGTCGACAATTATAAAGATGATAGTTTAATTGAGATAGTCATAACAAAAATCGATAAAATTTTTTTAAAATCTTTTACTTCAGCAGCGCCACTTCGCGATGCTTTTAAGGGTATTACAAGTCATATATTACTACCAAAGGTAGTAATAGAAAATGAAAGTGATTTAACAATAGAACACGCTTCTTTTGTTACTAGTTATATCCCTGTTATAGATCATAATTTAGATTTTCCTGTAGATGCAGTATTTGAGATTAACACTAATATTACAAGTCAGTGGAAAAATATAACATCTCTTGAGCAAAAGGTTTTTATAACATTTATTATTATTTTTATAATATTTTGCACTATAATTATTAGTAATACTAACTATGCTAGGCAAATTATCGAGGAACAGCTTGAAACAAATCGCAATTTAAAAGCTCAAATAGAAAAAGTAGAAAAAACTAGCTCATCCAATACAAAGTTTTTTGCTAATATTAGTCATGAATTACGTACGCCACTTAATGCTATAATAGGTTTTTCAGAGATTTTGATGTCTGAACGAGATACAGAAAAATGTAAAAATTATATTAAAGATATACATGATGCTGGTAAACATTTGCTTAGTATGATTAATGATATTTTAGATCTTTCTAAAGCTTCTGCTGATAAATTAAAAGTAGATAATATAGATCTTGATTTAAATAAATTAATTAGTTCTTCTCTCATACTGATTAAACCTCGTGCATATCAAGCAGAAGTAGAGTTAATTAGTAGATTACCGAAAGAGCATGTTGTTATAAATGCTGATCCAAAAAGATTAAAACAAGTGTTATTAAATCTTTTATCAAATGCTGTGAAATTTACAAATTCTGGCGGTAGTGTTACTATTTCACTTGAAAAAGACGAGTTAGCAAAATTAGTATATATAAAAGTTATAGATACCGGCATTGGTATTGAGGAAAAAGATATCCCAAAAACTTTATCGGCATTTGGTCAAATTGATAGTGAGCTTAGTCGAAAATATGAAGGTACTGGTCTTGGATTGCCTCTGACTAAAAAGCTAGTTGAACTTATGAATGGTAAATTTGATTTGCAAAGTAAGATAAATAAAGGTACTACAGTCACAATAACTTTTAAATATGACGGTAGTATTGAAATCTAAGTATTATCAAAAATAATTGTTTAGAATAGAATTCTTCTATATCATTAAGTATACATTTCAGTGTATTATTGAGTATGTCAATTTTTTGTGCTGTAGTTTAACAGTATGTAACAACATTTATATCTGTGTAGTGATAATGATTTATTTAAGATTATGGAAATATAAAAAATTGTGTGGAATATTAAAAATTTTTCACTATTATAAAAAAGTTATCAATTTTTAAAAATATGAAGCTTATCATTTTATTAATAACTTTTTAATTTTCTTTGTTTTCTTTAGGAAAAAGCGAAATGCCTCAAGGCAAGCCTTTAAAATATGCAGTAAATAATGATTTTGAAAATAGACTAGATGAACAAGAACAAGAAATAAGAAAACTAATCGGTAAAGTTGAGATTTTACAGCATAAAATTGATCTGCTAAAGCAGAACTTAAATATGCTGAATCAAGAAGAAAATATTGAAGTTTTAGAAACTGATGATTTTAAAAAACAAGATATTTTTGATATAGCTTTACTTGAAGGTATGCATGACAATGTATCTAAAAAAACTTTTGAAGTGAATAAGGATATAGCTCCATATAAACAGGCTTATGATTTGGCGCTTGCTGCTTATAAAGATAATAAACTGACTGAAGCAAAAGATAAATTTAAAAATTTTATTCAAAAATATCCTAACAATTCGCTAATTAGTAATGCATATTTTTGGTATGCGGAATGCTTTTTTAAACAAAAAGACTATAATGGAGCAGCCATTAATTATTTAAAGTGTTATAAAGAGTCACCGAAAGGGGCTAAATCTTCTGATGGATTATTGAAGTTAGCACTTTCCTTAGGCGAACTAAAAAAAATGCAAGAAGCATGTAATATTCTTGCTAAGCTTGATAAGGAATTTCCAATTAATAGAACTTCTGTATCTAAAAAAATGACAGAAGATGCCAAGATCAAATTTGGCTGTAAAATAAATAAAAATAATAAAATATGACAGATATTTTAGATGAAGTACTAAGTGATCAAAATGAAGAAAAAAGGTTAATTTTTTTCAAAAAGCTTGTACCTATTATAATAATCATTTCTATAGTAGTTATTACTATAATGGTTATTATTAAGAATAATAAAGATAACAGAATTAAAAATAATCAAAAAAATGGCGATATCCTTGTTAAGACTATTGGTTTAGATACAACAAAAGATAATAAAGCATTAGCTTTTAATACTTTAGAGAATTTAATTACTAGTAGTAATACTAAAATAAAAGAAATAGCTGCATTAGAACAAGTAGCGATAAGGATGTCAGAAAAAAATTATTTAGGAGCAAAAAATCTTCTGAATAAAATTATTGACAATGAAAAATATTCTGAAATTTCTACTGCTTATGCACGCATTGCATGGTGCTGTATTGTTCTTGATGATCAAAGTCTTAACATTCAAGATAAGGGAAAATTGCAAAAATATTTAAACTATTTTGATGATGAGAAAAAACCGTTTTGGGCTACAGCGACTATTATAAAAGCTATTTTGGATATTAAGCATAATATGAAAACGCAAGCAGAGAAAAATCTAAAAAATTTATTAGCTTCAAATAATGTATCGGATTTGTTAAAAGATCAGGCTAAAGCATTGCTTGTAAGTTTAAGTAAATAATAATTTGTACTTCAGGGCAGACAAATATGAAAAAAAAATTAGCACTTCTATTATTACCGTTTATTTTAATTTCGTGTAACGGGCTTGGATCTAAAAGTGTCAAAAATATTGTTGATTTGACTCCTAAATTAGTAATTCAGACTAATGAACCTATATATTTAGATTCTAATACAAAGATATATCCATTTAATGTAAATATGCTTAAGAATAAACAATATAGTCCTGCTAAAAGTAAAATGATTGCCGAGCCAGTTTTTATAGGAGATATGATTTATACATTGGATATTAGAGCTAATATTTCTGCATTTTCTATAGAAAAAAATAAGATTATTTGGTCTTATAATTTAAGTAAACATAAAAAAGATAATTATATAGGGGGAGGAATTTTGCACCATAATGGTAAATTATACATAACATACGGTGCAAGGTTGTTAATAGTATTAGATGCAAAATCAGGCTATGAAATTATCAGAAAAGAACTGCCGGATATTATTAGAATTAAACCTATTGCGCTAAATGATCATACTATCTTAGTGCAAACTATCAGTAATCAAACTATTGCTTTAGATTCAGAAACTTTAAAAACGTTATGGGATCATGAAAGTATAGCAGAAATTTTATCGACTAGTTATTCTATGATTCCGATAGTACAGCATGACAATGTAATAGTAACTTATAACACAGGTCAAGTACTAGCCTTAAATATCAAAAATGGTGAAGTAAAATGGAATTTTGAATTTACAAATCTTAATGATCATACAGCTATACCGAATTTTGATACATCAAGTATTTTATGTACACCTGTTCATGATAGTATGAACCTGTATATAGCAACTGGTCTTGGTAAGCTTATTAAGCTTAATTTACTAACAGGCAGTGTGTTGTGGCAGATAAATGCCGATGATATTCAATCAATGTCTTTAATTGGTAATAGCTTATTTATAATAAATAACGCTAGACAAATAGCAGCATTGAATCCTGAAACAGGAAAAGTAAAGTTTGTAGCTGATTTAAACTATGAGAAAAATGATAAGAGATTAAAATCTACGACTTTTTTAGTGCCTTTTGTAGGAGTTGATAATAATAATCAGAGAAGTTTAAATGTTATTTCTGTTGATGGTATTTTATATAATTTTAACATTGATAGTAATGGATTAAAAATGAATCCTCATATTATCAAAATTATAAAAAATATTCGTTATTATGGACTAAGATCAAATAATACTTTATATTTTTCTACCGATAGACAAGTAATATTCGGAAGTCAAATATAAAAATATGCATAGGTAAATAAAGTTTAATTTTAAAAAGTATTAGCTCTTAGATATACAGGGAGCAGAGTATATCATTAATATATACGTCTACAGCATCTGTAGTATGAGATAGTAAATTTCAATAAAACAAGATATTTAGCTTGACAGATAGCTGGTATTAATGCTATTTAAGTGTTTCTTGATTCTTTAATTTTAAATTCTAATTAAATAGAGACTATTGTGAAAACTTACTCAGCAAAGCCATCGGAAATTGAAAAGAAATGGTGGGTCATTGATGCAAAAAATGTTGTACTAGGACGCCTTGCTAGCAGGGTTGCTATTATGTTACGAGGTAAACATAAGCCTAGTTTTACACCTCATTTAGATTGTGGTGATAATATAATTATAATAAATGCAGAACATATAAAATTAACAGGTAAAAAACTGAATCCTAAAGATGGAAAAGTATATTATCGACATACCGGATTTCCAGGTGGGATCAAAGATACTACAGCAGGTAAAATCTTAAGTGGTAAATATCCTGAGAGAGTTATTAAAATGGCTGTAAAAAGAATGATTACAAGAAATGTTTTGGGTGCGAAGCAAATGAGTAATTTATATGTTTATGCAAATTGTGAACATCCACATATGGCACAGCAGCCTACTATTTATGATTTTGCAAGCGAAAATCCAAAAAATAAAAAGTAATAGAATATGACTGAGTTAAAAATTAAAACAGAAAAAGTAGTCAAGCAGTTAACTAAAGAATCTTTAAAATCAGTGTTAAAAATTCCTAAAGAAAAAATAGATAGTGTAAGTAAGTTTTATGCGACAGGTAAAAGGAAAAATGCTATAGCACGAGTATGGCTTAAAGTAGGCAAAGGGAAGATAGTTGTTAATAATAAAATACTAAACCAGTATTTTCCTTCTGAAACTTATGTAAAAACTATTTTACAGCCATTTATTTTAACAAAAACCATTGATCAGTATGATGTAATTTGCACTGTTAAAGGTGGAGGTATTTCAGGACAAAAAGGTGCTATTTTACATGGGATTTCTAAAGCTTTAGATAAATCTGCCCCATGTTTTCATGCTATTTTGCGTAAAGGGGGGCTTTTAACACGTGATTCTAGGGTGGTAGAGCGTAAGAAATACGGACAACGTAAAGCGCGTAAGAAGACGCAATTCTCTAAACGTTAAATTTAGAATTACTGTTTTTAACAAAAAATAAACATTCTATGGCGGGGTAGCTCAGTTGGTTAGAGCAACGGAATCATAATCCGTGTGTCGCGGGTTCAAATCCCTCTCCCGCTACCATTCATTCGTCTTTTTGTCGATTCTATATAATAAACTTGAATAGTTTAAATAGAATGCATCCATATTATGGATTTTTTAGCGGTTATTCACTAAATTATGATGGATATGTTGTTGTTTATTGCCACTATCTAGTCATTTTATTAAAATAATGGATTTAGGTATTTTATAAGTCACAGTATCCTCTTTTTATTTAACAATATTAATTATATATTGAACATAAAGATGCAGTGTATTCAAATCTATGTAAGGATTTAAGAAGGATTCAAGTGCGCTGCATGACATTTAGAAAGATGTTATGCAAGAAGTCTTGATAAACTTCTAATACTGTAGACTTGTTAATATAAATTTCGCAAAGAAGTTAAGAATAATCTCAAAATTATTAAGCGTAATTTTAGGGACCAATGTGTTATATATCTATTTAGATATAATAATACAAATAATTAAAAAAGTGTGAATTGATTTACTTTAGTTATTTTGAAGAAAATTGATGATCTGAAATCGTATTAGATAGAATAAAATTATAGCATATACAACTAAAATATCTAAAACTGTAAAGTAGGATAGTGCAATAATTCATTCTGATTTAACTGTATCTTATTGTAGTAAGTGCTGTGGATATATAGATTCATAAGTTTAATAATCTCAAAGAAAGCAACTTTATATTAATAGCAAAAATCACATAATTATTATATTGCTTCTAATGAAATGCACTTTAACGATTATCTTGATCATAAGATATATGATATAAATGTGATACTACATTAAGCATATTAAATTTACCAATAATCTATAGATTTATTTTATTAGAAAATTTAATATTAGTAAGCACAAAATCTTGTGATTGAATAAGGCATAGATATTTCAAACATTTTATAATATTACTGCATAGTAATTAAACCTAATTTAATTTTATTTCATATATTAGTTTTTACTGAATTAATGATTCAAATTCTTTTACAACTGCTTGATAAAGTTTGCGTTTGAAAGGAATTATAATAGATAATAGCTCGTCAAGTGATGTCCAACGCCATTGATCAAATTCCGGATTAGATGTATGTATGTTAATATCTTTATTATTGCCTGTAAACCTAATTAAAAACCAGCGTTGTTTTTGTCCACGAAAATTACCGTTCCATAATTTAGGTATTAAAAAGCTTGGTACATCATAACTATACCAGCATTTGCTTTCCGCAATAATATATCCTTTATTGCTTCCTATTTCTTCTAACATTTCACGCATTGCTGCAATACTTGGTGTTTCGCCTGGAACTATCCCACCTTGAGGCATTTGCCATGAAGATATTTTTGTATCTATTCTTTTACCAACGAATATTTGGTTATCAGCATTTAATATCATCATGCCTACCCCTGGTCTATATGGTAAATCAAGATATTTGTTAGAAGAATTCCTCATTATTTTTACTTTTAAAAATCAAACAAAGTTATAATTGTACTACTTTATTTTTCCCGGTTGTTTTAGCTTCATACATTGCTTTGTCAGCACGTTTAATGAACGATTCTATCGATTCTTCTTTTTTATATTCCGTTACTCCTATTGAAATAGTTTTTTTAAACGGTTCAATTTGACCTTCAATATAAAAATCCATATATTCTATTTTAACTCTAACTCTTTCCGCAGTTTCAATTGCTTTAGAAATATCTATATCTGTTAAAAGTATAGTAAATTCTTCGCCACCAAATCTTGCTATTAAGTCTGTTACTCTGAGAGTATTTTTTAAAATACGTGATACAGTTGTTAAAACCTTATCCCCTGCTTGATGACCGTAAGTATCGTTTACATGTTTAAAATTGTCTATATCACACATTAGTAAATATAATTTAATATTTTCTTTATTAGCTTTCTCAATCATTTGTTTGAGATGTATATCAAAATAACGACGATTAAATAAACCTGTGAGACCATCTTTAGCTGCTAAATTAACACTTTGTTCAAGATCATTACGTAAATTATCTTGATATTGTTTACGCCTTAATTGTGTTCTAATCCTAGCAAGTAATTCATTTTCTTCTATAGGATAGATGAAATAATCATTAATGCCGAGTTCAATACCTTTCACCACTAACGGCATTCCATCTTCATCAATTTGTAAAATTATTACTACACCACTTATTTCTGCTTTGCCTCTTAAAATAACACTTATTCTCAAAGGATCTTCATTTTCAAGTGTACTGCTGATAATGACTAAATCTGATCTATATTCATTTATAATATCTAATTCATTTGAATTATTTATTACCTTTACGTGCTTGGTAACCTTAACTAGCATTTGTTTTATATTTTTAGCTTGTACTACATCATCATTAATTAGTAATATTTTTTAATCTGTAAAAGTGTCATGAATTTCTATATTTGTTACGCCTAATAATGCATTAGTACTATTACGAAGTTTTAATTCATCAATTAAGCTTTTCATTCGAGATAATGATTTAAGTCTTACAAATAGAGCAGTATCATTAATAGGCTTTGTTAAAAACTCATCAGCTCCTGCTTCAAGACCTTTCACTCGATCATCAATATCAGAAAGTGCAGTAATCATTACAACAGGTATATGAGTAGTGCCTGGATCTGTTTTTATCATTTTACACACTTCAAATCCATCCATTTCCGGCATCATAACATCAAGGAGTATAGTATCGATTTTCTCCTTTTTAAGAATTGATAATGCTTCTTTGCCGCTATTTGCAGTAAGAACTGTATAGTACTCTTTTAAAAGTTTTGCTGTTAGTAACTTAATGTTGGTTTCTATATCGTCTACTACTAATATTGTGGTCATAAGATTAAATTCTTGTGTTTAAAGGAAATAATTTGTATATTTATACTTAATTTTAAGTCTTAAAATCTATAATATATGAAAATTTCAGCAAATTCAATTAGAACAGGTAACATACTGGTTTATAATAATGATTTATGGGTTGTAAGCAAAACGCCTGAACATACGCAACCTGGGAAAGGAGGTGCTTATGTACAAGTTGAGATGAAAAATTTAAAAACAGGTACAAAGCGTAACGATAGATTCAGCTCTTCCGATTATTTAGAAAAAGCTGAACTTGAACAAAAAGATTGTCAGTTTTTATATTTTGAAGGTAATAATTTAGTATTAATGGATACTAAGCATTTTGATCAAATAAATGTACCTAAGGAAATATTAGAAGCAAAACTACCTTTTTTAACCGAAAATATGATTGTTAAAGTAGAATTTTATAATGACAAGCCTTTAACTATTGTGCTTCCTCCAACTGTTATATTAGCAATTAGTGAAACTGATCCAGTAATAAAAGGAGCAACAGTCACCTCTTCTTATAAACCGGCAATTTTAGAAAACGGTATTAAAGTTAAGGTGCCTCAATATTTAGCAATAGGAGAAAAAATTGTCGTTAAAACTGATGATATGACATATGTAGAGCGTGCTAAATAAATTTTCATTATGCAACCTATAACTAATTTATTAATGAATGCCATACGTAAAGCAGTGAAGTTTCTGAATAGGGATTTTTTAGAATTAGAAATGCTGCAAAAAAATTCTATAAGAAATGAAGAATTTTGCAAACGATCTTATTTAAAATTAAAAACTTTATTATGTGAAGAATTGCAAAAACATACACAATATTTATTCTTTCCAGAAGATATATTCGATTTAAATGATAATTATGAGAGTATCATTTTAATTAATCCTATAGATAGCACAAATAATTTTTGTAGGAGTATACCTTTTTTTGCAATATCCGTAACTTATTTAAAAAGGAATCAAGACGCATTGACTACTGCTTCTACTGTAATATATTTTCCTGTTCTTAATGAAATTTATTATGCTGAAAAGGGTAAAGGAGCTTGGATAGAAAAAAATAATTTTAACTCTAATTATCATGTATTAAGACTTAGAGTGTCTGATAATGCCGATTTAAAGAATTGTTTAGCAATTGTTGAAGGTGTAAATTATGATAATTTTGAAGAAATAAAGCTAAATAATATTAGATCTTTTGGGTCTCCTTGCTATGGAGCCGCCCTTGTATCTTTAGGTAAAGTAGATTTAATATATTTATCATTATTAAATTTTACATTATATTATGCATTTGAGCTTCTTATTAAGGAAGCAGGTGGGATAATTATAGATTCTAGCGATAAATTTATATGTGCAAATCGTTATATTGCGAAGAAACTTTAAAAATATCAAAGGTTATCTGTATTAGTTATTTAAATTGATAATTAGAGAAATATTTTTTTAGCGAAATAAGATTTTTATTATTTTTACTATATCTGTAGTAAAAAAGCATTCTATAAGTTTTAAAGTACCTGATATTGTGACTTCTTGGATAGAAATGATTTAAGATTCGAATTTTTATTGTTAGAATATTATTATATAATTATTAATTTATAAAGTTATGGCACATTATAAAGAGTTTGAATTTGATTGCGATTTTGGTGGACAAAGGGCAAAATTTAAGTTTTATATAGGTACGCCTCAAGAAGGGCATCATCCGTTGCAATTTCAAGCAAAATGGTTATCTGATGAAAGAGGTGGTACTATTCCTGATGAAGTGATGAAAGCAATATCGCAGCTAAATGATCTTGCAAAAAAAATCTCTGTCCCACTTCCAGATTTATGCGTGTATGCTCTTGGTTCTGCTCAAGAAACACAAGTTAGCAATCATGAAGAAGATGCAGACGTTCTCGAGACCCAAGATGATAACGCAGAGCAGGTATAGTTAAAATAATAAGGAGATTTATAGAGATTAAAATGAAACAATATAATGATTTATTTAAAATTATTCACCGTGAAGGATATATATTTATCGCTAGCTTTGCATTAGTAAGTTTTTTATTAGCATCATTTAATGAAAAACTTGGCTGTATTGGGTTTATTGCTACTATTTGGTGTATTTATTTTTTCCGTAACCCTGATCGCTTTGTACCTATAAGTGATGATTTAGTAATAAGTCCTGCAGATGGAATAATTCAAGAAATTAAGGAAGCCTCGCCACCTCCGGAATTAGGGCTTGGTGATCTGGAAATGATTAGAGTTAGTATTTTCCTAAATATTTTTAATATCCATGTTAATAGAATCCCCGCAAATGGGAAAATTTTGGCTCTGCATTATAATCCAGGAAAGTTTTTCAATGCTTCACTTGATAAAGCGAGTCTTTATAATGAACGCCAATCAGTATTAATGGAAACTGATCAAGGACAGAAAATTGTTTTTGTTCAGATAGCTGGACTTATAGCAAGGCGTATAGTTTGTGATTTAGAAGAGGATAATGAAGTAAAAATGGGTGAGCGGTACGGTATAATTCGTTTTGGTAGCAGAGTAGATGTTTATCTACCGTTGAAAACAGCTTTATTAGTGAGTAAAGGACAAACTGCTATAGGCGGTGAAACTATCATTGCTGATTTTGGACGTAAAAAAACAGAAGAATTTAAGTTTGAGCGGAAATAACTACTAGTTATTGTACAGTAGAATTACACTAATTTTATGCAAGAATTGTAAAATTTGTCTATCAATTTGCCAATGTTCTTTGCATTCAATTAATTCATGATGTTCTTTATATAGTATTTTTGAGTATTAAAATTGTTAAAAATTCGTAGATCTATCATCACTAAACCTGTACCTCTAATAAAACTAATTCCAAACTTTATTACGTTGCTTGGTTTAGTAACTGGTATGAGTTCTATAAAATTTGCTTTGGATAGTAGATGGGAACTTGCAGTATATTGCATTATAGTCGCAGCAATTATTGACGGTATCGATGGTAGAATAGCAAGGATACTAAATGCAGCTAGTCCATTTGGTGCAGAGCTTGATTCATTATGTGATTTCGCTAATTTTGGTATAGCTCCTGCTTATTTAATATATTTATGGTCTTTTCAACAATATGAGTATAAGGTATTTTCATCAGCAGTAATGCTATTATTCATAGTGTGTATGGCACTACGCTTAGCGCGCTTTAACGTTGGGATTTATCAATTGAAACAAGATAAAAAAACTGAAGATTTTTTTACTGGTGTACCTGCTCCATGTGGTGCTTTACTTGCTTTAACGCCTGTAATGATAGATTTTGAAATTGGTACGTTGTTAAATATCAATACACGTACTCACACTATAACAATTAATATATATTTAGCTATTGTAGCTTTCCTACTTGCTAGTAGGCTTCCTACAATCTCAACAAAAAATTTAAGTATCAAACCTGAATATTTATCTCTTGCAATGATTTTAGTCGCTATTGTGATTATAAATCTTATTATATATCCATGGTATTCACTGCCATTAATTGCAGTGATATATATTCTTTCTATACCAATTTGTTATTTTTTAAAACATAGAGGGGATTGGTAAAGTGTGTTATGTTTAGTGTATTACAACAAGTTATCTATAAATATAAACATTATTCATTTATTAAACATGTCATTATTATAGTTTTAATAATATTTACTTATTTTGGATATAGAATTTATGTTTGGGCGAATACGCAATCTACTGATAATGCTTATATAGATGCAGATATTTCGAATATTAGTGCTGAAGTTAGCGGTGTTTTAACAAAGTTATTCGTTACCAATAATACTAGAGTTAATAAAGGTGAGCTTATAGGTGAAATTGATGATAGAGATTATAAAGCAAGGCTTGCAGCACTTGACGCAGCTATTCAAGCTTGCATAAAAAATATAGAAATTATAGAGCAAAAAATTTCAATAGGCAAGATGCGTCTAGAACAAGTGGCTGAAAAATTAAAGCTGACTAAAATAAGCTTTGATATTATTTCAATAGATTTTACTAGAGTACAGGCATTAAGTAATGCTAAATTTGTTAGCTCTAAAACGTTAGATGATTCTAAAAACGAATATCAAAAAGTGAAAACGGAGTATAAACAAGCACAATTAGATTTAGACATATCTAAGCACAATTTACAGCTTCTTGAACTTGAAAAATCAGCAGCACAGGAAAAACTTAAAGAACTAACAGAAAATAAAAAATTAACCTTAAGGAGCTTACAAAATACTAAAATTATTGCTATGGTACCAGGCATATTTAGTAATAGTAATTTAGCAGTCGGGAATTATATAGTAATGGGTAAGGCATTATTTTCTATAGTGCAGGATAATACTATGTATATTAAGGCTAATTTTAAAGAAACCCAAATTAAGAACTTTAAGTCTGGGATGAAAGTCAAAATTGTATTTGATGCTTTCCCTACAAAGGTAATTTATGGGAAAATTCGTAATATTGCTCCTGCTACCGGAGCTAAATTTAGTTTAATACCACCAGATAATGCAACTGGTAATTTTACTAAAATTGTACAACGTGTATCTGTTTTAATAGATTTTGTATCCCCAAATGCTAATCTAGTCCCAGGTATGTCGGCAAGAGTATCAATCCGAACTGATCAAAGCACATAATGTTTTAAATAGCAATAATTATATAAAAGTAAATATTGATCATGTTATTTACTTATGACTCGAGTTATGCATTATAATAATTTATATGAGCACAGTATGTTTGATTTAAGGTTTAAATCTGGCAGCTGATATTTAATCAAGATTTAAAAAATGGATTGTTTAAAAAGAATATAAATTATGCTAATGCATAATGATAGAGCATAAGTTTTAATAAGGATTATACTACAGATTTATTAAAACGTACAATAATAGAACTTTACATCCTCAGAATATGAATCCTATATGAGCAAAATTAAAGATGCTAAAGAAGGTGCTTTAGCAGAAAATGTTATAAGTAAAACAGAAGTTTAAAATAATAAAAATAAAAATTTAGTAAAGCTAGTTAATTAATTATTACCCTTTAACTCTGTTAATTCTTTTTTAAGTTTTATTACTAAAGTTTGTAATTTTTCAAATTCTTCGCGACTAATGTAATTACCTTTAAGTATTTTATCTTCAATGAAGTTATAGCCTTTATTTGCTATACTGTTTAGGGCTTTTTGTGCTACACTACTAGCTCCAACTGCTACCTTTAAAATATTATTTGTTTTCATAATACCTCTATCGATAACGCATGCAAGCCACTATTAAATTCATCCGCGAGTAAGTTATTAATAGTGCGATGATGTGCAATCAAGCTTTGCCCCTGTAATGTTTCTGCAGAGATTCTTATTTTTATATGGCTATAAGTTCCGTCATAATGATTAGTATGCTTATAGCTTTCATCTATTATTTCTTGAAAATGTGGTTTTAACACACTTAATTTTTCTTGTATCCTTGCTATGCGGTTCATATTTTTATTTCATTTAAAGTAAAAATGTCTTAATATTCTTAAATATATAATTTTATGATAAAAATTGCAATGTTGGAATTAATAACGGATTCTAAAAATTTACAATATGAGATAGATAAATTGCAA
This sequence comes from Rickettsia prowazekii str. Breinl, assembly GCF_000367405.1. NCBI lineage: Bacteria > Pseudomonadati > Pseudomonadota > Alphaproteobacteria > Rickettsiales > Rickettsiaceae > Rickettsia > Rickettsia prowazekii. The sequence goes on along the minus strand of NC_020993.1, from coordinate 466,908 downwards.
AAAGGTGTGTGTTTTGCTTGTAGATTAGTTAATTATGATGAAATAGAATTTATAGAGCAAGATAAGCATTTTGTTATTCAGGATTTAGATCAAATCATTGAAGATGTAAGCAAAGAACTGAATATTTTTACGACATTTAAGATAATAAATAAAGATAGAATATTATTTATACTCAAGACCACTGATTCTGACCTAATTAAAAATTTTGCTAGAAAATTATATTTATTGTCGCAGCTTTATATTAATAAAGATAGGCCAGCACTTTATATGCATTGTTATATAGCAAGCATTAAATTTACAACAGTAATGAATAATGCGAAATCAATTGAAAAAGCATTAAATATGTTACTTGCTCAAAATAATAATTATTATTATCGTGAATATAGTAGTACAGCACATGATGTGAAAAATATAAGACAATCTAATCTTCAGCTGAACTTATTACGACAAGCCTTAGCGGAAAAGACTATGCGATTTGCTTATCAGCCTATAATAGATCGTAATACTATGAAAATTCATTATTATGAGTGTCTTCTCCGTATACCTGACGAGAATGGTGCTTATATTTCTGTAGGGCATATAATACCTATTGCTGAAAATAAAGGATTGATTTTTATAATTGATCAAATCGTTTTAGAAATGACTGTTAACGAACTTGCACGTAATCCTAACTTAATGTTAGCAGTTAATATTTCAAATATAGGAACAAGCGATGAAGCTTTATGTGAAATAGCAGAAAGCTTATTGAAAACTCATAATGTTCGAGATCGTTTAATTATTGAGATTACAGAAACTTCTTTCAATGAAAATTATGATAAAATAACTTTATTTATTAATAAACTACGTAAGTACGGATGTAAATTTGCATTAGATGATTTTGGTTCTGGTTTCACTTCTTTTAAACAACTTCAAAGCTTAGCAATTGATATTATTAAAATTGATGGTAAATATGTTCGTAGTATTACAAGTGATATACAAAGTAGATATTTTGTAGAAAGATTAATTAAAATTTCAGAAGATTTAGGTATTGCAACTGTAGCTGAATTTGTAGAAAACGGAGAAATAGCTAAATTTTTAATTGATCTAAAAGTGAGTGGACTGCAAGGGAATTTTTATTCTGAAGCAAAATTTGATAGGGTAGATGAAGTATAAAAACGTTATAATTATAACAAGATCAATTTTGAAACTCTCAAGGAATCCATAAGATAAGGCATATACTTAATAAGTAAGCAAAATTATAGTATTACATAGTATTTGTAGTGCATCAATTATTATACTTTATAACATAGGTAATGATCTTTATGACGAATTCAATTTTAAATTATTAAACTTAAATGCTATTACTTGAATTAAAAAAATCTAATCAAACTTTAGGAACCATACATTTTATAGGTATCGGTGGTGTTGGAATGAGTGGTATAGCTGAGATATTACATAATCTAGGTTATAAAGTACAAGGTTCCGATTTAGTAGAAAATTATAATACTAAAAGACTTGAGTCATACGGTATTAAAATATTTTTAGGACAGGCTAAGCAGAACATTAAAAATGTTTCGTATGTTGTTATTTCATCAGCGATTAACCAAAATAATCCTGAAATAAAAGAGGCCTTAGAACGTAAAATTCCGATTATTAGGCGTGCTGAAATGCTTGCTGAACTTATGAGATTAAAATGTTCAGTAGCAGTTTCTGGATCGCACGGTAAAACCACTACTACTTCTTTAATTGCTTGTTTATTTGAAGCAGCTGGCTTATGTCCTACGGTTATTAATGGTGGAATTATAAATAATAAATCTACTAATGCATATCTTGGTTCAAGTAATTATTTAATTGCTGAAGCTGATGAATCTGATGCAACGTTTATTCACATTCCATCAACTATTGCGATAATCACTAATATTGATCCTGAGCATTTAGATTATTATCAAGATTTTGAAATATTAATTGGTGCTTTTAGAAGTTTTATTACAAATCTACCTTTTTATGGTTTTGCTGTTTGTTGTATCGATCATAAAATAGTGCGTAAGTTAGTAGATGATATTACTGAAAGGAAAATTATTACTTATGGAATTGATTCAGAAGATGCTCATATTATAGCATTTAATATTAATACTGATATTGCTTCCTCTACTTTTGACGTAAAAATTAGTCTACCAAATGTACTAGGCACAACTATTATTGAAAAAATTACTATTCCCACACCTGGAAGACATAATATTTTAAATAGTCTTGCTGCAATTGCAGTTGGGATAGAATTAGATTTTGGTATTAAAGCTATTAAAAATGGCTTTAATAATTTTAAAGGAGTAAAAAGGAGATTTACTAAAGTAGCTGAATATAATAAAGCTGTGATTATTGATGATTACGCTCATCACCCTGAGGAAATAAAGGCAACGCTTGCAACTGCTAAAAATATAGCAAATCAACAAAACGGTAAAGTTATAGCGATTTTCCAACCTCACAGATATTCAAGAATCAAGTATTTATTTGATGATTTTATGCTTTGCTTTGCGGATGCAGATATACTCTATATTACCAATATATATGCTGCAGGTGAAACCCCTATAGAAGGAATTACAGGACAAAGTTTAGTTGATAAGATGACGCAGAATAAGCATCATGATAAGGCAAATTTTCTAGCAGAACTAGATGATGTTGTTAGTATTATTATAGACAATGCAGCTTCCGGTGATATGATCATTATGATGGGAGCAGGCAATATTTCAAGTTTTGCTAATGAATTAGATAGGAGATTGTTATCACACGAGATTTTAGAAAATACAGACTGTGATACAAAATCCAATGATAAAGTTATGCAATGAAAGTAACAATATGTCAATTTTACCGATAATCAAAGGTGAGTATAAAAAAGATTATAATTTAAAACATCTGACATGGTTTAAAGTAGGTGGTAATGCTGAAATTTTCTTTAAACCTTTCGATTTTGCAGATTTAAAAAGTTTCTTAATACAAAATAAGCAAAAATTACCTATCACTACTTTTGGATCAGGCTCAAATATTATTATAAGAGATGGTGGAATAGAAGGTGTCGTTATAAAGCTTGGTCAGAATTTTAACAAAATTGAGTTTTTAGATAATCATTTGATAGTAGGGAGCAGCTGCCTTAATTATAATTTAGCAAGATTTTGTCAAGCAAATGCTATTTCCGGTTTTGAGTTTTTAGTAGGTATTCCAGGAACTATCGGTGGAGGAGTAATTATGAATGCTGGCGCTTATGGTTCTGCATTTCAAGATATTATAGTGCAGGTTGAAGCACTTGATTTTTCAGGAAACTTTTTAACGTTTACGAATAAAGAAATCGGGTTTAAATACCGTGGTAACAATTTACCAAAAGATTTAATTCTTCTAAAAGCTGTTTTTAAAGTAAATAAAGGTGATAGTCAGAATATCTTATTAAAGATGAATAAAATAAATAATACAAGATCATCAACACAGCCTATTAAAGAGCGTACAGGTGGAAGTACTTTTATAAATCCTGAAGGGCGTAAATCTTGGGAACTTATTGACAAAGCAGGACTGAGAGGCTATAGAATAGGCGGTGCTTCAATATCAGAACTGCATTGTAATTTTATGATTAATAATGGAAATGCTACCGCTAAAGATTTAGAAGATTTAGGCAATTTTGTACGGCAAAAAGTATTTGAAGATAGTGGAGTAGAGTTGAATTGGGAAATAAAAAGAATTGGAAAATATGTTTAAAAACCGTTATTGCGAAGATGTGCCTAGCAGATGATGGAGGAAAAGGCTTTTCAAACATACTGATATTACTTTATCGCAACTTAATATTTTAGTCATACTAATAAAAAAGTAGAATATGCACAAATATCAAACACATTTTGTAGAACACTCTGTAGTCAAAATATTAAGTAGTACAGGTAAAAAGCATATAGCATTAGTAGCGGGTGGTATGTCTGCTGAGCGTGAAGTCTCTTTAGTATCCAGTGCAGGAGTTAGTAAAGCTTTAATTGAATTAGGATATAAAGTTACATTTGTTGATATGGGTGCAGATATTGCAGTAAAATTACAAGAAATAAACCCTGATATTGTTTTTAACTGTTTACATGGTACATATGGTGAAGATGGTTGTTTACCAGGATTACTTAATATAATGCGTATTCCTTATACTCATAGTGGTCTATTATCTTCGGCTTTAGCATTCGATAAAATACACTTTAGAAGCTGTGTCTTAAAAAATAATATTAACATTGCAGACAGTATTGTCGTTAGTAAAAGTGATCATATAAACACTGATCCTATGAAGCGACCGTATGTAATAAAACCTCTTAAACAAGGATCAAGTATTGGTGTTGAAGTAATATTTGAAGAGGATGATTTTAACTTTACCGATTATGATTTTCCTTATGGTGAAGATATAATAATAGAGCAGTATATACAAGGGCAAGAATTGCAAGTAGCATTACTAAATGGCAAAGCTTTAGGTGTTTTAGAAATTAAATTACTAAAAATTCGTTTTTATGATTATGAAACTAAATATAATGAAGGATTTGCTGAACATGTGTGTCCTGCTCCGCTACCTGCTAATTTATATAAAAAATTACTGATAGAATCAGAAAAAATTTATAAAACAATAAATTGTAAAGGTCCTGTTAGAGCAGAGTTCATTTTAGAAGAACAGACAAACAAATTATATGTTTTGGAGATCAATACTCACCCTGGGATGACGCCTTTATCAATAGTGCCAGAAATTGCAGCCTATGCAGGGATAAATTTTACTAATTTAATTGAAGAAATTATAAAGATGGCAAGCTTTGAATCATGAGACAAAAAACAATCTCAAATAAAAACAAACAAACAAAAAATACTAATAATATCTCATTACGCAGAAAACTGGGCTTAATGTATAAAAAAGCAATATTAGTGCTTAAGATTGTTTTAATGATCTTTGTATGTCTATTTGTTTTTACAAAATATTTTACTAGCATAAAAACATATCTCATAACAAATATATATCAAGTCACAACAAAACTTGGATTTAGACTTGAGAATGTGATTATTGAAGGACAGCAAAATGTTGATGAGCTTACAATATTAAAGGTTTTAAATGCGAATAAGAGTAGTCCTATTTTTTCTCTTAAATTAGATGAAATTAGTAATAATTTAAAGAAAAGTAAATGGATTAAGGAAGTATATGTCAGTAGAAGATTACCAAATACAGTATATATAAAATTATTTGAAAGAGAACCTATTGCTATTTGGCAAATTAATAATCAACTTTTTCTAATTGATGAAGAAGGTTATAAAATTAGTAAAGATATTCAACCTTTTTCTCACTTATTACATGTTGTAGGGGAAGGTGCGAACATCTATGCAAGTAAATTAGTATTAGAGTTGCAGAAATATCCTGCATTACTCAATAAAACTTTAGTTGCTATAAGAGTTGGAGATAGAAGATGGGATTTAAATCTTAAAGGGAATATTAGTATAAAATTACCTGAAAAAGAATTTGAAACAGCATTAAAATATATCGATGCACTCAATAAGACTAACAAGCTTTTTAATCAAAATTATAAGGCTTTAGATTTAAGAGATAGAAATAAATATTATATACAGAAATATTGAGAATTATCATTGTCAAGCAAGCTTGTTTGCGTGTTACAGTTTCCTATAGTAATTAAGTAGTAATTCAACGAAGCAATCAAGTTAAAAATTCTGATTTACATAATTTTTAAAAATCTTTTTGTGAATTGCAACGTTGGTGCACTCTTTGCAATGCAATTTTTATAATAAGAAGCATAAAAATGAAAGAGAAAATATCAAATTTTGTAACATTTGATTTCGGTAGTAGTAAGATTGCCGTAATTGCTGCCTATATTAGTAAAAAAGGTGAAATTAAAGTAGCTAGCCAAAATTTACATCATTCTAAAGGGATTAAGTCAGGAGTGATATTAGATTTAAAAAATGCTGAAACTAGTATTCTTACAGCGATTTATGCACTTGAAAAAGATTGCGGTAAAAACATAAACAAAATTATATTATCGTTGTCTGGCGCTGAGACTAAATCTTATTATATTAATTATACCATTAAAATTAATGGACAAACTGTAACACAGCAGGATATTAAAAAGTTACTACAAAAAGCATTAGTTGAATTTAAATTTAAAAACCAGGAAATTATTCATTATTTTCCTCTTGAATTTACACTTGATAATAATTCAGTCGAGAATCCTATCGGTATGTACGGTAGAGCACTTAGTTGTGAATTACATATTATTTCTGCTCGTTCAAATTTATTATCCAATATTGTACAATGCTTTGCTAAATGTCATGTTGAGGTCACAAATATTACTCTAGCAATTTATGCTTCTGCTATTAGCTGTCTTACAAATGATGAAAAAAATTTAGGTGTGCTTATTATAGATATAGGCGATCAAACAACTTCTTGCGGCATTTTTTTTGCTGATAAATTAATATATACCTGGCATTTAAATATAGGTAGTTTTCATATTAGTTTGGATATTGCTAAAGTCTTTGGTATCGATCTTGTTACCGCCGAGAAATTAAAAATTTTATACGGTAATGCAATTATACCTTTATTTGAGAAAGATAGTATTATAAATATGGATGATTTTCATGTTGATATTCCTCATAATTTAAATATTTCATTAACAATTTATAGATTGGCTGAGGTAATAAGTGCAAGAGCTGAAGAAATATTATCAATGGTAAAAGCAGAATATGATAAAGCAACAAAAGGGCAGTTTGAAGTTTTTAGAGTTGTAATTACTGGAGGTGGATCGCAGCTTAGAGGGCTTAAAGAGCTTTCAAATAAAATTTTTGCAAAACAGAGTAGAATTGGTAAACCAGAGATTATTGCTGGTTTTACAGAAGACTACAATCCGGCTATGTATTCAGCAGCTATAGGTATGCTAAAAATTCATGCATTAAAGCAGCAAAAAGCTTTATCTCATATTAGACTTGATGAAAATATTAATTTCTTTAAAAAAGCTTTTGATTGGTTTAAAGAGAATATTTAGATCTTATACAGATATCCACACTATCATTGTAAGAAATTGTAGAATATGTGGTAATCTAAGAAAAACAAAAAATGCTATAAGTTAGCATTTTAAACGAAATTATAATTTTTAATACAATAATGTCGGTTAGCAGTAATCAGCATTATTATTAAATCTATGCTTAGAACAAATTAGTATATTTCCCTTTACTCCGATGATAAAAAGTTGTTCTCCTATTTTTGCATCGATTTCATTTGGCGCAAGATAAGCATTCATAATAGCGCCAGACCATTTTACTTGTCCTATAGTATTGGAAGAAACAGTAGGACTATAAACCTCTACCGTTTTTCCTATCATATCCGAGTAACTTTTTGTTTTATCAGTTTTATTATAAACATATTTTTTAAGAGGATAATATAATATACAAAACCATACAAGTGAAAATAGACCAAAAAATGTTATTTGATTTGTTAAAGTAAATATCACTAAAGGCTTGTTATATACAACAAGACTATTTGATAATGCTCCAAGTCCCAAGAATAAGAAGCCCATATTTTGAACTATATAGCATTCAACAAGTATACAAATTATTCCAATTATTAACCATATCTCGTTGAGATAATTATTGATCATGAACATAGTTTTTTAAAAATAATATTACATCAGCTATGTCTTGTGGTTTTGAGATACCTGCAAAGGACATTTTAGTTCCTGGGGCATAGCTACTTGGTTTGTGTAAAAAAGCAAATAAATTTTCATCATCCCATACGCCTCCAAGTTTTGATATAGCAAAGGAGTATTTATAGTCTGTTATGCTTGCTTTTGGTCTTCCTACTATATTCCAAAGATGTGGTCCTAGTTTATTTGGACCGTCTTTGTCAAGAGAATGACACATTAAACATTTTTTTGCTATTTCACGACCATGATTTGCGTTAGCAGTTTTCATCAATTCCTGTATATTTACCGATTCTTGCGCGATTACTGTAGCACTTTCATTGCTTGATGATTTTTGAATTGCAATGCTATAACCGCGATGTAAAACATGTAAGTTTGGTTTATATAATATATTTGCAATAAATCCAACAATCATAGCAATTAAACTAGCAAATAAGATTGCTGCAACAATTTTATTTAACTCTTTTCCAGTCATTTATTTTGTTTGTTGATTAGAATTTATAATATAACTCAAGTTGTAAACGAAGTTAATAAAATAATAAATAAAATAAAAGTAAAATTTATAAAAAATTTTTTGATTTTTAAATCAAAGGTTAGGAAAATATAAAAAATGCTCAATCTTATTTAGTCTAGTTTTAGACAAAGTAAAACCCACTAAATAATAGTATTAAGTGATGTAGTGTCAGTATTTTTTACTATTATATTACTGTGATAGTTGTCGCTGTTGTTTTAGGAGTTAGTATAGGAAGGCATGATTCAAATTATACTTTTCAAGTTCATAGTTTGTATCAAATTCATAAAATGATTTATTAGTATATAAAATTAGTTATTTTGATAATAAGAAGCGATCTTATAACAAATGAATTTATAATGTCACTGAATATTTGAAAATAATTTAGGTTAATAATTTGATTTCTTATATTAGATGCTAGTGATAATGTGCTTTTATTAATAATGACGATTTCGTCATTAAATATATATTAAGAATATAATAAAACTCCCATCTAAAATTATTTAGAGCAATTAGAGAGTTATAAGTATTATACAAACATTCGCTTTAAAAAATTAAAAAGGATAAGGATTATAGAAGTATGCATAAGAGCAGAAAATACAAGAATTTCCGTAATATGAGGAAGCATTTTTAAAGAAAAATAGTAATATAGAAAAGCAACTTATCTTCAAAATACATTTACTTTATCAAAATTATAGTCAAATTAAAATCTATAGATTAAATAGTTAATACTATTGAAATAAAAATGTTAAGATTTAAAAAGGATGCAAAAAAGAAAACGCAATGTATCAATATGAGATAATTATGATTATTATAACTCGTTACTGGTTACAAATTTATAAGATGTAGTATCGCTAAATATTTTATGCAATAATTCATTATTAAAAGCATGGCTTGTTTTATACCCCTTAATTGCACTTACAACGCTAATGCCGCTTGTATATAAATCGCCGAATAAATCTAATAGTTTATGACGAACAAACTCATCTGCATAACGTAAGCCACTTGGGTTTAATACTTTATCATGTTCGTCTATTCCTATAGCATTCTCAAATGAGGCGCCTTGTGCGAGTCCTTTGCTTTTCAGATACTCAACATCCCTTATAAAACCAAAAGTTCTAGCATCAGCAATGTTTTTAGTAAATGATTCTTGCATTCCAAAACTTAGATTTTGCCTCCCTATAGCTTTACTACTAAAATCAATAGTTAAATCTACAGCCATGTGCTCGGAAGGAGTACAATATAATTCACAATCTTTATTAACTACTTTGACCTCTTTTAAAATTTTTAGATATTTTTTAGGAGCATTTTGTAATTTTTTACCTGCACATTCAATCATAAACACAAAAGGTTTACTACTACCATCCATAATTGGAACTTCGGGACCATCAATTTTAATGATTGCATTATCAATGCTGCATCCCCAAAGTGCTGCCATTAAATGTTCAATTGTTGAAATTTGAATTTTATGATTATTACTTATAGTGGTCGATAATAAAGTATCGGATACATTACAATAGCTAGCTTCAATATAATTATTTTCAGAAGATATATCGGTTCTTATGAATATAATTCCAGTATTTTCTTTAGCAGGTTCTATAGTTAACTGAGTACGTTTTCCTGTGTGTACCCCAATACCATAACAACTAACTGGTTTTAATAATGTACTTTGATGCATACGAGGTTGTTTAAATATATTTAAATGTTAATATTTAATTGCAAATTATACAAATAATATTTTGTTACAAAATATTACATAATCACCATTGTGAGCATCAATAAGTGGTGTTGTATGCTTCAAGACGTCTAGCTTATGTTATGTTCTGCCTTGAACATAAGGTCCAATTACAGATACTATATAGTATCTGTAATTATTTCCAGTAGACCGGTAAACAAGATGAAATTAGAACCTATACAATTTATACTGAATAAAATACCAAAAATGATAAGTTACAAAACTACCAACTACAGCAAAAACTGAGAATAAAAAATCACTTCCTTTAATAGTGCCGTATGGTACATGGGATGATAAAGCACCAGCATATATGCCGATGCTGCACATTGAAAAATATGACAATAAAGCGGTTCTGAGTTCGTAATCTTGAAATTTATCAATTAGTATTAAAATATTACAAATAAAAATGGCTCCTAAACAATTACCGATTAATATTATATATAATATATTAAGATTTTTATTAGTCCCATGAATTGGTAGTAAAATAAAGCAGATAAGTAAAATTATATTTAGTGATAAATTAGCAAAATATTTATTTATTTTGCTTAATATGTAACATATAGGAATTATCGCAAAACATATTGTTAGGAAAATATATTTTAGTATGAGTTTTAAATTAATTAATGCTAATTGTTTTTTTAATGCAAAAGCTTCATAATACCATAATATATTTAAGGTGATATAAGAAACTACAAAACCTGTTAATAATTGTAATTCAATATTTTTTATTAAAGATGAAAATTTTGAATTTAAATTTAATTTATGAGATGTGTGATTATAATGCAGAAATTCGGTTAGTATATTGATACAGTATAATAATGCACAAATTACTATAGTATTATTTGTGGGTTTTATAAATGGATTTAATAAATCTACCATTAAGTTTCCACCCGCCCATAACAATATTATACAAGCTAGAAAAAGATATTTTTTTACTTTGCTAATCTCGATTATGTCTAATGTTCTAGAAGTGAAATATGAAAATATTCCAAAATTAATTAAAATAAAATTAATTTTAATTAAAGTATAATTATTTAATATAATTAGGTTTATTGTACATATAATTAATAAAGATAAGCTAATTAAAATAATTCTCTTATTACTTAACTTATTAATTAATTGTATTAAGGAAAAGCCTGCTATTATTGAACCTATAAATTTAGTTTGATTTATATTATTTATTTGTTCTCCTCCTAAATTTTTAATCAGTAAAAAGATTTTAAAATTATAAAAATTTATAGCATTGATACAGGAAAAAATAAATATTCCAAAAAGTGAAAAAAAATTAGTTTTATAATCGTTTTTTAAAGTCATAAATTAAGTATTTGCTAAACATAGGTACATGGTATATAACTCATAATTATAATTAAGATTATTATCTTAAAAATTAAATAAAGAGATTCGTAATCCAATTTAGGTATAATAGTTATTAGATTATCAGCTTTTAATCCAGTATGGTAGTCTTATTGTATATAAATTATTATTTAATTTAAAAATAATGAATTAAATAATATGAAAATATTTTAATGTAAGAAAGTAATAATATATTTTTTAGTATTTTAAAGAGGTGTTATTTAAAGTTTATCTAAAATTTCATTTTTTAATTATGGATAAATTTTTTATGGATAAAATGATTTTGTTAAGAAATTAATACAAGATAAGCAATGATTTGTCTTAAGATACAAGCATTATATTAATTATATGTTCTTCAAGTTAGTGAGCAAGATAAATGCATAAAAAGATTATAATTGATGCTAATTTCCCAAGTGAAACAAGAGTAGTTTTATTAGGACAAAGTAACAATATAGAAGATATTGAGTTTCAAACAACCGTAAGACAACAAAATAAAGGTAACATTTATTTAGCAAAAGTGACAAGAATAGAACCGTCGCTACAAGCTGTGTTTATAGAGTATGGAATGGATAAAAGTGGTTTTTTACCGTTTAGTGAAATCCATCCTAACTATTACAATTTGCCTACCGCAGAGAGTACTTTTCCAGTTAATGCTTTTCCTGAAATAGCTCTTGCAAATATCACGATTGAGGACGATCAAGAGAAGCCATCTATTATATATGATTCTTTGATTGATAATGAAGAAATTGATCTCAAAACAATAGAAGATTTAGTAGAAAGTAAATTTCAGTCAGAGTTTAATTTAGAGTCAGCTGACGATATTGAAATTATACAAAGCTGTACCACTGAGTTAAATATTTCACAATATAAACCGTATAAAGTTCAAGATGTAATAAGAAAAAACCAAGTATTATTGGTGCAAGTTACTAAGGAAGAACGAGGCAATAAGTGTGCTGCGTTTACTACTTATATATCTTTGGCTGGTAAATATTGTGTTTTAATGCCTAATACAAGTTCACAAAACGGTATATCGCGTAAAATATCAAATGGAGAAGAAAGAAAAAGACTGAAAGATATTTTAAATAAAATAGTAAGTATTCAAAAAATTACTTATAGTGTAATTGTTAGAACTGCAGGTAGAGGCAGTAGCACCTTAGATTTGAAGAAAGACTATAATTACTTAGCAAGATTATGGAATAAAATTCGTAAAAGTACCATTAAATTTTCAGCGCCGTGTTTTATTCATGAAGAAGATAGTATAATACGTAAAACTATACGTGATATGTGTGATCACAATGTTAAAGAAGTAGTGATTCAAGGACAGGAAGCATATGAAGATGCTTCAAAATTTATGCAGGATTTATTGCCTTCAGAACTTGCCAAGTTGAAAGAGCATAAAAATAAAACTCCTATATTTACTCAGTTTCAAGTAGAAGAGCAATTAGTAAAATTATATCAGCCTGTTGTGACACTACCTTCAGGTGGATATATAGTTATTAATCCTACAGAAGCGTTGATTTCAATTGATGTAAATTCTGGTAAATCCACTTCTGAAAAAAATATTGAAGAAACTGCGCTAAAAACTAATTTAGAAGCAGCAAAAGAAGTAGCAAAGCAAGTCAAGCTTAGAGATCTATCAGGTTTAATAGTCGTTGATTTTATAGACATGAGCGAAGCTAAGAATCGTAAAATCATTGAACGATCTTTTAAAGAATTTTTAAGTCGTGATCGTGCTCGTATACAAACCGGTAATATTAGTCAGTTTGGGTTACTTGAATTTTCAAGGCAGCGATTACGCTCCTCTTTTTTAGAAACTAATTCAGAAGTTTGTTTCCATTGTAACGGTAAAGGAGTTATTAGAGCGAGTGATGCTAATGCTATGTTAATTTTACGTACTATAGAGAATGAAATTTTTGAAGAAAGAATTGATATAATAAATGTTTTTACCAATATTGTTTCAGTGATTTATTTACTTAATAATAAACGTGCTGAGATAAAATTTATTGAAGAAAAATACAATATAAAGCTTAATTTTTATTCTGATCCTAATGCTACATCAGATAGTTATTCAATTGAAAAAGTGAAATTGTTGAAGAAAAACAATAGTGTTAATACTGTTAAGCCGGTAATTCAGAATCATAGTGCTGATTATACTGAAGAAGAGCCGAAAAAAGAACAATTACGCAAAAATAAACATAAATGGAAAACAGCTAATAATAACATTGTAAATGCAGTAAAAGATCAGAGTTTAGGTGTAAAAGAGTTGGTAGCGCAAACCGTAAGCGTTGTTGAAGAGATGAAGGTTGTAGAAAGTAATGGTATATCATTAGAAGAAGTACAAGTCGCTCCAAAAAAAGCGAAACGTAAGTACCGTAATAAAAATTCCAATAAAAAACGTCTTGTGGATAGCATTTTGGATGTTATATAATGGTTTTGCAACGATAAAAAATAACTAAAAATATCAATATTATTGATATTTTTATAACTGTGTTACGTCAATAAATTACAGTATTACACTAAAGCAGAACTGTATTACTGCTTTCAAATTTAATTGTATTTGTTGTGGATAATATTATTCCTACAACACAGGATAATTCATTGTTTCAGTGTCAAAAAAGAATTAGAATCATATAATATAGAAGTTATTGTAGTCATTTTTATGTTCTGAGCTAGCCAGTATATATTATTATTAAATTCTTTTTTTATGTGCAATCACAGTGAATTATCAATCTATTTAAAGATACTTTAGCAGTAATTGAAGCGATATCAGTTTTGTAGAACAATAGTTTGTGTACCTAATACTGATTCAGTTATCTTGTTATTTTTTACCGTGAAATTATGATAATCTATATCTAAACTTATATAAGTTTTTTTAGTTCCCGAAGATATAATACTTATGAACATGCGATATATCACCTCAATACTTAAGTAAATATAAGCATTAAGGACACTTTAGTGGTGATTATGTAAAAATGAATTTACGTTAAGTATTTTAAATTATTTAGCTTCTATCAATAATAAAAAATATAAGACAAATGCATCAAAACTTAATTACAAGATGGTTATTTATAAGCTGTATCATGGTTATATTAATGATTATTATAGGGGGGATAACTAGGCTTACTGGTGCTGGTTTGTCTATAGTGGAGTGGTCTCCGGTAACAGGTCTTTTACCTCCTTTTAGTTTTGAAAGTTGGCAAGTGGAATTTGCTAAATATAAAGCTTTTCCTGAATATCAGTCAGTTAATTACGACATTACTTTATCACAATTTAAGTTTATTTATCTGTTGGAGTTTATACATCGATTACTTGGTAGAATTACAACTTTAATATATATTGTACCTTTAATATGTTTTTATTTTCAAGGTGTTATAAAAATGTGTAAAATGCTACCTTATATTATTGCTTTGTTGTTATTTTGTATACAAGGCTTTATGGGGTGGTATATGGTTGAAAGCGGCTTATTGAATAATCACTCTGTTAGTCATTTTCGGCTTGCCTTTCATTTAATTATTGCTGTGATTATTTATCATATACTTTTTTATCAATTAATAAAAAATTATTGTGATCTTTTGTTAATACCATCACAGAAATTATTACTAATATTTTCTTGTATTTCTATTACTGTAATATATATACAAATTTTTTAAGGTGCTTTAGTTGCAGGGCTTGATGCAGGGCTGGTATATAATAATTTCCCGCTAATGGGTGATAATTTTATCCCGATTGAGATACAAGATAATTTATTTAATCTGACAAATTTGTATGATCCAGTTTTTATGCAATTCATGCATCGTTTAGGTGGTTTTAGTGTATTTGCAGTGAATGCAATTTTGGTAATTTGCTTATTCAAAGTAAAACATCTTCAATTAACAAAGATAGCATATTTTCTCATAATTGTATTATTGATACAGATAGCTACTGGAATAATTACTATTGTATACTCTGTACCTATAATCATTGCTTCTATACACCAGTTTGTTGCTATAATCCTTTTATCTATAATAATTTGGTGCTACTTTTTATTTAAAAATAGTTAAAATGTTTTGTGGTGAAGTTTGTATTGTTTACATAGTTCGAGAAATGAATTTGGTATTATTTATTGCTTGATCGCATGTTCAAAGTGGCAGAATCAATACATACAATAAAATAATAAAAAGTTCTAAATGATAATTGATGTCAATATTCCTATTCCTTTCAGGCTAGATAAATATCTAAAACGTCTATATCCATTATTGACTCAAGGAGTAATAGAGAAAGCATTGCGCCAAAAACAAATCACCGTTAATTTTCAAAAAGCAGAAGCGAATTTAAGAGTAAAAGTAGGAGATACAATTTTTATTAATGATTACTTTAATTTACCTGTTACACAACATGAAACATTAGTTTTTGCTGATGCTGAAATTAAGTTAGCGAAGAAAATTTTGACTGATTATTTGATATATGAAGATGATCATTTGATCGCTATAAATAAGCCTGCAAGCCTCGCTACTCAAGGAGGAAGTAAAATCAATTTATCTATTGACTCTGCATTAAAATATTTGAATTATCAAGGTGCTGATTTTAAGTTAGTACATAGGTTAGATAAAGAAACAAGTGGTCTACTCTTAATAGCAAAAAATTATTTAAGTAGTGTAAAACTTCATAATGCTTTTAAAGAAAAATTGGTTATCAAAAAATATTTTGCTATAACCTATGGGAGGCCAGTTAAAAATGTAGGCACAGTTAAAAGTAATATAGGAAAAAGTAAAAGAAGACTATCTAAAATTGCTAATATTGATAGTGACGATGGTAAACTTGCCATTACTTATTATAAATTACTTAAATCACTTAATAATAATTTATTTTTGATTGAATTTATGCCGGTTACAGGTAGAATGCATCAATTAAGGTTGCATGCTCAATTGCTAGGTTGTCCAATACTTGGGGATGATAAATATGGTAATAAAGAAATAATGCCATATAGTAAATATATGTTCTTGCATGCTAATAACATATATTTATCGGAAACGATTGTTGGTAAAGAGATTAAGTTAGAGGCAAAATTACCGTTTTATTTTACTAGACGTATTATATAACTTGTCTCTTAAAATAAATTGTATATAGCTCCGAAAATGTACTTTTTCTGTGTATCATGAAAATTTTTCTTTATTATCGCACTTTTGTAAATTGTGTTCTGATAGGTTTGGAATTTATGATGTCTAGATATTTTTTATTGCTATTTTTTTAAATTACTAATTGTATTGATTGTTTTGCAGATATACAGCAAAGAATTCATGAAGTAGAAAAGGAATATCTAAATAATAGATTTTTAAATACAGTTTTTATGTTTGCTGATGATTATAAATCTTTATTAACTGGCGCTAAAGGAATTTTTGCTTTAAATGGTGAACAATTAAAGGCAAATGAAATGATGCCTATTGCTTCTGCTACAAAGCCTTTTACAGCCGCAGGAATCTTAAAATTACAAGAACAGGAATTGTTGAATATTAACGATAAAATTTGTAAATACCTTGCTCCGGAAATGTGGGGTGGCAAAGTGCCGGATTGGGCATGTAAAATATCGATTCATAATTTATTAACACATAGTAGTGGTATTGCAGAATATTTTAGTTTTGTTAAACTTGATTTAAATATGTCTAAGCAAGAGGTACACAAAAAATTATTACAATTTGTATCTTCTAAGCCTTTAGAAATATCTATAGGAAAAAATTTTAAATATAGTAATACTAATTTTGTCATACTCGGTATGATTATCGAAAAAGTTGCTAAAAAAGATTTAGCTAACTTTTTTTATGATGAATTTTTTAAACCTCTGAACATGAAATCTACTAGTTTTGCTTCATATAGTGAAGCTGCTAGAATTCAGAAAAATGTTGTGAGTTCTAATTATCCGGTAAGGTATTTTGTAACGCCTAATAATAGCAATAAGCCTACATTTACTCCTGTAACTGCAGATTTTTTAGCAGTTCCTTGTGCAGATGGAGGTATAATATCAACACCAAACGATCTAGTAAAATGGTATAGAGCATTAAATGAAGGAAAAATCCTTTCTAAGAAGTCGTATAAACTTATGACTACTAAGTATTTTGTAGCACAAGGTATAGAAAGCCGTAAGTCTTATACTGGTTATGGTATTTTCCTGACTGATCTTGATTCTAAACATTTAATGATTCATTATACTGGAAAAGCCCTTGGAATACAAAGTGCAGTAGGGTATATTTTGCCTAATAATATTTATTTTGCTATATTAAGTAATACTATGATTAAAATTCCTGAAGAAGAAAAAGATAAAATTGATATGAAAAATCCTTTAAATCAGCTTGGAATAATTTATTTCAGAGATGCAATAATAGGTGCAGCTATAAAAAAGGATTAAAACATTTAATGAAAGTAGTGACTTGGAATATTAATTCATTACGTCTACGTATTGATTTATTAAGGAAATTAGCATATGAACATCAGCCAGATATTATTTTACTTCAAGAAACAAAAGTAGCTAATTCATTATTTCCACTTGAAGTTATTAAAAATATAGGATATGAACATGTAATATATTCAGGTCAGAAATCATATAATGGTGTTGCTATTATTTCAAAATTTCCTTTGAATAATGTTTTTGCACTGGAATTATATAATGGCGATAAAAGGCATATAGCAGCTATAGTTAATGATTTAGAGATACATAATTTTTATGTTCCAGCAGGTGGTGATATACCTGATGTAGAGGTAAACTTTAAATTTAAACATAAGCTCGAATATGTAAGGTTAATGCGGGAATGGTTTACTGCTAACCGTACTAAAAATGATAAAATTATTATTGTCGGGGACTTAAATATTGCTCCACATGAACATGATGTATGGTCTAGTAAGCAGATGCAAAATGTTATTAGTCATACTGATATTGAACGCTCGTTATTGATAGAGCTACAAAACTCGTTAGGTTTTATTGATAGTAGTAGATATTTTATATCACTTAACAAAAAATGTTATACTTGGTGGAGTTATAGAAATGTAGATTGGAAAAAATCTAATAGGGGTAGAAGACTGGATCATATTTGGGTTAGTGATAATTTAAAATATGCATTATTTTCTATGCATTTACTATCAGAAGCACGAGATTGGTTTCGTCCTTCGGATCATGTGCCATATTTGGTAACTTTTAATTTTTAGTGTTATATTGTTCGAGCGGGAGTAGGAATCCAGAAACAAATGTCATGCCGTAACTTTATAACTTGATTACAATAATTCTTAAGGAGTAATTAGTGGATATTAAACCGGAAAAATATAAGCCTATAAAGGAAGAATATATAAAAAGCTTTAAAGATATGCTCTTACTACGTCGTTTTGAAGAAAAATGTGGGCAATTATATGGCATGGGGAAAATTGGAGGTTTTTGCCATTTATATATAGGGCAAGAAGCAGTAATTTCTGCAGTAGCGATGATTAAGAAAAAAGGTGATAGTACTATTACTAGCTATCGTGATCATGCTCATATTATTTTAGCGGGGACTGAACCTAAATACGTACTTGCTGAACTTATGGGACGTGCTACAGGTTGCTCAAAAGGTAAGGGTGGCTCGATGCATTTATTTGATATACCGAACAAATTCTATGGTGGACATGGTATAGTTGGAGCTCAAGTACCCATAGGTACAGGGCTTGCTTTTGCGGAGAAATATAACGGTACGAATAATATCTGTTTTACTTTTTTAGGCGACGGAGCTGTTAATCAAGGTCAGGTGTATGAAGCTTTTAATATGGCTTCTTTATGGGGATTGCCTATAGTTTATATTATTGAAAATAATGAATATTCGATGGGTACTTCTGTAGCACGTTCTACCTTTATGTGTGATTTATATAAGAAAGGTGAATCATTTGGTATTAGAGGCTTTCAGTTAGATGGTATGGATTTTGAAGAAATGTATAACGGGACTAAACAAGTAGCTGAATACGTTAGAGAAAATAGTTTTCCGGTGATATTAGAGGTAAAAACTTATCGTTATCGGGGACATTCGATGTCTGACCCAGCAAAATATCGTAGTAAAGAAGAAGTCGAGAAATATAAAGAGCGTGATACGTTAGTCAGAATAAGGGAAATAATACTGGATAATAAATATGCAACTGAAGCAGACTTAAAAGCAATAGAACAGTCAGTACGAGAAATTATAAAAGTGGCAGTAGAATTCTCAGAAAATTCACCGTTACCCGCTGAAGATGAATTATATACAGAGATATATGTTTAAAATTTGCACAGCTTATTTATTATACTGTATCACCCCATCTCTTGTACACTGTATTCAGTCAAACCAATATATACTAATATATTTTTAGCTAGATTGCATTGTTAATTTACGTGATTACATTATAAGTAAATGAAAATATTTAATTTAAATAAAAAGGGAAAATGCAAATAACTGTACGTGAAGCGTTGCGTGATGCGATGCAAGAAGAGATGCTAAGAGATGAAAAAGTTTTTGTCATAGGTGAAGAAGTTGCCGAATATCAAGGAGCTTACAAGGTCACTCAAGGGTTACTAGAGCAATTTGGTTCTAAGAGGGTAATTGATACACCAATAACGGAATATGGGTTTGCAGGACTTGCTGTTGGAGCAGCTTTTGCAGGATTGCGTCCGATCGTGGAGTTTATGACTTTTAACTTTGCTATGCAAGCATTTGATCATATAGTTAATTCAGCTGCAAAAACTCATTATATGTCAGGCGGGCAAGTAAAATGTCCTATAGTGTTTAGAGGACCAAATGGTGCAGCAAGTAGAGTTGCAGCTCAGCATAGCCAAAATTATACAGCTTGTTATTCTCATATTCCAGGGTTAAAAGTAGTGGCGCCTTATAGCGCTGAAGATCATAAAGGGCTGATGCTGACAGCTATTAGGGATGATAACCCAGTTATTTTTTTAGAGAACGAGATTTTATATGGTCATAGTTTTGATGTACCAGACATAATTGAGCCTATACCTTTTAGTAAGGCAAAAATCTTAAAAGAAGGTAGTAATGTAACTATAGTAACTTTCTCGATTCAAGTAAAGCTTGCACTAGATGTTGTAAATATTTTACAGAATGATAATATTGATTGTGAGTTAATTGATCTTCGTACTATTAAGCCTCTTGATACTGATTCAATCATAGAATCAGTAAAAAAATCTAATCGTTTAGTTATAGTAGAAGAAGGATGGTTTTTTGCTGGTGTTGGAGCAAGTATTGCGTCTATTGTTATGAAAGAAGCATTCGATTATTTAGATGCGCCAATAGAGATTGTTAGTGGTAAAGATGTACCACTACCTTATGCTGTTAATTTAGAAAAATTAGCTATGCCAAGTGCAAATGATTTAATAGAGGCTGTAAAGAAAGTGTGTTATTATAGTATTTAGGTTTTTGGGTACTATGCCTAATATTATTGTAGTATATTTCAAAAAATAGCAAAGTGTCATACTGCTGTGGCTTGTGTGTGTTGTATCCATAATTAGTTATTTTTCTAAAACTATCTTAATTATCAAAACAGTCGTTAAATTTCTTTTTTATGTTTTAATTAAAAATAATATCTTGTAGTTTATATTCATTGATACTGCAGATTGATTCAAATACTTTTAAATGTCTACAACTTCTGTCATATAATGATCTTAAGATTTTTTAACCTATTTTAGTAGTTTTTAATAATTTTTGATATCCATATAATTTAGTAAGTAATATGAATAACTTGTATTTATTACTGATTCTAAGATAATTTTTCGAATTAAACTCCAAGTAATTTTTATAGTATCAATTTATTTTCGTTTTAGATTATTGCATGCATTATACATTGACTTGATAGCAGTAATTAGTATTTTATTATTTTATATACAACACTATTAAGCTATAGGTTGCGAAAGACCATTTTATGCTATAAAATTAAAATAGGAATAACAATAAATCATTTTGCAGCTCTTTTACGATCGTTTGGGTTAAGGAGAGCTTTACGTAAACGAATAGATTTCGGTGTGACTTCAACTAGTTCGTCATCCTGTATATAGCTGATTGCCTGCTCAAGTGTTAAAAGCATTGGTGGAGTTAGTCTTATTGCTTCGTCTTTACCTGCTGCTCTAACATTGCTCAGTTGTTTTGCTTTTAGTGGGTTTACATCTAAATCATTATCACGATTATGTTCCCCAATAATCATACCTCTATATACTTTATCTCCAGGATTTATAAACATTTTACCCCTTTCTTCTAGATTCCATAGAGCGTATGTAACTGCTTCTCCATCACAGTTAGAGATCAGTACGCCTTTACGTCTTCCTTCGATAGGACCTTTATAATCAGTATATCCGTAGAAAATACGATTTATAATCCCTGTGCCTCGTGTTTCTGTTAAAAACTGACTGTAATAGCCAATTAATCCTCTAGATGGGCCAATGAATGTAATACGACTTTTGCCGCCACCTGATGGTCTTATATTAGTCATTTCAGCTTTTCTAAGTGCTAAAGATTTTACAACTACTCCAACATAATCGTCATCAACATCAATTTGAATTTCTTCAATAGGTTCTTGCTTATTACCTTTCTTATCAGTATGGCATAATACTTCTGGTCTACTGATAGATAACTCAAACCCTTCACGACGCATAGTTTCGATTAATATACTAAGCTGTAACTCACCTCGTCCTGCGACTTGAAAAGTATTTTTGTCAGTTGTTTCTGTTACTTTAAGAGCAACGTTACTCTCAAGCTCACGCATTAATCTAGCTCCGATTAAGCTTGATGTAATTTTCGTACCTTCGCTTCCTGCAAGTGGTGAGTCATTAATACTAAAAGTCATAGATAAAGTTGGTGGATCTATAGGTAGAGACGGTATAGCTTTGGTTACTTCAGGCGCACAGATAGTATCAGAAACATTAGCATTTTCAACGCCTGCTACGGCAATAATATCTCCTGCTTTAGCATTGTCTATAGCGATTCGCTCTAAACCTCTAAAGGCTAATATTTTAGTAATACGACCAGTTTCAAGTACTTTATTCTCATGATTTAATACTTGTACGTTTTGGTTGATTTTAAGAGTTCCGCTTTGTACACGCCCCGTTAAAACCCTACCGAAGAAAGGATTATATTCTCGTGTGGTCACAAGCATAGAAAACGGTGCTTTATGATCTGCTGCAGGTGTAGGTACGTGTGTTACTATTAGGTTAAAAAGTGGAGCTAAATTATCTAAAGGATTTATTTTATTATCGAAGTTTAAAGATGCTGTGCCTGCTCTACCTGATGCATAAACTATAGGAAAGTCCAGCTGATCATTATCTGCTTCAAGTGCTACAAATAGCTCAAACACTTCATCTATAACTTCCTTAATTCTTTGGTCATCTCTATCAATTTTATTAATAACTACAATAGGTTTTAAACCAAGATTTAAAGCTTTAGATAATACGAATTTTGTTTGTGGCATTGGTCCTTCTGATGCGTCGACAAGTAACACAACACCATCAACCATGCTAAGGATGCGTTCTACTTCACCACCAAAATCAGCGTGTCCTGGTGTATCTACTATATTGATACGGATCTCATTCCACATAAGAGCTGTACATTTAGCAAGTATTGTAATTCCACGTTCGCGCTCAAGCTCGTTAAAATCCATGGCACGCTCAGCAACTGCCTGATTAGCTCTGAATGTCCCGCTTTGTTTAAGCATATTATCTATAAGCGTAGTTTTCCCGTGATCAACGTGGGCAATAATTGCTATATTACGAATAGATGTCATTTTTAGAAATTTTTACAAGTTTATAATAATTTTTCATCATATTATACACTAAAATATCAAAATTGGAATAAAGTTCTTAATTAATTGATTTAACTTCATAAAGTAAAATTACTAAGAATTTTACAACTTTTAAAAATAAGGACTAATGAATGCTAATCATAGTACTATTTGTGTTTGATTTTATTATGCTTTAGTTACAGGAGATTCGTATAATATAATGATAATTTAGGTTGAACAATACACATTAAAATAGTCTTTTTTTTAAAGAATTTGTAATAAAATAGGTATCGCATCATTTAAATGATTATTGTGATGCTGTAAAATTAGAAATACTTATTAGTATATAAAAGGACTTTATATAAAATGAGGTTTAACTTTTGATAAGAAAGATGAAATTTGACTTAATATAATAAAAGAGTCCGGTTATTAAAGTAGTTTTGGTTAAGAAAAAATATAGCTTTTAATAAAGCTTTTTATTATATATTGTTAATTATTTGCACAGCATTCAATTTATGTTAAGTTAGAAGATTAACACTATGTTATATGAGGTGCTGATGTCTCATGTGCAGTAATGGTAAAGGTGCAGTTTTTAATTATAGACAAATTACTTAATGTTATTTATCTTAGATTAATAAGAGATGTCATTGTAAGGAGGACCGCAGTGACTTAGCAATCCAAAAAATAATTAAAAATGCTTTTTAAAAAGATTGCTTAGTATATTGCTTGCAATAATGCAGGTAACATACACTGTTTAAGCTCTATAAGGATCAAAGATGATGTATCGGATACTCTGTTTGTGTATATTCATAATAAATTTCTCGATGAAAACTGAGGCACAAAATGTGGTAATTAAAGAAGAGAATTTCAAAGTTCGAGTAGCTGTTGCTGATGTACAATCTATATTGGAAGGCTCGATAGCTATAAAAGATTTACGTAATAAAATTGAAAAATTGAATCATAAAATTCAGGAAGATATTGCTGCAAAAGAAGCAGAATTTAAACCTCTGGAAGAGAAACTGCTAAATGAGCGTTCTAATTTAAGTGATGATGAATTTGAGCATAGAGTAAACGAATTTAATGCAAAAGTTAGTTACGTTAGAAAAGAAATTCAGATTAGGAAAACAAAGCTTGAACAAGCACACGCTGAGGCTATGAGTAGAGTTCATGAAACAACTATTACAATAATTGGTGAACTTGCTGAGAAATATAACCTGAATTTGGTGATTCCAAGTGCTCAAGTCTTATATGCTAAAAATAACTTGAATATCACTTCCGAAGTGACTTTCATGTTGAATGAAAGGTTAAAAGAAGTATCAATCAATTATTGAGAGTGTGCCATTTGTTACCAAGTTGATTGTATAAGTAGACTATGCAAAAAATAAACAATGGTAATTTAACATTGGTTTACGAAAAGATGAGAGTATTTTAATATGGCAGCATTTACACCGATTACAATAGCATATGGGGACGGTATAGGCCCTGAAATCATGGAGGCAGTACTTTATATATTACGTAAAGCTGAGGCTCGGATTAGTTTAGAAACAATTGAAGTAGGTGAAAAGCTTTACAAAAAGCATTATACTTCAGGCATCAGCGAGGAAAGTTGGGATGTAATACAACGTACAGGGATTATACTTAAAGCACCGATTACTACTCCGCAAAGTGGAGGATATAAAAGTTTAAACGTCACGATTCGTAAAACATTACAGCTTTTTGCTAATATTCGTCCTGTTGTTTCATTTTATCCTTTTACTAGAACTCTACATCCAAATTTAAACCTCACTATTATACGTGAGAATGAGGAAGATTTATATTCAGGTGTAGAATACCGTCAAACTCATAATATGTATGAGTCAATGAAGTTGATAAGTCATACAGGATGTAAAAAAATTATTAGATATGCTTTTGAATATGCAATAAAAAATAACCGTAAAAAAGTCACGTGTTTAACTAAAGATAATATTATGAAATTTTCTGATGGGATTTTTCATAGAGTATTTAATGAAATTGCAAAAGAATATCCACAAATTAATAATGAGCATTATATTATCGATATCGGAACGGCAAAGCTTGCTACAAAGCCGGAAATATTTGACATAATCGTAACTTCTAATTTATATGGTGATATTATCTCTGATGTCGCTGCTGAAATTTCTGGTTCGGTGGGACTTGCAGGTTCTGCAAATATTGGGCAGCATTATGCAATGTTTGAAGCAGTACACGGGAGTGCTCCAGATATTGCAGGTAAAGGTATTGCTAATCCTTCAGGGCTTTTAAATGCCGCTATAATGATGCTAGTTCATATAGGACAGGGTGATATTGCTAGTTTAATCGAAAATGCTTGGAAGAAAACCATAGAGGATGGAGTACATACATTCGATATATATAATGAGCATAGTTCTAGTAAAAAAGTATGTACAAAAGAATTTGCTGCAGAAGTAATTAAAAGATTAGGGCAGTTACCGATTACTTTACCTAAAGCAGCTTATCCTTTAATTGTTAAGAAACAAGAGAGTAATATAGATTATAAAATTGATACTAGAGAAGTTAAGAAGTTGGTCGGTACAGATATTTTTATTAATATGCACGTATTTTCTGCTCATGATATAGCAGATAAAATTAATAAGCTTGATATTGGTAATTTTGAGCTCAAAACAATTTCGTCAAAAGGATTAAAATTGTGGCCTCATGATTCAAGGTTTGAAATTATTTCTGATCATTGGTGTTGTCGTTTTATGAATAAAGATGGCACGGAAATAAAGCATTTAGATATCACAATGTTGCTTCAATCTTTAAGCAAAGCAAATATTGATTTTATTAAAGTAGAAAATTTATTTGAGTTTGATGGAGTAGCATGGTATAGCCTTGCACAGGGTGAATAGGTAGATTATTATCAAAGCGTGACTCGAACTATAGCTCCAATTTCTCTTGTAGTTTGAGATAACTGTTACATTAATAACATTATAAAAAAAATGACATTATATTATATAGGGATACTAGTAGTCATTATTGGATTATTTTCGATATTTTCAGGGATAATAGGTTTTTTTAGATTCCCTGATTTTTATACTAAACTACATGCAGCAAGTGTTATTGAGAGTTTTGCTGTGCCTATTTGCTTAATAGGTTTTGCGTGCATTGAGTTAGATATGCTCAACTCTATTAAATTAATTTTAGCTGCATTACTTATTTTGCTCCTAAATCCTGTAGCAACTCATGCACTAGGTAAAGCATCTTTGCTTATGAAAATTAGAACTTATAATACAGTTCTTTTGAAGAAAATTAGAAAGTAATTGACGAAACAATCTTAAGATGTTTTATATGATTCTCATGTCAAAACTATATGTTTCTTATCGCAATGACGTTTTAAAATAATATGGCAGTAAAAACAGTTTTAAATTTTGATCTAGGTAATTACCTACTTAACTTAATTGTTTTTTTATTAGTTTTAATATCTATAAAAATAATTTTTGCTAAAGATTTATTAAATGCAGTAATTGCTTCTTCTGTTTTTAGTGTATTAATCTGTGTATCTGAACTTATTATGGATGCTCCTGATGTTGCAATGACCGAAGCGGCACTTGGAGCTTGTTTATCAACATGTGTATATTTGAATTTATTACGTAAATTACCTACCAATTTAAAAAATATCAAAAGAATAAATATTATTCCAGCAAGTGTAATATGTATATTGTTTGTAATAACTCTGACTTATATAGGATTAGAATTACCGAGTTACGGTGATAATAATACTCCTATTCATATGTATTCTAGTAAGTATTATGTAGAAAATACCTCTAGAGATATAGGCATACCGTCTTTTGTAGCTGCAATTTTAGCTAGCTACCGTGGCTATGATACTTTAGGTGAAACTAGTGTAATTTTAATTGCAGGAATTGCTGTGTTATTAGTATCTTCAAAAAAGTCTAATGCTTTCATACCACGACTTGATCATTATAATTCATATTCCGACAAGCAATACAAGATCCAGTGTTCAAGTCACGGTATAATACATCTCAAAGTATATCCAATAATAAAACACATTACTAATTTTATAATACCTTATATAATTTTATATAGTATATATATTCAGATTAATGGTGAGTTTTCACCGGGTGGTGGGTTTCAAGCAGGTGTTATATTTGCTTCTGGTCTTATCGCTTATAATATGATTTATGGGAAGCAATTTTTTCAAGAAAATATATTGATTGCTGTTGCAGTTTTAGGTGTAGCAATGTATGCAATTGTAGGAATAATATCTCTATTTTTAAATGATAATTATTTGAATTATTATTCACTCACACATTTTATCGAGGATAAATTAGCAGCTCAACATATCGCTATATTTATTGTTGAAATTGTTATAGGTTTAACTGTCGCAGCTATTATGTATTTAATATATAAAGTGTTTAATTATGAATAATCTATTTGTATTAATTAAACGTGAATTTATATTGCAGCATCGCATTAATAATATCATTAAATATATAGTTATATTTTTTTTATTTTACATAATTAGTACTGTTTTAATTAATAGTGAAAAGGATATTAACAAATTTGGTTTAATTTTTTCAGTAATTTGTTTATTAATTTCATTAATAAGTTTTTCTACTATAATATTTAAATCTGATGTAGAAGATGGAAGCTTAGAGTTATTATTATCAATTGTTAGTTGTGAAAAAATTATTTTTGCTAAGTTTGTTGCTATATTTATCTGTACTACAGTAGGGCTTATTTTTGTTTTACCAGTTATTTATGTTTTTTTTGATCAAATTTTGCTTGAGATAGCACTTTTCTTCATTAGTGTGTGGATGATATTCGTTTTATCAAGTAGTTTAGTAGTATTATCAGGTAGTGTGCAGTGTTATTTTAAGAAGAATACTAATTTTGTTGGTACATTTATTATGCCGTTATTAATTCCAAATATTATAATGACTGGTTTAATATTACAAGATAATAACTTACAATTAATTTTTATTATGATAGGAATTAATTTGATATTTTTACCTGTTTCGTTTTGCTTAAGTGCATATTTAATTAAAAATATTTACAATATTACATGATTTCACTTTATTTTTATTAATGTAGTGATATAAAATAAGATGACTATTATTAATAAATTTTTTTTTGAGAAAATATATGTGGCGTGCTTTACGAAGGTTGATTGCAGCAAATCCTATGGGATTTTTTTTGTGGTCTATTATCACTAAATGGTATTTAATTATAGCAGTTGCGTCATTAATTACTTTATATTATACAGTATTAGGCTTAAAAAAAATTGGATTTATAGATTATTTTGGTCGTGAAACGGAGGATATATTATCGCAAAGTAAAGCAGTTGCTCAAAATTGTATTCCTAAACTTAAACTTGTTAATGGTAAATTACCACTGAATGAATTTTGGGATTGCTTAAGTGATCCTGGAGAATATAAGCATGAAGAAGTAACAGGTGCCAGAGTGTTAGAAGATGAAATAAATAAGTTTATGCAAAAACAAACAGATAGTATTGCAGATACTGCACATCCTATAATTCATCCTTATGAAAAACTAGAAAATCAAAATAATCTTAATAATACACTAAGCGATAATAATCGCTAATTTATGTCATTTTAATATGTCGGATACTGAAGATAATAAAAATAAACAAACAACACGTCGTGATTTTATAGTTCTAACGGCTAGTAGTGTTGCAGCTGTTGGGGCGGCATGTGCTTTTTGGCCTATTATTGACTCTTTTAACCCTTCCGCAGACGTGTTAGCTTTATCATCAATTGAGGTTGATTTATCAAATATTGCGATAGGGCAAACAGTAACTGTGAAATGGCAAGGCAAGCCGATTTTTATCACTAATCGTACTCATGATGAAATAGCTGCCGCACGAGCTGTTAAGATGTCAGAGCTTATTGATCCGGAAAGAGATGAAGTACGTGTAAAAGCAGGTCATGATAATTGGCTTGTAACAATCGGCATCTGTACTCATTTAGGTTGTGTGCCACTTTCTCATAAAGGTGAATATAATGGATGGTTTTGTCCATGTCATGGTTCACAATATGATTCTTCAGGTAGAGTGAGAAAAGGTCCAGCTCCTTTAAATTTAGCTGTACCTCCTTACATTTTTATTAGCGATAAAAAAATTAGAATCGGGTAATTATGAATAAAGAAATTATTCATAAAAAGTCTAATGGTATTATTGAGTGGATAGATTATCGCTTGCCTATTTTCTCTTTCCTTAAACATTTTAGTTATTATCAAACTCCAAAAAATCTTAATTATTTATGGAATTTAGGGTCTATTGCTGGTATTGCATTGGTGATTCAGATAATCACTGGTGTAATACTTGCTATGCACTATACACCACATGTTGACCATGCTTTTGAGAGTGTTGAGCGAATTATGCGTAATGTAAATTACGGCTGGTTGTTGCGTTATACTCATGCTGTAGGCGCATCAATGTTTTTTGCTGCCATATATTTACACATAGCACGTGGATTATATTATGGCTCTTATAAAACACCTAGAGAACTGCTTTGGCATATCGGAATTATAATTTTTTTAATCATGATGGCTACTGCTTTTATGGGTTATGTATTGCCATGGGGGCAGATGAGCTATTGGGGTGCAACAGTAATTACTAATTTATTTTCAGCTATTCCGTTAGTAGGTGAGCCAATAGTTATATGGTTGTGGGGCGGTTTTTCTGTTGATAATCCGACATTAAATCGTTTCTTTGCATTGCATTATTTATTTCCGTTTATTATTGTTGTTTTAGTGATCCTGCATTTAGTAGCCTTACATCAGCATGGTTCAAATAATCCAAAAGGAATAGATGTGAAAAGTACTAAAGATACTATTCCATTTCACCCTTATTATACCGTAAAGGATTTTGTTGGTTTTGGAGTTTATTTCATAATATTCGCTTATTTTATTTTCTACGCACCTAATTATTTAGGGCATCCAGATAATTATATTCCAGCAAATCCTTTAGTTACTCCTGCGCATATCGTACCTGAATGGTATTTTCTCCCGTTTTATGCAATTCTTAGAGCGGTACCGTCTAAACTTGGTGGAGTATTCTTAATGTTTGGAAGTATTGTTGTATTATTTTTACTACCGTGGCTTGATACTTCAAAGATTAGAAGCGGTAATTATAGACCAATATACCGAATTGCTTTTTGGATATTTATGGCAGATTGTTTATTTCTTGGTTATTTGGGTAGTAAACCAGTATCAGAGCCTTATATTACAATTAGCCGTTTTGCTGTTTGTTACTACTTTTGCCATTTCTTATTAGTGCTACCGCTAATAGGTAAATATGAAAAACCTTTGCCCTTACCAAAGGTATTATAAGACTCTGATACGAATTGTCAATCTAAGGAGAATTTGCAGTAATTAGACTTAGCAATCTCATGTAAGACTGTTGAGATTAGTGCTTTGAACTATATATAATACTGCTAATTTAATAAACAGAATATACCAATACAATAATAATACAATTAATTTGTTTAGTATTGTTTAGTTAAATCTTAATTACTAAATTTTAGTATTTTATGAAATTCATCCAATTATAAATTCAGCAATCAATAGAGAAAGAAAAATTAAAATCAACTTAAGAGAACATTGAACTAATAGAACAAATAAAATAGATTTAGATGATTTGTATCGTGAAATTATCTTGTAATTCAAATATCTTAAAATCTTATAATATAATTATATATTGCTTAGTCAAAAAGTTTAATTTTGCCTCCACAATAATGTAATGATGAATCAAACATTTTATGAAAATACTTATCTCTATCATCCTATTAGTAACCTCTAGCTTGAATATAAATGCAGAGGCACTACGTCCAGAGACATTACATCTAAAAAAGATGAAATGGCCGTTTGACGGAGTATTTGGAACAGTTAATCGTGAAGCTGCGCAAAGAGGTTTTCAGGTTTATAAAGAAGTGTGTAGTGTTTGTCATGGTTTAAACAATCTATATTACCGTAACCTTAAAGATATTGGTTTTTCAGATGATGAAATAAAAGAGATTGCAAAAGGTTATACTGTAAAAGATGGTCCAAATGATGATGGTGAAATGTTTGAGCGTCCAGCTCTTCCATATGATCGTTTTGTTCCGCCTTATCCTAATGAGCAAGCTGCAAGGAAAGCTAATAATGGAGCCAATCCTCCTGATTTATCATTAATAATAAAAGCTCGTTATGATGGAGCTAATTATATATATTCGCTCCTTACCAGTTACACTGAACCGCCTGCATATTTTAAGATGATGCATGGTACTTATTATAATCCATATTTTCCAGGTGCGCAAATTGCAATGCCGCCACCGCTTACAGATGGGCAAGTAACCTATATGGATGGTACTAACGCAAGTGTAGAGCAGATGAGCAAGGACGTTACAGTATTCTTGCAATGGGCAGCTGAACCGGAAATGGAACACCGTAAATCTATGGGCCTTAAAGTGATGATGTTTTTGATAGTATTTACTATATTATTCTATATTGCCAAAAATCGCATTTGGTCTAATGTAAAGTAGTGCAAAAATATTCATTGCCAATGTACGAAGTGATTTTACAATCTAAAAAAATGATTCTGTGAAATAAGCATTATTTCTTATTTTGTTAAAATTTTCTCTTAAAAAAATAACTAATGATACGCTTAGTATCATAACTTATTTATACTATCTTATAGATAGCTATTTATTTTACTTACTTAAATCAATAACATGATGTATTAGTTTAATAGTTTTAAAAATACTAAATATTTTAAATTGTTATATTGCTTACAATAAGCTAGCACAATATAAAAGTACAGTGCTTACTGTATCGCAAGAAATAGCAATAGTATAGCCTTTTCTAAGGTTTATTTGTGTTTAAAAGTTTGTAAAGTCGTGTATTTACTCGTGGTATATATATTATTTAGTATAAGATAAGTAAACTATTTTGCTAGAATTATTCATTTTTATTTTTTTGCATATTTTGCAAATTATGTCAATATAATACTTGAATTTTAATATAGATAATTTTATATATTTAAATATAACTAATAAATGGAGATAGTACTATGTTAAAATATATTCCAGCTATATTTGCTATTATTTTATCTAGTAATATTGCAATAGCTAGTAAGAATTATGATTACATTAGTTTGACACCGCTTCGTCATGTTGCAGATTTGATAGATAGTCACATTACAAATATTGATCATTTATTTAACAATAGATTAACGTTTTATGAATCTAGTAGCTTAAAAAGTAAATTTATTACTAAAGATAAACAATATATTATTGTTATGGAAGTGCCAGGCTTTGATAAAAGCCAAATTAAGGTTAAATTAAACGGCAAGAAGTTATTTATTGCAGGGAATATAGAAGACAAAAATAAAGCCAATGATTCAGATAATTATATGAATAAAAATTTTAATTATGTTATATCATTATATGAAGATGTAGATCAAAAAAGTATCTCTGCACGATTAAAGAACGGTATACTCACTATTATTCT
Source organism: Rickettsia prowazekii str. Breinl (assembly GCF_000367405.1). NCBI lineage: Bacteria > Pseudomonadati > Pseudomonadota > Alphaproteobacteria > Rickettsiales > Rickettsiaceae > Rickettsia > Rickettsia prowazekii. The sequence continues at coordinate 434,390 of NC_020993.1, read as the reverse complement.
ACCTCGTATTGAAGTTAAAGAACAAGATTCAAGGGAGATCACGATTAATTAAAAATTTAATTACAAATTTGATGTGTTTATTGCATTAAATTTACAACGCAAGAAACAGACAAAAGTCATGAGCTCATGATAGCAAATCATATATGTGATTCTTTTGAAGGAATTTTATTCTTTATTTATGTTTTTGTACCGCAAACAATCAATTTAGAGAAATCATATTTTAATTATTAAAAGATAGAAATAAGTATTATAAATGAACATTTTGAAAAAAATGGCATATTATCACAATACAGCAAAAATAACAGAAGGTTCAGTAGGAATGGGCGGTAGTTAAAGTCTTTATGTTTTATTACCGCTATTATTCATAGAAAGGCTTGCAGAGACAAAGTCTTCAAGGTTACCGTCAAGTACTCCTTTAGTATCGGAAGTTTCGTAATTAGTACGTAGATCTTTTACAATTTGATAAGGTTGCAAGACATATGATCTAATTTGATGTCCCCAGCTATTATCGGTTTTATTGGCATTCTGTTTATCAACATTTTCATTACGTTTCTGCATTTCAAGCTTATAGAGTTTTGCTTGAAGCATCTTCATTGCTTGAGCTTTATTCTTATGTTGTGATCTATCACTTTGACATTGTGTTACTGTATTTGTTGGTATATGTGTGATACGTACTGCAGAATCTGTTGTATTAACGTGTTGTCCGCCTGCTCCTGATGATCTAAAAGTATCGATTCTTAAATCTTTATCTTCAATAGTGATTGCTATATCATCATCAATTTCTGGATATATCCAGCTACTTGCAAAGCTAGTCATTCTTTTGCCTGCTGCATTAAATGGAGAAATACGCACTAGCCTATGCACTCCTGATTCGGTTTTAAACCAACCGTAAGCTCGTTTACCTATTATTCTAATCGTACATGATTTAATGCCTACTTCTTCTCCATTAATCATATTTATTATTTTGGTTTTAAAACCAAGTCGTTCTGCAAAACGTAAATACATACGCATCATAATCGATGCCCAATCGTGACTTTCCGTTCCTCCTGCTCCAGCATTAATTTCTAAAAAGCAGTTATTGCAGTCTGTTTCACCTGAAAATAAGCACTCAGTTTCAAATTTTGCTGTAATGATACTTAATTTTTTAAAGTCCTGTTCAATTTGATTCAGGGTCTCTAAATCATTTTCGACTTCAGCCATTGCTTCAAGTTCTAAAATCTCTTTTAAATTTGATTTGAGTTTATTAAACACATTAAGTTTTTCTTCGAGATTATTTTTTTCTCTTAGTAATGTTTGTGCATTAGCATTATTATTCCATAAATTTGGATCTGCTGTTAATTCTTCTAATTCTGTCAGTCTTACAGTTAATGCTTCAATGTCAAAGTGACCTCCAAATTAGGTCTAAAGATTGCTCAATTTTTTTGATATAGTTTTCTATTTCAGCTCGCATTATTTTTCCCTGTTCTAAATTTCAATTTTGTATTATGGTGATTATAGATGTCATTGTGAAGGAAAATTACAAATTTTGATAAAGAAATTTTGTAAGAATGTATAAGATTTTGCATTTCTTATGGTAGTTCGCAATCACATGGATAATAAAATACAAGTTATATCACAATAATTATGAATAATCAAAAATATATAAGGAATTTCTCAATAATCGCTCATATAGATCATGGTAAATCTACGTTAGCTGATAGGCTAATCGAGTATTGTGGAGGTTTGAATGCTAGGGAAATGAGTCAGCAAGTATTAGATTCGATGGATATAGAGAGAGAACGAGGTATTACTATTAAAGCCCAAACTGTACGGCTTGTATATAAAGCTAAAAACGGTAATACTTACTATTTGAATCTCATGGATACTCCGGGTCATGTTGATTTTGCTTATGAGGTTAGTAGGTCCTTGGCTGCATGTGAAGGTTCGTTATTAGTAGTGGATAGTACTCAAGGAGTAGAGGCTCAAACTCTTGCAAATGTTTATCAAGCAATTGCGAATGATCATTTGATTGTACCAGTGCTTAACAAGATTGATTTAGCAGCTTCAGAACCTGATTATGTTAAGACGCAAATAGAGGATATAATTGGCATTGATGCAAGTGAAGCTGTTTTAATATCTGCTAAAAACGGTATAGGCATTGATTCAGTTCTAGAAGCAATAATCAATAAATTACCTGCCCCAAAAGAAAGTAGCACAGATATCTTAAAAGCGTTACTTGTTGATAGTTGGTACGATCCGTATCTTGGTGTAGTTATTTTGGTACGTATTATTGATGGTGCTTTACGTAAAAATATGCGTGTTAAAATGATGAGGACAAATTCTGTTTATACCGTCGAGCATGTTGGTTTTTTTACTCCAAAAAAACATATTTCGGATGTTTTATATGCAGGGGAAATAGGTTTTTTTACAGCTTCTATAAAACGGGTATCAGATTGTAAAGTTGGTGATACTATTACTGATGAGAAAAAATCTTGTGAACAAGCACTACCTGGCTTTAAGCCGAATATACCCGTAGTATTTTGTGGTTTTTATCCGACAGATAGTGCAGAATTCGAACATCTCAAGGATTCTTTAGCTAAATTACGTCTTAATGATGCCAGTTTTGAGTATGAAATGGAAAGCTCCTCAGCTCTTGGAGTAGGTTTTAGGTGTGGTTTTTTAGGGCTATTACATTTAGAGATCATACAAGAACGTTTAAGTAGGGAATTCGATTTAGATTTAATCACTACTGCTCCAAGTGTGATCTATAAAATCAATATGTTGGATGGTCAGAACTTAGAGATTCATAACCCAGCCGATTTACCTGATTTGCAAAAAATCGCATCGATGGAAGAGCCATGGATTAAGGCAACTATAATAGTTCCGGATGAGTTTATAGGGACTGTATTATCGCTTTGTACAGAAAAAAGAGGTATACAACTTGATCATAGTTATATATCAAATAGAGCTAAAATAGTTTATAAATTACCGCTAAATGAGATAGTTTATGATTTTTATGATCGTTTGAAAAGCTGTTCTAAAGGTTATGCAAGTTTTGAATGGCAAATGGATGTTTATGAACTTTCTGATCTTGTTAATCTTAGGATTTTAGTTAATGGGGAGGTTGTTGATGCGTTATCAACTATAGTACATCGATCACGTGCGGAACAGCGTGGTAGGGCTTTATGCATAAGATTAAAGGATTTAATACCAAGACAACAGATCGATATAGCAATTCAAGCAAGTGTTGGTAGTCGTATTATTGCTCGTGAAACTATTAAAGCCTTACGTAAAGATGTTTTATCAAAATGTTATGGCGGTGATATAAGCCGTAAACGTAAACTACTTGAGAAGCAAAAAGCGGGTAAAAAGAAAATGAGACAGTACGGTAATATAGAAATCCCACAATCTGCATTTATTGCAGCATTGCAAATTGGAGGTGAATAAATATTAGTATACAGTAAGGATTACTACTGATTATTTAATTTTTTGCTCTTATTATTATAAACAATAAAATTACAAAATACAAAGTTTATTATGGTGAAGTTATGAAGTGAATATACCAAATAGAGAGTTCTAGTTATAATACCAAAAATTTATGTAGGTGATCGGAAATAAATTGATGATCGCTACCGCTATATTATGATGATGTTGTCTTATTGAAATGAGTTTTTAATAACTAATACTATTATAAAATTACTACAACATAGGATTGTATATAATTTTTTCTTTTATATAAAGAAAACTATAGACGTGCTAGAAAAGATTTGTTATAAGAAACTATCTAAGTTTATATCATTTTATATTCCTCGGTAGCTCAGTGGTAGAGCAAACGGCTGTTAACCGTTCGGTCGCTGGTTCGAGTCCGGCCCGGGGAGCCACTCGTTAGTTTAATGAATCAAACAGTATTTTTATTTATTAATTCTTGAGAATACATTTTATTAGGTATTTTGTACTCAGCATTTTATAGAATAAAATGAATTGTCAGCTGAATCTAGTATCTTTATCCTTTCTCAGGCTATCATTCATTTTATTATGCTCTGCTATTTTTAGTATTATTTTATACTTAATCCAGAAAAAACGGTACTAGAGCTGCTTATGAATATTGAACAGGATGAGGTTAGCGTTCAATTTAATATAATTCAACTCCTCTACATTATGGAGTTATAGACATATATTGGAACTGTAACGATGTTGTAATAAATATTTGTATGTTAGTAAACTAAACTACCTATAAAGTTATAGCTATGAAATAATTAGTTAACACAACAATTATTTTAGATACTATATTAAACAATTATAGGCATTACAAGATAAGTGTATTAAAAGATAAATGTTAATAATGTAAAAGTAAAAGAATTATTTTAAACTAAAGTAAATTATTTAAACACTCATCATATGCAGATAAAATAATATACATATTACAAGAAAACTATCGCATACTTTTGTTTTATTGTTAAATTTTTCTGTTTTTCATAAATCATAAATGCTTTACACAAAATTAAATTGTAAAGCAGATAATGCTGTTGTATATAAAAATCTCAATAAAAATTTTCACTTTGTGCGATAAACATAGAAATGGAGTGCATCTTAATAAGATAAGGTTAACATATTTCGCAGTGGCATTTAGTTGATTCTCCAATAGGTTCGAGGTGATCTTGACTGTTATTTTCTATTATTGGTTCGACATAGTAAGAAAAATGCTTCATAGAAGCGTTATTTTTTTCATGTATAGTATCATAATAAGAATGATTAGTATTTGTTTTAACAAAATAGTCAAATGCTTTAGCACGTGCCATTATTTCTTCACAGCTCACATCGCGATTTTGTACTTCTGCCTCATGTTTTTTTATCTCTTTTATGCATCTATCCGCAAATTGTTGAATATATGCCGGCAGCGTCTCTTCCCCATCTAACATTTTAATTGATTTTTCATCACCGAGTTTAACTCCTACGGCTAGAGTTAAATGACTTAAAAATTCATCTTGATCTACACCGTAACCATTTATATAGCTTGAGGCTAAATAAAATGCTGTTTCTTTAACTCCTATAACATAATTTAACAATAAATCCCAAGCTGTTTTTTCAAAATATTTTTCTACTATTACTCTTAATTGTGGATCAGATAAATATTGTGGATCTTTTTGTGCTTTTCGATCTTCTAAGTATGATTTTTTAATTTCTTCAAATTTATTTTGATAGAAGTAATTTTGATTTAACATCATATCTAATGATTTGAGCTCATCTTTATTGTGATTTTCTATGTTAATTCTTTTATATCTAAATGGCATAAATTATTTCTCTTAATTTTTATTATTCGATACCTTTGGTTTTGTTAGCAAGTCTTTGCATACTTGGACTGCGAGACGGGGTTAGTGGAGTTATAAAAGGTTTTGTATTTAAATTAACTTCTTGTTTTATTACGTTAATTGCTTCTGTCATTTCTTTACTCGAAATTTTCTCATCTATTTTCTCTTTCAACAAATTTTTAACAACAGTTGAGTTAGGATTATTTATTATTATGTCGTTGGTTTTAGATTTTTTGCTGTATTCTATTTTACTTACGATTTCTTGTAATTTTTCTAGTTCTTTATAATTAGGATCATTTTCAATCTTGGTTTGATATTGCTTTGCATATAATTTCGCATGCTTGTCTATATTGGCTTGAGCATATTGAGGTAATATTTCAGCTAATTTGAAAAGCTCTTCTCGCTCTTCATCCATTTGTTTATATATTGGTTTAAGTTTTTTATTGAGAGCTTCACTCGCTTGAGTTTTTTTCCCCTCAATCTTTTTTTTCTCTTGTTCTAAATTTTTCCTAAACTCTTCATTTATTATAGTCTTGTTTAGCTGTTCATTAATTTCATTAGCGCGTTTATCATAATGTTCATTAGATTTTTTAGTATCATCAATTATACTTCCGAGTATACTAAGATATTCAAATTTCTTTCTTTCTTCTTCTTGTTCCTCAGGAGTTAAATTCTCACCTTTTAGTCTTCGGAGATCATCAGGTGTTAAGGATTCAGGTATATTATTAGCTTTCTTGATTAAATCTGTCTCTTTTGTTAAAAGCGAATATAATGCTTCCTCTACTGTATCATATTGTATATAATTTTCTTTTAATCTTGTTTCTCGTTCTTCATATTCTTGTTGTGTACGCAAAACTGCATTATTAATTTGCTGTCTTTCAAAATTCTCGGAAGCTATTTTCGAAGAGATGTTATGCCCTGCATTTTCTTCTTTTTTAGCAATGGCAGCTTGTACTCCTTTAATTTGTTCTAGTAGTTCACTATTATTAGTATTTAATGCTAAACCTGCTGCAGCACTTGCTAAACGTGCAAGTTCTGATGGATTTGCGGTAGCGGTAAGTTGAGTTTTAATTGCTCTAAGTGTATTTTTAATCTGAGCATCGTCTTTATAATCTGACATTTGAATAATTTTTAATAGTTTAATCAAAAAACTTATAAAATTTGATTTATGTGCTAAAGATATTTCAACTCATTAAAGGATATTATAAGATGTTTAATTAAATTTAATATTATTTAAATAATACGTCAAATTATTAACAATCTTAAATAATTTTAAACTTATTGATTTTGAATGAAGTGGTAAAAATGCAATAATTTCCCAATAGGTTTTGAATTAATATTTATATTTAAGCTTTTTGTAATATTTTGAATCAGTTTTTCATAACATAACATTTATTATAGTTTGATTATACTTTAATTTTTTTAGTAAATATTCCTGTACTAATGTTCTAAGTAAACAGCATATTTCTCTTAAATCAGCTTTAGTTGTTTAATTTGAAATTAAGTAATAATCATTTCTGTTTAAAAATGAAATGTAGTAAGTAATAGATCTAATATTGGGTATTATTTTTTATTGATTGCAACTTATTTATTGTACGTATAACCTTTTATATAGATTATTACCAGACTGTTACTAATATATGATAAGCGATTGTTCTAAATGAGTTTTTAGTATGTTCCTGCTTAAGACATTAAAGACATTATTTTGCCCTAGTATAATCACTTAATACGCTCATTCCTACATCATGACTCCTGTTATCGATAATCTAAGAATTTTAAGTTTATAATATTTACTCAATTCTGGAGTAAGCAAATTTATAGATCAGGTTACTTCTTCAGAACATAATAAATACCAATTATTTAATCTTATTATATTGAAGATAACAACAGTTCTAATGTAATTGAGCTTGAATTGTTTAAAGTACAAAGGAGTTGATTAATAATAAATTACTACTTAAAATGATAACTGAATAAATTATATTACAGAAGAAGATCTAAATAATTCAAATAAAATAGCATCACTCGTAGAAAGTACAGATTTTTCTAATATGTCATTTAATAGATTACTTGATAATATTGTACAACAAATTTCAAGCCTAATAGGACCGAATTTATACTAAAAAAACCTTTATATAAAAAATCGAATCATGAATAGATAGCAAGTTAATTTTACATTCATTAAATATGCAAGTTAAAGTAGCATTTTAATATCTTATTAAGATTAAAACATCTATTCCTTACGTTATGACTAATTTCCCTTTACATTTATAAAATCGAAAAGTTTTTAGAAAATCTATAATCTATTTGTAACATTAACGTGTTGTAATGCATATTTGATATGATTTCTGAGATACAAATTCTGATTGACTATAATGCATCAAGCTTATTTATTCTATGTTCAAAACTAGAAAGGATCCTTTCTAAAAAACAAAATGTAAGATCAAAAGCAGTAGATAATAGTAGTCTTAGTGTTGTCTTTCAGAATGAATCGATCATTAAATCATAAGACTTAAAAATAGTATTTCAATAGTTTTTTGTTAACGTTTTCTATTTTATCTTTTATAAATTTTTTATAAAAAATTAAATTGGAAGCAATTTATGCTAATTTTAATAGGCACTTTCACTTTACACGGCATTATACTAGTTTAAAGTAGTATGTACGTGTACCTGAGCATTCATTACAAGTCCAAATCCTATTAGCATGGATGCCATCATTGTCCCTCCGTACGAAATAAATGGTAGAGGCACGCCTACTACTGGAAGTAATCCCATAACCATAGCTATATTAATAAATACATGACTAAATAAGATTGAAGTGATACCTATTACCATTAATTTACTAAAAATTTCTCGGCAATTTATGCCAATTAATAAAGAAATAGTGATAAGTGCAAAATATAATATTAGTAAAAGCATGCTGCCTATAAAACCAAACTCTTCAGCAAAGGTAGCAAAGATGAAATCTGTTTGATGCTCAGGTAGGAAATCTAAATGGCTTTGGCTACCTTGATTTAACCCCCGTCCAAATAGGCTACCTGAACCTATAGCGATTTTAGACTGAATAATATTATAGCTAGCACCAAGCGGATCATGTTCTGGATTTAAGAAAACCATCACTCGTTTTTTTTGATAATCATACATCATATTCCAAGCAATAGGCATGCTAATAAGTGCAGCAAGCGCGAGTATTATGAAATATTTTATTCTAAAACCTGCTGCAAAAAATATTATTGCTGCAACAATTAAAACAATCATACCTGTACCTAAATCTGGTTCTCTAATGATTAGAAAAGCAGGTGTTAAAACTCCTATAATTGGTATGATAACTTTATGTAGTTTTGTTATATCATCACTTGTAGATCGATGAAAATATCTAGCAAGCATTAATACAATAGAGATTTTTATTGGTTCGGAAGGTTGAAGTTTCACTATACCAATATCGATCCATCTCTTTCCCCCCATGGCAGTTGAACCAAAAAGCTCGACTGCTATTAGTAAAGCTAGTACACAAAAATATAAGATATAAGATAACCTAAATATTGTTCGTAAATCAATTAATGCAATAATAATGGCTAATGGTAAGAATATACAAAAATTGATCATTTGTTTATAAGCCCAAGGTTGTAAATTACTATTCGCTGCAGAATAAAGGACAATAAACCCAATACAGCAAATTATAATGATTAATACAATTAAAGTGATTGGTAATTTTTGTAATTGTTCTAGATAATTTTTATGCATCGTTTTTATATTTATTCTGTCATCATATAGCTTGATAACCGTATCCAGCATTATTTTTTAGATCACGATACGAGTATATGTCATGACCATCAAATCTTTAAATCTCTACATCAAAGATTTTAAAAATAAATACTAATTCGTCAGTTATCTCTTGCAAATAATCAAAACGACCAGCAGCACCTTGATGTCCCGTATCCATATTTATTTTTAATAATAAAGGATTATTATCAGTTTTTAATTCTCGTAATTTTGCTACCCATTTAGCTGGTTCCCAATAACCAACGCGCGGGTCAGATATGCCACACCTAATGAATAGAGCAGGGTAGTTTTGTGTTTTGACATTATCATAAGGCGAATATGATTTAATATAATCAAAATATTCTTGCTCTTTTGGATTACCCCATTCATTATATTCTAAGAGAGTGAGTGGTAAGTTTTCATCAAGCATAGTATTTAATACATCTACAAATGGTACATGAGCTATCGCTGCTCTATAAATTTCTGGTTTTTCGTTTAGAACATAACCGATTAACATGCCGCCAGCACTTCCGCCCGCTATTACTATATTATTATTATTTGTATATTTTTCTTTAATTAAAGTTCTACTACATGCGATAAAATCTTCAAAAGTCCTTTTTTTTGTTAAAAATTTAGCAGCTTCATACCAATCATGTCCTAAATCATCACCACCTCTAATATGAGCAATAGCATAAATAAAACCACGATTTGTAAGCGTTACTGCTATGTTTCTAAAATTAACCGGCATAGTGATACCATAAGCTCCATAACCTATTAGATATAAAGGATTCGAACCATCTTTTTTAAATAAAGATTTTTTATAAAATAATGTTATCGGTACTTTTACACCTTCATTATCTGCAAATATTCTTTCTACTTTATACTCTTCTGGATTAAAGCCAGAAGGTATTTCTTGGTCCTTTAATATTGTTAATTTATTTTTATCAAAATCGTAGCTATAAGTGGTATTTGGTCTTGCTAGAGAAGAATAATCTATTCTGATGTTATCTTCTTCAAAGTTAGTAGAAAAACTATTTGCTTGGAAACTTACATCGGGAAAATGAATTATGTTTTCATGTTGATCTTGAAATTGTTTTATTTTAATAAGTGGCAATCCATTATAACGATAATTTAAAATTAGATAATTTTTTGTAACATCAAAGCTTTTTAAATATTTGTCCTGTTCTTCTTGAATATAAATATCATTCCAATTAGCATTTTCAAAATTATTAATTGGAACTTTTACAATATGAAAATTTTTAGCTTTATAATTAGTTTTAATATAAAAAAAATCACCATTATGTTCTACTTCATAGAATACTTTATTTTCTGCTACACGTACTAATTTAGGTGTAAAACTATCATCCTGCATAGAAATTACATAAATTTCGTTTTCATTATGATCACCTGAATTTATAAAAATATATTCATGACTTGCGGATCTTTTGCAGCTAATAAAATGGATAGGGTTTTTTACCTCAAATATTAATTTGTCTTGAGTAATATTTCTGTCTAAACTATGAAATATGACCCTATCCCAGCGTTGATTTTCATTAATAGTAATATAGAAAAAGCCGTTAAGTCGCGCATGCCAAATTATAACAGGAGCGACATCCTTTACTTCATTAGATAAGTATTGTTGTTTTTTAATATTGTATATTTTGATATTATATTGCTCATTACCTGTAAAATTAACGCTATAAGCCATTAAATTTTGATCAGGTGACATTGCAATTTCTCCAATATCGGTAAAACTCCCTTTTGAAGCAAGTAAGTTTACATCTAATATTACTTCTTCAGTTGCCTCGATACTATTATGCTTTCGACAATATATAGGATAATTTTTATCTCGTTCTACTCTCTGATAATAGTAATAATCTTTTTTCTTAATATAAACTGATTCATCATCTAATTTAATACGTCCTTTTAACTCTTCAAAAATCTTTTTTTTATCTTTTTTCAGATTGAGAAAAAAATTTTCAGTATATTTATTCTCGGCTTTTAAGTAATCTAAAATTTTATCTTCTTCTACATTTGGCCAATTAGGATCACGCAGCCAGTTATAATCATCTTTTATTGTTTGCTTGTGGATTTCAAAACTATAATTTTGTTTATTTGCGATTGGTGGTTTCATGTTTTTGTTCTTTTTTAGTGAAGTATTAGCACACTGGATAGTAGTTTAATATTATTATCATTGCTTATTTTATTTTAATAACAAGGTTAAGCTGCTGTATAACAGAGTGTTAAAATAAAACTAATTAATAAAAATAATACTATAAATATAGCAGTTTGTTGATTATGCCAAGCAGATATCTTAATTAGGATGTTATCCAAAATAGCTTTAAAATTAATATATGCTTTTGCATTTTTTTTATTATATTTCTCTGTATATTTATCGACAATGAAAAAGATCAATTTTTCGATATATTGGTATAGGTCAAGATTGATATTTTCTGTCGAAATGCGTGGTATTTTTCTAAATATTAAAGCTAATAATAGTGAAATTGTAAGGATAATTAGTTGGTTAGAATTAGTTTTGTGTGATATTTGAATAGGATAGAATAAACACAAGAATAAAGTCATGATACAGAAATGTAGATACAGTATCTTTATTATATCATGCCGTGTCTTGACTACGTTATTTTGGAAATATTCTATAATACTAAATAGTTTAATATTTGTACTGCATATCCTTAAAGTGCGACGGTATAACAAGTGTAAACTCTCTAACAACAACTCAAATAATACAGTACAAGTTATTATCTTAAAAAATATCATTATATTTTTCTCATTTAAAATATTAGCTATTGCATCTTTAATGTCAGAAGAACTAATAGGTAATATAGAGATATATATTAATATACTAATAACAAATCCAATTAACAAAATAAGGTTAATTGAACTCTTATGAAGATCTTGGTAATTTTTAATACCGTATTCATCTTCTATATAAGTAAAATATAAAGCAAATAAGCTGTTATATAATATGTGCATGAATATAAAGCTTGTAATAAGATAATCTATGTTTGGCGCATTTATGCTAATAGCAGCTAATATAAAACCAAGCTGTGATATGGTCAGGTAACATATCAATCGTTTAAGGTTTTTTTCAATTAGAGAAAATACTAATCCGTAAATCATAATTGATATCCCAAAAAGTTTTAATATCTCAAGACCGCTAAATAATTTTAAAATGATTATTAAACTAACTTTAGTAGTAAAACTAATTAAATATACTACACCGCTACTTGAAGCTGCAGGATAGCAATTAACTACCCATCCGTTTACAAAAATAGCTGAAGCATTAATTAAACAACCGGTAAGTATAAATATTTCTGGTAACTTGAAATGATTCACTGATTCTGTTAAAGAAATAAAAGCTGTATTACTTGTTGTTTGGATTCGAAGAGTAATACCGATTAAAATTAACTCACTACTTAATAAATGAGTAATGAAATATTGACGTAGCGGTTGTATCTTTAATTGTTCACAAAAAATAATTATGCATGTAAAAATCGTCATGAATTCAATTGAAATTATCATGGAAATAAAATCAGCTGCAAATATACATGCAATAGATGATAAACAGTATAAACTACCTATCAAGCATTCTAATTTTCTTTTTTTAGAAATTGTATAAATATTTAGAATAGTAGTAACAATTATAAATGATAGAGCTATTAGCTGATTTTGTGGATTAAAATCAAATATAAGATTGAAATTAGTAACAGGAAATATAAATTTTGTATTTTGAATAAACATTTTAATCTTTAAGTGCAGTTGTTTATACTTCTATTCTCGGAATCTTTTTCAAATCTTTCATTTAAAGTTAATAGATGATAATTGTGAACTATTGTATTTGGAGTAAATAATGAGTGCAAATAGTAATTTGCTTAAAATATATACGCTTGTTCTACTCAAAATAGATAGCACATGAAAAAAGTTTTTACATATTCTAAAAGCTAAAAGTTTTATAAAACTACTCGTGTTATATTCTCTATCACTACAATTAATATTCTCCTAATAAAATATGGAATATATCCTCAGAATTTAACCTATTAAGTATTGCTTTAGCACTTATTAATCACTTTTTTGCTATAAAACTCTTGAATATTTATTCAAGTGCTGCGTTTATATCATCAATATCTTTTGTAAATTGTACTATATTCAGAATCTAATCATGAATCATGCTACTTATTTATATGCGTAATTCGTATTACGAGATAGATTTTAATATTAAAGCTTTAGCCTTATATCCTCAAAAAAAAGATCGTAAAAATTCTGTTGCTTATATTGAGCATCACTGATACATAATAATATATACATAAATATGCTATTATGTATATATTATTATGTAATATAAGATAAAAATTCTCTGATTAAGATTTGAATAAAATAAAATAATGTTATAGCTAGAGTACAAATAATTATGCTGATATGTATAGAATATGGAAGCTGTTTTGTTACGTTATATTCTAATAAAGAAGGTTTATAGATGGAGCTTAGAATTTTGAGAAGGTAAATGCTTGAGAATATACTACTAGCTATTACGACAATCATAACGATAATTTGATTCTGTTCGCTTGCTGCAAGTAATATAGAGAATTTGCTAATAAATCCGCTAAAGATAGGTATTCCAATTAATGATAATGAAGAGATAGATATAATAAAAGCAATTAAAGGTAATTCTTTGTATATACCATGTAAATTCTGTACTTGATCGGTTTTTTTTAAACTGTAAATACTCCCCATACTATAAAATAAGCAGATTTTTGTAAAAGAATGTGAAACTAAATGTAAGATTGCAGCTCCAAGTGCCTTAGGTGTTAACATGAAAGCGCTTAGTAAGGCAAGACTTAGTTGATTCATAGTAGAGTATGCAAGTATTTTTTTGATGTTATCTGTCTTTAGTGCTTTAATTGAACTGTAAAATATGCTCACTATCGGTATAAAAATTAACCAGTTAAACTCAGCAAATATAATTTGTAAATATGATAAACCAAATACATATAATAGGATTTTGTAAATACAAAATAATCCAGTTTTAACAACTATTACTGCGTGAAGTAAACTGCTTACTGGGTAATGTGCGACCATTGCAGCTGGAAGCCACGAATGTACAGGGAAAATTGCAGTTTTAGCAATACCGAATATAAACATTAATAATAAAATAATTGACTGGTTTCTGGTAAAATAATTTACTATGCTGCAACTTTCAAAATTTCCGTTACCAGTTTTACTATAAATAATTATCACTGCCGGTAAAAATAATAACATAGCAGAAATCATTAGAATTTTTAGATATTTATATAATCCGCTCATTACTATATTGTTTCTAGTATGTCCTATTAGGAAGGCTGTAGAAATAGTTAAAAGTTCATAGCAAATAAACATAGTTAATAAATTACTAGATAAAGCAATTAAAATTCCTATTAGGATAGTTAAGTTAAAAAAAAATAAGAATCTGGAAGAGCATTCTATATTATTAATAGCAAGATATTTAGGAGTGTAAAGTAAAGCGCAAATCCATAAAAAACCTATCAAGGTTAAGAATATAAGTCCTAAAGGTTCAAGATGGAATCCTATAGAGTAATTACCGAATATATTGAATTCAAATCCTGCTCTTATACCTTTTAAAAACAATACATCTATAATTAAAATATTACCGTAGAAAAAAATAGCGATAGTAATAAGTAAAAAATTACGTATTAAACTATCTTTTTTAGTAGCATACGGACTAGTTAAATTTAATGCACCTACTAATAAGGTAGATAATATTAAGAGATTTGTTGTACTAAATTGCATAATCATGATAATTAATTCGAATTTTGTCGATGTTGTTATATGACTCTAAACACACATTCAATTTCTTGCATATTTTTGTGGGAGTGATAATAATATCATCTTATAATGGTAAAATAACGATACTACAGAGCTAAGTAAAATGATAACAAAATCTAATAGTAGATTTTGCGCTAGTAATATTTCAAGAATATTTATTTTAATAAAAAATAACGGGCTTATAGGTAAACCGCAACTGCAAATAATAATAATTATAGTTAAAATTTTGTTAGGCTCCCTTTTATAGCTTTCATTATAAGAAGCTATTAAGAAAAGAGATATTTTATTTATACTATCTATAAGTAATAAACTTGGTAACATTATTATTCCATTTTCAGTGATGTATAGTAGGAATACATAACCTATTTGGGTGAAACATGAATAAATTATAATATTTTTGAAGTCTTTTGCTTGATATGCAAAGTATGGAGCTATAATAAGAGATGCTAAAGCAATAGGTCTTATAAAATTTGTAATAGCTGTTTTTATTGTCTCGTAGCCTATAATGATATAAGTAAATTTATATATTATATATATTCCTATGATAGTAGAAATTCCTGCTAAATATACTAAAATGATTGAAGCAGTATTATTATAAGCTCTCATCATCCAAAAATGCATCGGGAAAAAAGCTGTTTTTAAAATAGATCCTATTAAGAAAAAACCTATAACTATAGTAATTATACGGAGCTTAGTGTATTCTTTTAAATAAGCTGCAATATCATGCATATTTAAGCTACCAGTAATGCTCAGTAAGAGTCCTATTGCTATAAGAATAAAAGTCGCACCAATACTACCCATGATCAAGTAATCAAAAGCTCCGACTAAAGATTTTGGATTATTACCTGATGCTATCAACACATAGCTACTAAGTGCTGAAATTTCTATAAACACATATAAATTAAAGAAATCATTAGTGCTAATCATCCCTAAATAGCCGGTATGAGCGAATAATAATATACCGTAAAATAGAGATTTTCTATTATTGTTGATATATTGTAAGATTGTACGATTAGTCATCTTATGACAAAAAACTAAGAAAAATAATAAAACCAAGTTAAGATAAATAGTAGTAGCTTGGTTTAGTGAATTTAGACGATATTCTATTCCTATGTTTGAAGTCCAGCCTCCTATAGTATAGGATAGCTCAGTGTTTTGTATAATGCTATATCCATAAACACTGACTAAAAGGCTAGATAAAATGCAAATAATAGTAATGACGCGTGCAAATATAATAAAGCGGAAAGATATTATTGAAAGTAAAGCACCAAATAAAGGGAATAATATTTGTATGATAGGAAAATGGTTAGTTAGAATCATATCAGTTTATCATTGATCTTAATTACGAAGATTGTTACATTGAACAATCTTACTTCTTTTATCCTTGTTATGTGATCGCTGGATCGAGTTAACAATACTAAATTATTGATTGTTTTATAGGTACCGTAGTCAACTATAATTCTATACAGTAGATTTTCTTAGTATACGCAACAATGCTTTATGATTAGTATAGTGACTTAGTAATATAGAAAAATTTAAAAATTCTGTATATCATCATTTTTTACTGTATTGCTGAGTTGAATTACTAGGTAATTTTGTGTGCAATAATGACTCAATATCAATACATTGATGCAATCTTATTTATCAACATTAACTTCATTTTCTGATACTGTACCATAATGTTTATATATTTGATATATTAAACTTAAAGCCACGCTAAGAGTAGCAAATCCAACTACTATAGCAGTCAGTATTAATACATGAGGTAAAGGGCTAGTATAAGTATTGATACCATCTCGTAAAATAGGTACACCACCTGTTTTAATTTTCCCAATACTTAAAAAAAATAGTAATACTGGACTTTGAAATATTCCAAGTCCTATAATTTTATGAATATAATTCTGACTTGTAAGCATTATGAATAAGCCGCTCGTGAATAAGATTAAGGTGAAAAAGTATATTAGAAGATGCATAAAATTTAAGTTGTTATTGTAAGAAGATATTTTAGTGCTGATATTGCAATCTAGTTCAACATATTTTATACTAAACTTGTTTAGTATTCTAATTAAATCCTTCATGATATTTGGGATATTAGTATGCTTTGAAAGAATGATTAAATACACATGTTACTTTTTTACCCTTACGTATAGCAAGCTTAGGAAAAACCTGCTCTAGAATGATCATGTTAGGATTATCTTGAGCAAGACGATAATTTACTAAAGATTCTCGCAGTGAATCGTCTACAGCAAAAATACCAGAAATTTCGGCGTTTTTATCTCTAAATTGTAGATAAGTAAATTCTCCGTCATCGAAGATCTTAATAGGAGCTATTTCTTCGCTTCCGCTAATATAGTAATTAAAATTATATTTTTCAGGATGAGTAAGATCAGGGCTTGCTAGAGATGTAGAAAAAGTTTGCATATGACCGCTCATATTGTCATTTTCATCATCCGGATAAAGAAACTTTACATTAAATACCATTTCAGGATCACGTATATCAAGAGTTTCCGCTGCATATAGTTCAAAAAAGTAAGTCCGTTTATTAGTGATTAAAGTCATATTAGTAGTAGCATCCGGTTCCATAGGTTTAATAAAAATTCTATGACCAGCGGGTACTATTTGCCATGATGTAGTATCACCCATAGAAATACTGACGATTTCTTCCTCTTGTGCTAGTTCTATACTTGCTTGATAGCCATAATATCCTGTGAATTTGAAAACATCATCAGGGTTATAAATCATAACCCTTAGACGTGGATCTCGACCTAGAGGTCGTGACATAGTAAGAGCAAATATATCTAATGTCAGTATTATAAAAGTACAAAATATTATTAATTGCTTCATATTATTGCTGATTTTTATTTCTTAATAATTTTAGCTTGTAACTAGTCACTGTAAAATTGAATGTCATATCCTGTAATGTACTTGTACTGATAGAATCCATTATAAATCCAATTCTTGCTTCCCATAGCATATTTTCTAAAATTTCACCAGTATTATTTTGCGCCAATGATTCAAAAGTAACAGTTGCTTCGTTATTGTTGATATTGTTAATTGATATTATATTAATCGAGCGTCTATATAGCTTTTGATATCTTATGACAGGTGATAATGAGTTATCAATATTCATAAAATTAGCAAATTGCATATAAACAATACTCGTAGAAGCATTTTTAATAAAAGTGAATTGTTCTTTTAATGTATCATAATTGTATTTTTCTCGTTGTTTTACATAATTCTGAAGCATAATATTCGCAACAGCAATATAAGGATTTGCTAATGTTGAATGTTTAGTATTAGTAATGGTAGCTTGTTTTTCTGAATCATCTTTTATTAAATAACCTACCTTTTTGTGTATTGGTAACAATATGTTGATATTAAGACAAATTAATGTTAATAATAATGTGAAAATTATGCATGTTAAGAATAGAAAACTTCTATGACTTAACGGTAATATATACTTAAAATTATACCATTTTCTCGCATCAATAAAATATTCACCGGATTTTATATATTCTTTTATTGCATTGGTTAATTGATCCATAATGACTAGATTATAATCTAATTTATTGTGTTTTAACTCTATCATAATTATTATATTATGATTATAATTTGTTAATTTAATGTTATTTCAGTTAAAAAATAACTTATATATTGTTGCTACAATACCAAATATTGTTTAGCTTTAAAATTAAAATATATAAATATATATAATATCAACTTCTGATTATAGTGATTATACTCATTCAATTTGACTAAAGTGTATTTATAAGATCGTAATAGGTAGGTAGCTACGTGTTTTAATATACGCATTGTTATCAATTTACACTTCTTATAACTAACTCTTGATTTATTGCAGAGTATAACAATTTACAATCTTTTTAATATTTTTTTTCTATTTATAAATAGATTTTGCAAAAAATACTTGTGCACTATTTTATAGTAAGGTAATTTTAAAATAGTCACAAGATAATTTAATAATGTATAATTAGAATGTTAAAATCATTAAAGTTTCTATTAGTATTCATTATTCTTGCTCAATTGTTGTCATGTACACCTTCAGCTCCTTATGAAATTAAAAGTCCGTGCGTTTCTGTTGATATAGATGATAATTCGAGTTTAAGCATAAATCCTTGTATAAGAAGACCGATTAATGCAGTAAATATAGTATAAGAAGTAATAATTTGATACAATAACAATGTAATAATAAAAATACCTTTGATATGAATAATATATTTGGCTTCTTTAAATCAAGTAATAACACGCAAAGTGCTTCAGGAGGTAAACAAAATCAAGAAAATATAAAATCAGCTAATCCTTTAAAAATTAGTCAGAATTGGTATGAAGAGCGATCTGATAAGTTAATTGTTCAGAGAAACTTACTGATTATATTAATAATACTACTAACCATTTTTATGGTTATATCAACTTTAGTTATAGCATTTGTAGTAAAATCTAAACAGTTTGATCCTTTTGTGATCCAGCTTAATAGTAATACTGGACGGGCTGCGGTGGTAGAACCTATTTCATCATCAATGTTAACTGTAGACGAATCTCTTACAAGATATTTTATAAAGAAATATATAACAGCACGTGAAACATATAATCCGGTTGATTTTGCTACTATAGCTCGTACAACAGTAAGATTATTTTCCACAAGTGCTGTTTATTATAATTATCTTGGATATATAAGAAATAAAGATTTTGATCCTACTTTAAAATATAAAGAAGATAATACTACATTTTTAGTAATAAAGTCATGGTCCAAAATCGCAGACGATAAATATATAGTTAGATTTTCTGTAAATGAAACATCAGGAAGTCAATTAGTTTATAATAAAATAGCGGTAGTAAGTTATGATTATGTGCCTATGCAATTAACAGATTCAGAACTTGACATAAATCCAGTAGGGTTTCAAGTTAACGGATATAGGGTAGACGATGACAATAGTTAGATTTTATTTTTTAGTTTTTCTATTATTAAGCGGTTTTACAGTACAACGCGCATGTCCGGTTGTAGATGATTTTAATAGTAGTAGAAATAATTATGTAGATGATTTACCTTTAACTAAAGATAATAGGATAAAAACTTATATATATAATCCAAATGAAGTTTATTTATTAGTTTTGCATTTTGGCTTTCAATCGCATATAGAATTCGCTAAAAATGAAGAAATCCAAAATATAATTCTTGGGGATGCTTATGCTTGGAAAATAACCACTCTGGCAAATAGGTTATTTATTAAGCCTCTGGAGAAAGATATTCGTACAAATATGACGATTATAACTAATAAAAGAACATATGAATTTGATATCGCTTCTACTGAACTTATGATAGGCCATGAAAGAGATTTAGTATATGTAATAAAATTTTACTATCCTAAGAAAAATAGTAATTACATGGCAAGGTTTTAGTGGTGTACGGTGGTCATTCCGTAAATTTGATCATAGTATGACAATTTTAAATCTAAAACACTTTAACTAATATAATTTAGATATGGCTGTAGATCAAAATAACAATAATAATACCGATTCTTTATCAGGGGCAGATTTACCTGAAGTACAAAGAGAATTATCTAAAGTTTCGGTTAGTTTTAATAAGAATATTGCGATAGTAGTGGTCATTTGTGCTATCCTCATATATATCTTTTATACTCTTTTTGTTAGCACTAAAAAAGAAGAAATACCGGAGACTAAAATACCGAGTAATATTGTAAAGCCTGTTACAGATGTTGATGATATTATCCCAGAGATTCCAAAGTTACCCGATCCACCGAAACTTGAGAGGCCAATAGTGTCCCCACCACCACCTCCTCCTCCACCGGTAGTAGAAGTACCTCCTGTCTTACCTCCAATTGCTGTAGAAGGAAATAAAGATAAAACACTTCAATTACCCCCGGTTTCGTTACCTACGACCTCAGGAACGTTAGTTGAGAGTGATGCAGAAAAACAACGCCGTGAAGCAAAAAGGAAATCAGCTATAGTGTTAGTTGGTGGGGTAGCACCTAAAAAAACACCAGAACAAATGACAGAAGCAGTAACATTTAAAGATCGTGGTGATATGTTTTTGTTGCTCGGACGCGGTAAATTAATTGATGCAGTCCTTGAAACAGGAATAAATAGTGATCTCGGTGGTGAAATCAGAGCAATTATTAGTAGAGATGTATTTTCTGAGAAAGGTAAAGTTATATTAATACCCAAAGGATCAAAAATATTCGGTAAATATGCAACTTCAACTTCATCGGATAGTTACGGTAGGGTTTCGATCATATGGGATCGAGTCGACTTAACTAATGGTTATACAATAGAATTTGACTCACCTGCAGTTGATAATTTAGGTAGACCTGGATTACAAGGGAGAGTTGATAATAAATATAAGGAACAATTTGCAAATGCCGTATTACAATCTGGCTTTAATATAGGTCTTGCTAAAATCCTAGATAAGTTAGTACCTCCTCCTATAGATTCACAGGCAGCGGCTACCAACAGCGCTACAGCAACACAAATATTAAATGTAGCTCAAACTATTTCGTCTAACACTGCTATGGATGTAAATACTAGGATAGTTACAATTTGTACTAATATACTTGCTGCTATTACCGATAAAACTTCGATTGCTTATGCTACTATGACTCAAGCATGTACGACAGCACAAAATGCTTCTTCTGCACATACTTCTGAACAGAGATTGCAAACACTAATACAGGCAGTTAATACGGCAGCTTCAAATTTGCTGACTACTACATCTATTGCATCAACTCCGACACAAGCACAACAAGCTTCTACACAAGCTTTTACTGATGTGACTAATGTTGTACAAAATATGATAACTCAGCAACATTTTAAGCCTACCACAACGGTTAATCAAGGTACGCCGATTAGAATATACGTTAATAAGGATTATAAATTTCCAAAAACCGTTTTATTAAAATCGAAGGTAATGAAATGAATGAAGAATTTGCAGCCTTAGAGACGTTTTTATTGCCTTTTAAAAATTTATTTGCTGAAGAAGGTATTAACGAAATTATGGTTAATAAGCCTGGAGAAGCATGGGTTGAGAAAAGAGGTGATATATATTCTAAGCAAATACCAGAATTGGATAGCGACCATCTACTTGCATTAGGGCGTTTAGTAGCGCAATCTACAGAACAGATGATTTCAGAAGAAAAACCGCTACTTTCAGCAACTTTGCCGAATGGCTACCGTATCCAAATAGTATTTCCTCCTGCGTGTGAGATAGGACAAATCATTTATTCTATAAGAAAGCCTAGTGGTATGAATTTAACTTTAGATGAATATGCTCAAATGGGAGCATTTGATAACACTGCAACAGAGAGTTTAGTAGATGAAGATGCAGATATTTTAAATAATTTTTTAGCTGAAAAAAAAATTAAAGAATTTATTCGATATGCAGTTATTTCAAAAAAAAATATCATAATTAGTGGTGGTACTTCAACCGGTAAAACTACTTTTACTAATGCTGCACTTACTGAAATACCTGCAATAGAGAGATTAATTACTGTAGAAGATGCTCGTGAAGTTGTACTATCAAGTCATCCTAATAGAGTGCATTTACTTGCTTCTAAAGGTGGACAGGGTCGTGCAAATGTTACTACACAAGATTTAATAGAGGCATGTTTGCGTTTAAGACCGGATAGAATTATAGTCGGTGAGCTTCGAGGTAAGGAAGCTTTTAGTTTTTTACGTGCTATTAATACAGGTCATCCAGGCTCAATATCAACATTGCATGCTGATAGTCCTGCTATGGCTATTGAACAGTTAAAGCTTATGGTTATGCAAGCAGATTTTGGTATGCCACCTGAAGAAGTAAAAAAGTATATTTTAAGCGTTGTAGATATTGTGGTACAGTTAAAACGTGCTAGTGGTGGAAAAAGATATGTTTCAGAAGTGTACTACAAAAAAAATAAGAATTCTGAATCTATGTTATAGATTAGTTTAAGTTAGTGTCGTTGTATTGTGTTTGTTTAATCCTTATAGTATGTATGGTACAGCATATTGCGCTTTATTGAATTAAACGTCATCTACAGTTTTGTATGCTTATATATAAGCGTTATTTTTTAAATAGCAATATTATCTGCGTAATTGCGAATGCAGTAATAATAAAAAAAAGTTTAAATATACTGGATTAAAATTAAGATAATTTTGCTTTTTTTGACTCCACGATTACTCTGTAATTAGGATAGAGTGAGTCAAGAATGAGATAAAGAAACAAAATCAGGAATATTAATTTATGGAATGGCATAAGATACTTAAGGTTACTAGGAATATATTTGGTCATGCTATAATTCATCCGGTTGTTATTTTTTGCACCATTTGGATCACTGGTGTGTTTGTTGCAATTTTTACTAATGAGATTAGAGCTTTAGGCGCAGACATAAATGCTATAAATATTGCGTATAAGTGGGCTTACTGGCTTATTAATGTTTGGTGGCAATTAAAAATTGCCGACTATAATTATTTAAAATTGAAGCTAATTGTATCTCTTTTTGGTCCTGCTATTATTGTTATAATATTTTACATTAAAAATTTTCAAAGAATAAAAGCATTACAATTTTTTGAGCAGCCTGAAAAAGTATATGGTGATGCGAGTTGGGCTAATCAGTCTGATATAGAAGCTGCTGGCCTTAGATCAAAAAAAGGCATGTTAATAGGGGTTGATGCTGGTGGATATTTTGTTGCGGATGGGTTTCAACATGCTTTATTATTCGCCCCTACTGGGTCAGGTAAAGGTGTTGGTTTTGTAATACCTAATCTTTTATTTTGGACTGATTCAGTAGTAGTACATGATATAAAGCTTGAAAATCACAATTTGACTAGTGGTTGGCGTGAGAAACAAGGGCAGAAAGTTTTTGTTTGGGAGCCTTCTAATCCGGACGGTATTACACATTGTTATAATCCAATTGATTGGGTTAGTACTAAGCCTGGGCAAATGGTTGATGATGTACAGAAAATTTCAAATCTTATAATGCCTGAAAAGGATTTTTGGAATAATGAAGCGCGCAGTTTATTCTTAGGTGTAACTTTATATTTAATAGCCGATCCTACTAAAACTAAATCTTTCGGTGAAGTAGTGCGTACAATGAGAAGTGACGATGTAGTTTATAATCTAGCAGTTGTACTTGATACGCTTGGTGGTGTAATACATCCTGTTGCATATATGAATATTGCTGCATTTTTGCAAAAAGCTGATAAAGAGCGTTCTGGTGTAATATCTACAATGAATTCATCACTTGAATTATGGGCAAATCCACTTATTGATTCTGCAACTGCATCTTCTGACTTTAATATACAAGAATTTAAAAAAGTGAAAACAACAGTGTATGTAGGATTAACACCTGATAATATACAGCGTTTGCAAAAATTAATGCAGGTGTTTTATCAGCAAGCTACAGAATTTTTAAGCCGTAAAATGCCCGATTTAAAGGAAGAACCATATGGAGTAATGTTCTTACTTGATGAATTCCCGACGCTTGGAAAGATGGATACTTTTAAAGCTGGTATCGCTTATTTTAGAGGTTATAGAGTTCGATTATTTTTGATTATTCAAGATACGCAGCAATTAAAAGGAACATATGAAGATGCTGGTATGAATTCTTTCTTATCTAATTCTACATATCGTATTACCTTTGCTGCTAATAACTATGAAACTGCAAATTTAATATCGCAGCTTGTTGGTAATAAAACGGTAGAACAAAGGTCATTTAGTAAACCTTTATTTTTTGATCTTAATATTTCTACTAGAACCCAAAACGTATCCCAAGTTCAAAGAGCTTTACTTTTACCTCAAGAAGTAATACAGTTACCGAGGGATGAGCAAATTGTTTTAATTGAATCCTTCCCGCCTATAAAATCTCGTAAAATTAAGTATTACGAAGATAAGTTTTTTACTAGTAGATTATTACCGCCAACTTTTGTACCTACTCAAGTACCTTTTAATCATATGGCAAATAATAATGAGGCTGCTGAAGAGACTAAAACAACAAATGTTATCGAAAATAATGAGTAAGATTCCAAATGCGTTCAGCTATTATTGATATCGGTTCAAATGCTTTAAGAGCTGTAGTTTATGAAAGTGATGAGCTTGGAGCACCGGAAATTTTTAATTATAAATTTAGAAATTATCTTACAAACTTACTTAATTTAGATAATTTAGATGTGAAACATCAAACATATTTATCTATACAGTATCTTATACATGTTTTTACCAAACTATCCGTTACTAATATTAGATGTGTTGCAACCGCTATACTTAGAGGGCACCCTAAAGCAGATGAATTCAAAACTATAATTAAAAAGCGATTTAATATTGATATTGAAATTATTTCAGGTGAACGTGAAGCTTATTTAACTGCTGCTGGATTGATTTCCGGTATTAGTGATGCTTTCGGTATTGTAGCTGATCTTGGTGGAGGAAGTCTTGAGCTTGCACATATTTATAATAAAAAAGTTGGTAAATTAAAATCATTGCCACTCGGGACAAAAATTATTGCTAATAGCAATTTTAGTGATGTTGGTTTGATTACTAAAATGCTAGAGGAGGAATTTGGAGTTGCACATTATCCTAATTTATATTTAATCGGTGGTGCATTACGTCTAATGAGTCGTATATATATGGAGTCTATAAATTATCCTCTTAAGAATTTACATAATTTTGAAATAAATCGTGTAGAGTTTGAATTATATTTAGAAAAACTATCGCAAATTGATAAATTAAAGCTGAGTTATTACGAACAAAAAGCTATAAATTATAATGCAGTTTTAGTAATAAAAGCTATGATTAAGGTATTTTCACCGGAAAAAATTATTATCTCGAATTACGGTTTAAAGGAAGGAGTGCGATTTGACTCATTGCCGTATCATGAAACAGAAAAAGATATCATTTATGAAAGGGTAAAAAGATTAGTAAATTTTGATAGAAATATATGTAAAATTGAAAAATATATTGAAGCACTACAATATCTTTTAATTAATTCTGATGCCACGACTCTTATTATTATTGAACTCGCAATAATGCTAGCGCAATATAATAAAAATATTGATAAAACGCTCAGAGCAAATTTTGTTTCAGAATTTATATTATCTTCCGATATTCCTTTTAGTCATAGACAGCGTCTAATGCTTGGTATTGCTCTTACAGTCACTTATACTGCTAAAACTGATATGCAGATTAATAAAATAGCTAAGAAAATGATTAGTAAAAGTGATTATTATAACAGTCATATAATCGGTTATTATATAAAAATTGCTAGAGAAATCGATGGGCCAGAATTTCAAGAACCTTCTTTTTCAATTAAATTAAAAGACGATAAATTTTTACAAATTAATGCTTCAAGTATATTGCCTAAACAAGTTTTTGACAAAGTTTGTGAACGTTTAAAAGATATAAGTTCTGCTAGAAAAAATATTAGTTATAATTTTAGTGATTAGTTATTGTTTGTATAATGTGATTAAGTCCAAGTTAATCTTGAGTGTATTTTTTGGTCTATAAAGCATTCTATTTTTACTCTAAAAGCTTAATCATTATATACTGTAGGATATATAATCAAAAATTATTGGAAAAAGTTTTTGAATAATCATGTTCAAAATTTATTGAACTCAAATACATTGTAAATAATCATCGTCATCTTTGATGCTTATCGAGAAAATGTTTTAGTATTTAGATTTATTTGTGAGATGTGAGACCTGCTTGATTAAAAGTACTTAATAGTAAAAAAACTGTACAAACCATAAGCTACATTATTTACTAAAAATGAGTCCTGAAAAAGTTGCTGATTTTAAGTAAATTATTATTTGATAATAGCTATATTTTATTAACTCTAGATTTTTATCTAAATCGATTTATTTATCAACAGCTCTTGCTACGTAATATTTATAGAATAAAAATTTAGTTACTTTATTAATATAAAAGTAACAAAGGCAATATGATTTATCCTATAGCTAAGGTACGTAGAGTGAGTATAACATTTTTAATATTATACTGTAGATTAGCATTAATGATTATCTTATTTAAAATCTTTTGCTCTATAGATTTACACCGCATTATTCAAAAGATGTTAAGAACTCTTATGACATTCATAGTAAAGGTTAGTAAAAGTTATATTATTCAGTATCAGTAAGCAAAGATAATACCTATTTTAAACAAAAAAGAGTTGTAGTAGTATAGAGGGCTGCCATCACTATTCTATTATATATGATATTAGCGAAATTTGTATTATCTTACAGTAGTTATTTCCCTTTTGCTAAAGATACGTTGTTAGGAATTGCTCTGTATCACAATGCAAATAATATTTTAATAGAGACTACTAGTATATTGAGTGGTATAGATAAATCAATTATCTCATAGTGATATAAGTGCAGAAAATTCAAAAATATGTACAAAAGATAAAATTATAATAGATAATTTTTTCAAAATGTTTCTAATATTTTATTTGATATTCTAAGTAATTAAAATAATTTTTTTAAAATACCTAATCAAAAATAAAGTATGATTGTATATCAGCATTAATACAACGAAGACTAATGAGAAAGTAATATTAATTTTGAGCTAGTATGCTGGGGTAACAGATAATATAGTAAGAAATTGATCAAATTGGAGGTTAGTAACATTGCAATACATTGATCTTAAGCAGGTTAGGGGAACTATAATTAATGTCACAATGAAATATTCATTAAAGGTAATTTTAAATTATATAATATGAGATATAGACTTGAAATTAACTAACAGCACGTTTCAAATGTGATTTATATAATTGATTAAGAGCTCTACTGAGGTACTTAGTACGGCGAAATTGGTAGCATTTTGAATATAAAAAAGGTAACGGTAAGTGTGAATATATAGATGTAGATGCTCAAAATAGTATAGCTATTGTAAATGTGTAAGATGGTGATGAAATATTTGTGTTGTTAATTTTACAAACATAATTTACTCAAGATATTTATTTAGATGTTTTTATACTCAAAACTTCTGAACATATTTACCATATTATAATTTAATATGAATTGATATTAGTATTGTAGTATGATAACACTTATAGTATAACAAGTGTCACAATGTGGATTTAAAGCTAATTTTTATGTACTATAGTTGTTAAGTAATGTTGTGGCATTTTATCTTTAAAATGGACATCGTAAATGTTTAGAAAATTTTTATTTATCCAACTATTAATTGTTACTTCCTTAGTGAAAGCAGAAATTATAGAAGTGGATAGTTTAAATAAAATAACACAAGATTTTAAAGTAAATTATAATAAAAACTATCTACCGCAGGATTTATTAGTAGTAACTGTTCTAGATAAATTTTTATTTAAGTCTTTTGGTGTACCTATTGGTGAATATATTGATCAGCATAGGTATCTTGCGTTAGCTCCTCTTTTTAGTCATATTAATAAAAACCCTAAAATTATTTATATAACACAATTGATTTTAACTAATAATAGTTATAAAAAAGAATTGCAAGAATCTGATTTTCCAAATTTTGTAAATGAAATGAGTAATAGTCAGATCCCAATAATAGCAGTAAATAATGGGTTTACTGGTAATTTTAATAATATTCCTAAATTTGAAATATGGTTTGCTGATTATTTAAAAAAAAATTTTTATATTGATTTTTCAAAGAGTTTTCCAAACAATAATTATATTATTTTTAATAATTTAGATAGTTTTGATAATACTTATCCAGTATTTTATAAGGGTATATTGACTAGTAATAATATACCAGCATCAAAAGTGATACTCAATTTTCTTATTCAAATTAATTTTATACCAAAATGCTTTATACTGATTAGTAGTAGTAGAGAATTGCTACGTTCTATGGAATTTCAGCTTAATAATTATAGTTCTAATATATTATTCATTGGTTATCATTATAATAATAAAAGTATTTCGGACGATAAGGACTATAAAGATATTGCATATTATACTAAAATGATTAATGATTTAATACCTCAAATAAATAAGCTAAAAAGAAATAATCCACCTTTAAAGAATAATAACGCGAAAAGTAAAAATTCTTATGAAACGTATAAATAAAGTTTTATTGAGTTTACTTTGCTTAGTTATTGCATATGCAGGTTATAGTCAAATTATTCCTACTTATTCTGTAGACTCGGTAACAATACAAAACTTATTACCAAATGTAGATGAAGATACGTTGGTATTGATAAATATAGATAATACTATCATTACACCTAAATCTAAATTATTCCGATATCAGGATAATGCTTATATTAATTTCACGAAATATTTATATAGTCTTGCGGCGAATAATGCATCAGTTAATAAAACTATTGCAAAATTGATAGTACAGCGTCAAATGATGCTTGTTGAATCTCAATGGGTAGATTTAATTAATAAGATGAAAAATCAAGGGGCGACAGTGTTAGGTCTTCAAGAAATAACAGCACCATGTAATTTAATTGAAAATTATGAAAGATGGTTATATACCATACTTTATGGACTTAATATTAATTTTACTCGCAAAGTTAATGATAAAGAGGTATTTAGATTTAATCCAAGTGATGCTGAAGCTCCTATTTTTTATTTAGGTATAATATTTACCGGTAATATAAATAAAGTGAACACTCTTATAGAGTTCTTAAAAATTATACCAATACCACCTAAAAAAATAGTAATTTTTGCAAATAATAAAAAAGATTTAGAAAATATGGACTCTTATTTAAGTATGGTTGATATAGGATATTATGGAATTGAATATTTTGGATGGCAAATGTTGCCTGGATCACCTGATAATCAAATCGCTGAGCTGCAGCAATCTACGTTTTTAAATACTGGGCAGTGGTTAGAAGATGATACGGCTGCAAAGATGTTAAATAAATAATTATGAATGACAATTTAATTAATGCTTTAAAAGATTTAATTATTAATACTGGTAAGGTTGCGCTAGATATCAAAAAAACAGGAATATTGATTGATACTAAATCAGATGGTTCTGTAGTCACTAATGCAGATCAGGAAATTAGTAAAATAATTTATCAAACTTTACGAAGCTTAACATCTCAAATAGCAATAGTATGTGAAGAGCAGCCACTACCTATATTAAATAGTGATACTTTTTGGTTAATAGATCCTATTGATGGGACACGGAGCTATGTAGAGGGTAAAAATACCTATACAGTAAATATAGGCCTTATTGAAAATGGTTTTCCGACTATCGGTTTGATATATCATCCTGAAACTGCGAAGCTGTATTATACTGATGTAAACGGTCGATTAAAAATCGAACAAAATTCTCAAGAAATATTTGTGAATTATTCACCTAAACATAAAGAGCCTAATGCTGTTGTAGGTTTTTATAATTCAAATAAAGCTACTAAAGAATTTTTAAGGAGTTATTCATTCGGTAAAATAAATGCAATAAGCAGTTCAATTAAATTATGCTTAATTGCCGAAGGTAAAGCTGATATATATCCCAAGTTTGGCCAAACTATGGAGTGGGATATAGCAGCAGGTCATGCACTAATTAAAGCTAGCGGCGGTAATATTTTAGATTGCGATGGTCAAGAAGTTACTTACGGTAAAGCAAATTTTGCTAATCCTCATTTTTTTGCATGCAGTAAATATTGGTTGGAAATGGATTCTGTTTTTGTGTCTACTAAATCGTTATTGTAAAAAGACGCAATACTGGGCAATACAGTAAGTTATTAATATGATAAAAATTATGACATTACTTCATGAGTTATTATATAGTGTCCTTGCTATGATGATTCTAAATAACAATTTGGATTAAACCAATTTTTTAAACTTATAAATCAACTCCAGTGCTTCTTTAGGGGAAATTTTATCAGGATCGATAGTTTTAAACTCTTCATCTAGCTTACTATTAGATATAGGTTTCTCGTGTTCAAAATTGAACAAACTCAAGTTATTTGATGCATTTGATAAAATATTTTTTTCTTTGCTTATAGCAATTTTCTCAAATTTCAGTAAAATCTGTGCAGCTCTATTTATCACACTTGTAGGTAGTCCTGCTAAAGCAGCGACATGAAGACCGTAAGATTTATTGGAAGCACCTAATATAATATTATGCAAAAACAGAATATCTTTACCTGACTCTTCAATGGCGATAGTATAGTTTTGTAAAGCAGGCAGAAAATTCTTCATAACTGTTAGCTCATGATAATGGGTTGCAAATAAACAACGACATTGTAACTTATCGTGAATATATTCAAGTACTGACCATGCTATAGATACTCCATCATAAGTAGAAGTGCCTCTGCCAACTTCATCAAGGATAATGAGTGAGTTTTTTGTAGATTGCGCAAGAATAGCCGAAGTTTCAAGCATTTCTGTCATAAATGTTGATTGTCCTTTAATTAAATCATCTGCAGCACCTATTCGGCTAAATATTTTATCAACTACCCCTATTTTGGCGCTTTTAGCAGGCACAAAAGAACCTATTTGAGCAATGATTGTAATGATAGCGTTTTGACGCAGATAAGTACTTTTACCTGCCATATTAGGACCGGTAATTAACCAAATACGCTCTGCTTCTGATAAATGACAGTCATTATACACAAAGCTTTTACTAGTCTTACGTAAAGCTGCTTCTACTACAGGATGTCGGCCTTTAACTATATCAAAGCTTAAGTCATTTGTAAATTCAGGTTTAGTATAATCATATTCATCAGCGATATAAGCAAAATTACAAAATACATCAAGTCCACTTAAGGAGTTTGCTAGTATTTTTAAATAGGAAGATTTTTCGATTACTTTTCTACATATATCTGTATATAATTCTTTTTCTAATCTTATTACTAAGGTTTGAGCATTAACTAATTCGTTTTCAAGATTTTGTAATTCGTAGGTAGTATAACGTACGCTATTGATAGTTGTTTGACGATGAATAAATTTAGGATCAAGAATTTTATTTACATTTTTAGGGGTAATATCGATAAAAAATCCTAGAACATTATTATGAGATATTTTTAAACTTTCTATGCGTGTTTCTTTGCGGTATTGATCTTTTAACTTTTCAACATGTAATTTCTTGTTATTAATTAAGTCATTTAGTTGAGCTATTTTTGGATGAAATTCATATTTGATTATACCACCATCATTTAAATTATTCGGAGCATCTTCTCTTATACTCATGTGTATTAAATTATATAATTCTGCATCGCCTGATAGAGGTTTAATAATTTTTTCGATAAAATGAGGTAAATTCAGACCATAAGATTCAGAAAATAAGCCTTTAATTGTCTTTGCTGTTTCTAAAGTATATTTAATACTCAGTAAGTCACGACCAGAACTTCTATTCATTGTGATACGTGTTAAGCAACGTTCTATATCACTAGTGTTTTTAAGAAGTTCTCTAATTCTTGTGACGATTCCTAAGTTAGAATAAAAGAACTCGGTAATATTTAAACGATGATTTATTTTAGCAATATTTGTTAAAGGACTTGAAAGAAAATGATATAGTAAACGTCCACCTTGTGTAGTAACTGTATGATTTAGTGTGTTTAGTACACTTCCGTATAAGTTGCCTTGTAAATTTGTTACAATTTCAAGGTTACGTCTAGTAGAAAAATCAATAGTCATATAGTTATGAAAATTGATAATTTTAGGGATTGGTAAATGCGGAATGTTTTGTTTTTGAGTTAGCGATAAATATTCTAAAATACTGCCTATGGCACAAATTTGACTATTAGATATCTCCCCTATTCCTTTAATATCTCTTATTTTATAAAAATCTAAAATTATTTTTTCACATTTATTAATTGCAAAAAAACTATCAACCTGATAGGTAATACGACAATTAAATTGTTTTAAAATACTATCAGAAATGTTAGAAGATTTTAGGTTCTCGCTAAGCAGAATTTCACGAGATTTTAAACGTGCAAGTTCATTCAGAATTTCTGTTTCTGGTACATTAATTACAAAAATTTTAGAAGTAGAAAGATCAACGCAACAAATGCTAGCCGTTTTTTTATTTTTTGGTATTACGAGACTTGTTAAATAATTAGGTTCTGTTACACTAATTAAGTTCTCTTCAATTATAGTACCTGGCGTTATAATACGTGTTACATCTCTCGTCACTACTGCTTTATAGCCATCTCTCTTTTTTGCTTCTTCAGGTGTTTCAAGCTGATCACAAATAGCAACTTTATAATTTTCTTCGATTAGCTTAGTTAGATAATGCTCAAGTGCATGATAAGGCACACCACACATCGGTATTTCTTCTTCGCAGTTTTTGCCTCTTTTTGTTAAAGCTATGCCAAGTATATTACTTGCTAAGATTGCATCTTCATAGAACAGCTCATAAAAATCACCCATTCTAAATAGTAGCAAACAATCTAAATGAGCAAATTTAATGTCTAGATATTGCTGCATCATTTTTGTTGCAACATTGTAATTATATTTTTGTCTAAATTCGTGAAGATTCATATTACACAAGGTCATATGTTGTTTATCTATATCTATACTTTATTTCGTAAACTGCTTTCATAATTGTACTCCTACCAATTGATTATGTGATCCAATATAATATATTAATATTAGTTTTTAAATTGTTTTTCTTGATATTGTAAGTAACAGAATGATCCTGAATGATTTTTATATCCACGCAATGATGTTAGTTCGTGATGAAGAAGTACATTTATTGCTGGAGCTACTTTATTTTTGATAATCGTGTGCTATGTCTTCCCCCTTCAAATTTAGTGGTTAAAAACTTATCTATAATATTAAATACTATTTTGTTATCTACACTTTTTGCCCCGAGTATCAAAATATTAGCGTCATTATGAGCTTTAGCATTTTCAGCAGTTAATATATCATTGCATAAAGCTGCCCTTATTTCTGAGCTACGATTGGCAGCTATAGACATACCTATTCCAGTATCACTAATTAAAATACCGATAGGAGCTGCTTTTTCAATAATAATATCGACTACTTTTTTAGCATAATCTGGATAATCAACAGTTTGTGTATCCTGCGTTCCACAGTCATAAATATTGAGACATTTTTGCTCTAAATAATTTATAATTTTAGACTTAAGCTCATAACCGGAGTGATCACTAGCTATGACTATATTATAAGTTTTCATAGTTAATTTTTTGATGGAAAATTATGATAAAAATTATATACTATGTAAGCGCTTAGCTGTAAATAAATTTTAAAGTTAATAATTTTTTTTGCTATAATTATAAATTTTTAGAAATCTTTAATTATTTTCATATTAACATTTTTTTAATGTATTTATTCTTTATTTATTTTTACAGAGCACTTCTAATAGTTGTATTATATCAAATAATAATTTTGTTGAATATATGAAATATCCTGTTGTATTAAGTCTAGTTGTATGTTTTTGTTTAGTTTCTTGTGTTGATCAGCCACCTGCTCCAATCGATTATAAAGTAGGCGATGTAACTGGAAATAATCATTTTACAGAACTAGATCACGATGAGGGAATGATAATTCAAAGAAATATCGAAGATACTTCTATATCAGGAAAAGTTAGTGATCAGCTCGAAGAGCTAAAGGCAAAAATGATAGAAGATGATAATGATTATATTGAGATGTCTATGTCTAGGCATGGAGATGAAGCAGTGATAGAACAATTAAACTTTGTAACACCATTAAATGGGGTAATTATTAATGAGTTTAAAGTTGGTAAAAGTAAAGGGATAGATATTGCTGTTCAAGAATATAGTGCAGTAAAATCAGTTGCTGCAGGAACGGTAATATATTCGGGCTATAATAAGCAATTCGGTAATTTAGTAATAGTTAAATTAGATGCAGACGATTTAGAAGTAGCATATGCGCGTTTAGATGATTTATTACTTAAAAAAGGTGATAAAATTGCTAAAAATAGTATTGTTGGACACGTCGAACATCAGTTATATTTTGCGATGCGTAAAAACAAAATAGCTATTGATCCAAGCAAATATATAGAATTTTAAATAGAAGATTTTATTCTTTTTATCAAAGATATCATATCTCTAAATATTATTAGTAATGAGAAGTATTAACACTAAAAATATAGTAATATGCATTACAATGTACAGTAAAGGTGCAGAGCGTGTATTTACTTATAAAGAGTATCATTTTTGTTAAGTAAAGAATAAGATAATATTATACAATAATACATTAATATAATGAGATATCAAAGAATAAATACCAAGCTATTTTGTATAAATCTTATGCTATAATATTATTTATTTCTCGAAAAAAGCATATCAAACTAAATGATGCTAAATTAGAAGTGTATTGTAGATAAAATTTATAACAGAAACGAAATTATTAACAATAAAATAATAGTTGAGAATATTTTATTAGTATTAGAATATATGAAGTTATTGTGAGAGTTATGGTAGTAAATGAAATATTGTTTAAGCGCCAAGTAGTTTTTGCTGCTTGTAGTGCACGAAATAGCAAATGTAAAAGAAATGAATAAAAATTTATGACTATTAGTTTAGGATATGTATAACACTGTAGTACTAATTAGAAAATTATAGTTTTAAAAGAAACCGTATAGTGATTTGTTATAAAATATTATGCAGTAGTTTGTACAGAGTATCTTAAAAACAATTAACAAATTCTAATAAAATATTAAATGTGGTTAAGCCACGTGGTGATACCTGATATTAAAGAATATAGAGGATAGAATGCACAATACGACAAAAAGAGTAACAGTACCAGCACTTGAAGCAATGTTATATGAGACTATCAAAGTTTTAGATCATGGTTTTATTAGGGTAATCGATTATATGGGTGATGATAGTTCGATAGTACAGGCAGCTCGTGTTTCTTATGGTAAAGGTACTAAGCAGTTAAACCAAGATAAAGGATTAATAAATTACTTGCTGCGTCATTATCATACGACACCTTTTGAGATGTGTGACATCAAATTTCACATTAAATTACCTATATTTATTGCACGGCAGTGGATTAGGCATAGGACTGCTAGTGTTAACGAATATTCAGCAAGGTATTCTATTTTAGGAAATGAATTTTATTTACCTGACCCTGCCAATATTGCTTCTCAATCTGTTGTAAATAAACAATGTAGAGCAGGGGATAGCGTACCGAAAAAAGTATCTGAAAAAGTTCTCGCAATTTTAGAAGAAGATGCTAGACGGTGCTACAGGCATTATAAGGAGCTCATGAATGCTGATGAAGATGGAAATATCCTAGATGAGAATGTTTCAGGCATAGCAAGAGAACTTGCTCGTATTAATTTAACTTTGAATTATTATACGGAATGGTATTGGAAGATTAATTTACATAATTTGCTTCATTTTTTAAGATTACGAACTGATCCTAAGGCACAATATGAAATTAGAGTTTATGCCGAAAAGATACTTGACATAGTAAAAGCTTGGGTACCTTTTACTTACGAAGCGTTTGAAGAGTATCGTTTGCAAGGCGCGAATATTTCACGTAAAGGTTTAGAGGTAATTAAAAGAATGATAAAAGGTGAAAAAGTGATCCATGAAACTAGTGGTATGAATAAAAGAGAATGGGAGGAATTGGTAAAGATTTTTAGGTAGTTGATACTCGATATAAGGTCTTGATTAGAATGCTCACATATTAAGTAGACATTACGCAACTCATTAAATACTCGTTCTATTTTTAAATTGATCTTCATATCACACAAATCCATTTTTTGGAGTGACATAAAAAGAATTATAACATAATTTGACACAAGGAGTATTTTGAGTGAGAAATATTGTATATTTTATCCTAACATTATTTAGTTTGACTAGTTATGCACTTGAAACAATAAATATTGAGCATGGTCGAGTTGATCCTACGCCTATAGCAGTAAATAAATTTAATGCTGATAGTTCTAATAATGATTTAGTAGGTCGTGATGTTGTTAAAGTCATCTCTAATGATTTAAAGATTTCTGGATTATTTCGTCCTATTTCCTCTGCATCTTTTATAGAAGAGCAGACAGGAATCAAGTATAAACCACTTTTTGCTGCATGGCGTCAAATTAATGCTAGTCTTTTAGTAAACGGTGAAGTTAAAACACTAGAAAACGGTAAACTTAAAATTAGCTTTATATTATGGGATACGTTCCTTGAAAAGCAACTTACTGGGGCACTTTTTGAAGTACCGACAAAATTATGGAGAAGAGCAGCACATAAAATTGCTGATAAAATTTATGAAAAAATCACAGGTGATCCAGGTTATTTTGATACCAAGATAGTATATGTATCAGAAAGTACTGTGTTACCAAAAATAAAACGAATTGCTTTGATGGATTATGATGGTGCTAATAATAAATACCTTACCAATGGGAAATCACTAGTTTTAACGCCAAGATTTGCTCATTCAGCTGATAAAATTTTTTATGTTTCATATGCTACTAAAAGTAGAGCTCTAGTTTATGAAAAAGATTTAAAAACAGGTAAAGAAAGTGTAGTAGGCGATTTTGTTGGTATATCTTTTGCGCCTAGATTCTCACCGGACGGTAAGAAAGCTGTAATGTCTATAGCTAAAAATGGCTCAACTCATATTTATGAAATTGACCTTGCTACTAAACAGCTTAATAAATTAACTAATGGATTTGGTATTAATACATCTCCTAGCTATTCACCGGATGGTAAAAAAATTGTATTTAATTCAGATAAAAACGGTGTGCCTCAGTTGTATATTATGAATTCGGACGGAAGTGATGTGCAACGTATTAGTTTTGGTGTTGGTTCTTACGCATCTCCTAGCTGGTCGCCTAGAGGCGACTATATAGCATTTACTAAGATTATTAGGCAAGATGGAGAAAAAACCTTTAATATTGGAATTATGAAAGCATATCCACAAGATCATGGGAATAGTGAAAGAATCATAACAAGCGGATATTTAGTTGATAGTCCTTGTTGGTCGCCTAACGGACGAGTTATTATGTTTTCTAAAGGTTGGCCATCTAAAGCTAATGCTCCTGGAAAAAACAAAATTTTTACAATTGATTTGACTGGTCATAATGAGAGAGAAATTATAACACCAGCAGATGCGTCTGATCCAGAATGGTCAGGTATTCTGAACTAATATCATTATATTCATACCTACGGAAGTGCAAATCTAGTATTTTAAAGTTTTGTAAAAGTTTTAATTTGGAAAAAGTATATAATAACACAAATCTTTAAGATTTTTATCATGAATTCCTGCTTTCATAGTGATTACAATATAATAAGGTTTAAGCGATTTCTCTATTATTGTTTAAAATAAACTTTTTTATTTTTTCAAAAGCTGTATTTTCTATTTGTCTAATACGTTCCTTCGAAATATTATACTCACTGCTTAAAATATCTAGAGTTTTAGGAGTATCTGTTAATTTACGATCTTTTAAAATACGTAATTCCCTATCATTTAAAATCTGCATAGCATTTGATAGTAATTTTCTTTTACTTGTGTAATTTTGCTTGTTAATTGCCATAGCTTCAGGAGTAGGCCGTAGTTCCGGTAATAGTTCTATTAATTCGCCTGATTCTACATCATCACTATTGATAGAGTTATTTAACGACAAATCAGGACCTGAAATTCTAGTATTCATCTCCGACACCTCATTCACTGAAACGCCTAACTCATCTGCTATTTGTGCAAAATCATCAGTAGTAATAGCCCTTGAGTATAAATTAGTAATTTTATGCTTCACTTTATTAAGACTAAAAAATAATTTTTTTTGTGCTGCTGTTGTTCCCATTTTTACTAATGACCAAGATTTTAATATATATTCTTGTATAGATGCTTTAATCCAC
This sequence comes from Rickettsia prowazekii str. Breinl, assembly GCF_000367405.1. Taxonomy (NCBI): domain Bacteria; kingdom Pseudomonadati; phylum Pseudomonadota; class Alphaproteobacteria; order Rickettsiales; family Rickettsiaceae; genus Rickettsia; species Rickettsia prowazekii. Next base: position 395,764 of record NC_020993.1, on the reverse strand, counting down.
CACATCGCATATGTTGAAAGGCGAAAACCAAGTTCCGGATTGAATTTTTTTACTGCCTGCATTAATCCTATATTACCTTCTGAAACCAATTCGGTAATAGGAAGACCGTAAGTTTTGTAGCTGCTTGCAATTTTTGCAACAAGTTTAAGATGACTCGTTACTAATTTATGTGCAGCTTGTAAATCATTTTCCTCTAAATAAGATTTAGCCAATAAAAATTCTTCTTCTTGAGTAAGTGAAGGTATTTTATTGATTTTTTGTAAATAGCTATAAAATCCTGATTCACTAGAAATTGCTAATGCATTAATATTATTAGTCATAATAACCTGAAAAACTATTTTCGTTTATACTAACATATATATGATCTAAAATAAACTTTTTCTATAATTTTTTTAAATAAAATCAAACAATGTCTAAAAAATCCAATAAAAATTTAGCCTTTTCATTGCTGGGGTTAATGATGAGTATGGTGTTATTGAGTTTTGCGTCCGTACCTATATATAACTTATTTTGTAAAGTTACTGGTTATGGTGGTACTACTATTAAAGAAACAGTTAGTGTATATTCTAAGGTAAAAGGTACTAAAGCTATAATTATTGAGTTTGATGCTAATGTTGATCCAAATCTACCTTGGCATTTTATCCCAAGGCAGAAAAGAGTTCAAATTGTCCCGGGACAGAATACACTAGTGTTCTATGAAGCAGAAAATCTAAGCAATAAGGATATAATAGGTACATCGATATATAATGTTACTCCAAATAAAGCAGGGAAATATTTCGTAAAAATTCATTGTTTTTGTTTTGAAGAACAATTATTAAAAGCTAGGGAAAAAGTTTTAATGCCTGTTACATTTTATATAGATAATGATTTTGAGCGTGATCCTGAAATGGAAAACATTAAAGTAATTACTTTATCTTATAGTTTTTTTAAAATAAGAGAATTATAGCTGGAATACGGTAAGATTGAACATGTTATGAGAATAGAGTGTTTGCAAGAGTTGTGTACTTAAAGTCAATTATTGATGTTTAAGAATCCATTTACGCAATCTCACAATTGGCGGAGTATTGATAAGCGCGGTAGAAGGTAAAACTTTACCGTTAGTATTAAAATTAATTATAGGATCTATACCGTATATGCTATACCAAGGTTTTGATGGTGAGCTATTTGAATATTTACGGTGGAACCAAGATAAAACATCAGTTATTTCATCATACTCTATTACTTTAACCGATTGTGGATTTTTGTGATATATAATGCTAAGTACTGATTGGTCGGAATGATGCCATTTATATTCAGCATAATTAGGGTACATATTATAATTTTTACCGGAAAGAATTCTAATATCTTCGCAACTTTTGAGCCATTTTTCAATAAAAACACGAGAAAGTTCAGTATTACGTACAATAATAACTGCGCTCCAAATATGATTATCATTTCTGCATTCATCAGTAAGACAGTCCATTAAAGCAAAAGTTTCACCTTTAATAAAACTACCGTTTTTACGATTGCGATCATGTACCAATAATACATCATTATCGCCTAAAAGATTCGTTAAATTACTGATATGCTTATTAATAACAAAAGCTGAATCTAAATATACTATAATAGCTCCTTCTGGTGCACTTTTCATTGTTTCAAGTATAATATAAGGTTTCCATAGCCATAATCCAGCTCCTACAGGCTCATTAAAAATTTCTTTATTTTTGGTTATAAATGCTTGATCTATATACTTTTTCTTATAATTAAATATAAAATCTATACCTTTATTAATTGCGTAATGAGTTGTAGTATTTTGATTGCGGTAAACATATTCTGGGCCGTCTGCATATGATATTAAATAAATAGGCTCTTTTATAGAATTTTGAATATATAAATCTACTTTTTGTAATGATAGGTCATTAATAAAACCTTGATGTGCGTATTCTAAGATAATAAGTACGAAATAGACGATAATCGTTGTGTATAATATTTTCAATAACATCATAATTTTAATTTTTAAAATCTACGTGTATTGTTGTATGGAGTGAAAATACACGCAGTGTCATACCGTAGTCAATCAATGTGGTGACCGTATATTACAACAAATTGATAATTATTAAACAACACGATTATAGCGTTTTAATATATTGAAAGATAGTGTTGTAATTTAATTATAAATTTAGTATAATTTAATGTTTATTTAAGGTTGATGTGATTAATTTATGGCTACTATAGTTGTTGCAATGTCAGGTGGTGTTGATAGTTCAGCGGTTGCAGCAATGTTGCATGAGCAGGGACATAATGTTATAGGTATTACCTTGCAGTTATATGATTACGGTATTGCAGTAGGTAAAAAAAATGCATGTTGTGCTGGTCAGGATATTTACGATGCTAAAATGGTAGCAAATAAGTTAGGTATTCCTCATTATGTACTTGATTATGAGAACAAATTTAAAGAGTCTGTGATAGATAATTTTGTTGATAGCTATTTACATGGCGAAACACCACTGCCATGCGTGCAATGTAATAAGTCAGTGAAATTTAGAGATCTAATTAATACGGCTAAGGAACTTGGCGCAGATAAGCTGGCTACAGGTCATTATGTACGGAAAATCAACGGTTATAATGGCGCAGAATTGCATACAGGGCTTGATACAACAAAAGATCAAAGTTATTTTTTATTTACTATAACTAGAGAGCAACTTGAATACTTAAGCTTTCCTTTAGGTGGGTTTACTAAGTATGAAACACGAAAGCTTGCTAGTAAATTTGGACTTGATATAGCAGATAAACCTGATAGTCAAGATATTTGTTTTGTACCTGACGGAAATTATAAGACTGTAATAAATAAAATACGTCCTGAAGCAAACACAAGTGGTAAGATTGTTCACATAAATGGGTTTGAGTTAGGGGAGCATAGTGGTATAATTAATTATACTATAGGACAACGTCGAGGTCTTGGTATAGCTTATAATGAACCTTTATATGTAGTAAAGATTGATCCTAGCAATAATATAGTATATGTAGGTCAGGAGTCTGCATTACATGTACATGAATTTATCATTAAAGATGTGAATTGGCTTGCTGATGAGATTAAAGATCATGAAAAGTTAGCAGTAGATGTGAAAATTCGTTCAACAAGACCGCCATGCCACGCTGAAATCAGTAAGCTTTGCAATGATAGAATTAAAGTAAAATTTTTATCTAAAGAAAAAGCTGTAGCGCCGGGGCAAGCATGCGTTATTTATGCAGGTGAAAGAGTACTAGGTGGCGGGTGGATCACTAGCAATATAAGCTAAATTAAGTAAAATTGATACACCATAGTTTGGCAATTATATCCATTTCAAGCTTATTCTAATTGTATTGCTTTATTAGGAATTTTAGCATATACGAGAATGGAGATATTACTCACTAAAATAGGAGAAACTAATGAGTTTTTTAAGGAAAAAAAGTTTTGAATCGGTCAAAGAGATAGGTAGTTCAAGTGGCCTTAGTAAGACACTTGGAGCATTTGATTTAATATTACTAGGTCTTGGGGCTATGATCGGTACTGGTGTATTCGTTGTTACTGGTATAATTGCAGCTAAATTTTCAGGTCCGGCGGTGATGATATCTTATATGATTGCCGGTATTACGTGTATCTTTGTAGCACTTGTTTATACTGAACTTGCTGCAATGCTCCCAACTTCTGGAAGTATTTACACTTATTCTTATGTTGCATTCGGTGAAGTATTCGCTTGGATGATAGGTAGCGTTATAATATTAGAGCTTGGAGTATCTGCTGGTATAGTAGCAGCTGGATGGTCCGGCTATGTACAAGGAATATTAGAGGCTGGAGGAATATATTTACCAAAAGTATTAACTACTGTACCTTCAAATGGTGGTGTAATAAATTTACCTGCATTTTTAATTTCAGCATTTATTGGGTTTATTTTATTTTTAGGCACTAAAGATAGTAAAAAAATAAATGCTATTTTGGTTTTTATAAAAATGGTAGCAATATTCGCTTTTGTTTTGGCAGCTGCTCCACATTTTGATGCTACTAATTGGAGTAATTTTATGCCGTTTGGTTTCGGTAGTGTTGTGATGGGTTCTTCTATTTTGTTTCTTGCTTTTACAGGTTTTGGAACAATTGCAACTGCAGCTGAAGAATGTAAAAATCCAAAGCGGGATATAGTAATTGGTATTATAGGATCATTAATTTTAACTACTTTAGTATATGTTATTATGTCAGGATTAGTCACTGGTATAGCTCCTTTTGATCAATTAAATAATGATCGTCCACTTGCTTATGCCTTAACTATTAATAATAGTAAAATTGGTTCAGCGATTGTTTCAACAGGAGCTGTTTGTGGTATGATGACGGTGTTGATGATGAATATTTATGGTACTTCTCGTATTTTTTATGCTATTGCACGTGATGGTTTACTTCCTAAGAGTTTTGCAAAGCTTCATCCAAAATATGATAGCCCATATATTACAATTATAATATTTTCTGCACTTGCAGCATTTTTAGGAGGTTTTTGTCCTACTGAAATTATAACACAATTAACTTCAATGGGGGCACTTATTGATTATATTGCTGTAGCAATAATAGTAATGATGTTTAGGATAAAATTACCAACTGCTCAAAGAGCATTTAAATGTCCTATAGTATTTATTATTGCACCGTTTATTTTATTTGCTTGTATCTATCTATTACTTACCCAAATGTATGGTGATGAAATATATAAAGGAAACTTTAATCTATTAACATCAGGTCGAGTATTAATATATTGGTTTATTACAATATTTATATTATATCTTGTAAGATCATTTTTTATGGGAAAAGAACAACATTAAAACTTCAATTACATTTTTTCATTATTCTTTATTATAAATATACTCTTGCCATAACTATTTAATCCACATAACACAATAAAATGAACTATATGATTGAAAATCTTCAACCACTCCGAGGCATGAAAGATCTTTTGCCAAATGATTATCAAATTCACAACTATATAATTAATAAGGCAAGAGATGTTGGAGCATTGTATGGTTATAAGCAAATGAGTACACCAATACTCGAATATACCAAAGTCTTTAATCGTTCTATGGGTGAAAGCTCTGATGTAATGAGTAAAGAGATCTATAGTTTTGTAGATAAAAGTAATAATGCTGTAGCCCTTCGGCCTGAATTTACATCAGGTATTATCAGAAGTTTTATTTCAAACGGTTTACAGCATAAACTCCCTCTTAAGTTTTTTTCTACCGGTCCTGTTTTCCGATATGATAGACCGCAAGCAGGGCGTCAAAGACAATTTCATCAACTGAATTACGAATATCTTGGAGCTAAAGGCGCTATTACAGATGCCGAAACTGTGAAGTTAGCAGTAGATATACTTAAAGCACTTGAAATAGAGGAGGATACTACATTAGAACTTAACTCTCTTGGATGTCATGAATCAAGGATTGTTTATCAACAAAAGTTGGTAGAATATCTAAATGATTTTAAAGATCAATTATCGGGAGAAAGTAGACTAAGATTAAATAAAAATCCTATGAGAATTCTTGATTCAAAAAGTGAAATCGATCAAAAAATAATAGCTCATGCTCCTATTTTATCTGAATATCATACTAATGAATCTAAAAAATATTTTGATGAATTACAAAAATATCTTGATATTTTAGGTATAAAATATAGCGTAAATCCACGTTTAGTTAGAGGGCTTGATTATTATTGTCACACTGTTTTTGAGTTTACTACAAAAAAGCTAGGGAGTCAATCTACTATTCTTGCAGGAGGTCGTTATGACATGCTTAGCCGCATTATGGGTAATTATGATGTACATGCTATAGGGTTTGCTGCTGGTATCGAGAGAATTGCTTTGATGCGAGAATATAAGATATCTGTAATAAAGCCGGTATTTGTATTACCAATAGGTAAAAATAATATTTGCTATGCTTTAGATATTGTAGATAAATTACGTTTACAAAATATTGTTTCTATAATAGACCCCATAGGTAAAATAGCTAAAAGAATACAACGTGTTCTTAATGAAGATGCAAAATTTATTATTTTCATAGGTGATGAAGAAAAGATGAATAATAACCTCAAATTTAAAGATCTCAAAAACCAAAAAGAATATATAATAGATTTTGAAAAAGTTCTTGAGTTATTGAAGCAATAAGACTTTTTATAGTATCTATAAATCTAATTTATTAAAAGTTTTAATTAATGCCAAATAGCATCATATAAAGGTAGTTATAAATGAAAAATATCTTATTTAAGTTAATCATGAGTAATATATAATATTATTGATTTGCTTAAAAAGTAATATGTAAGGACAAGAAATATTATTAGCAATAGAATTTGATAAGCATTATTTCTGCATGATGAAGTAAATAGAAAAAGATTTTTATTTAAGATACTTTTTTATTAAAATGATGTTAGAATATTGTAATTTTTATTACATAAACAAAACCTTAATAGTAATATACGATAATGACATACGATAATGACTTTATAAAATCCATCAGTACAAGAATAATCGCTCTCACAAATAGAAAAAATATTGTTGATTTTAAAGTGCAATATGATGATCTTTTTAAGAAATATATCAATGATTATTAAGTTTCGCTGCAAAATGATCTTAAGTTTTAAGCATTACATTAACCTTACTAGGCATAAAACTATACATGATAGCCAATAAACTTTAAATACAATTATTATTACTTCTGTTAAACAATCGTGTGATACTGTATGCTAAATTGATTATTTTTTACATAACATAATGACAAAAGTAAAATATAAATATATTATTTAATTTTAGAATCATTATAAAGTATATATATACAATGAGTGCAGATACTAATATTAACGATCGCTTAGAAATTGTTATGCAAGATAATTTATCGATTTTATCTTTAATAAGCTCTGCCGATATTATAGGTAAATCGGTTATGTTGATGTTGCTCTTTGCCTCTATTTGGTCATGGTCTATTATTTTGCATAAAATATTTAGGTTAGCACAAGTGCAGCGGAGAATACAGAGTTTTGAAAATGTGTTTTGGTCAGGTTGTGTTTTAGAGCAGCTATATGAAAGCATAAAAAAATCTGTTAATAATCCACTAGCTTTAATATTCGTTTCAGCTATGAATGAATGTAATAGTCTAAATACTAAAGGTTTTTCCGAGGCATTAAAAAATAATCATAAAGAGCGTATTATGAGTGCAATGTATTTAGCTCAAAATAGAGAAATAGAAAAGCTCGAGCAGAATTTAAACGTCCTTGCAACTATCGGTTCAAGTGCTCCTTTCATTGGGTTATTCGGTACGGTTTGGGGGATTATGCATAGTTTCCAATCAATTGCATCTTCTAAAAATACTTCACTTGCAGTAGTAGCACCAGGGATTGCTGAAGCATTGCTTGCAACAGCTATCGGTTTATTTGTTGCTATTCCAGCAGTAATTTTTTATAACTATCTTATTTCTCGTATTACTCTTATCAATAATAAGATTGAAGATTTTATTAGTGAGTTAAATTCTATACTTTCTAAGGCAATTGATCAGGAGAAAATGTAATGGCTATAATGTTTACAGGTAGTAATAGAAAAAGTAAGAAAGCTGTAGTGAGTGACATTAATGTTACGCCGCTCGTTGATGTAATGCTTGTGCTATTAATTATTTTTATGGTCACTTCTCCAATGTTGGTTTCAGGGGTAAATGTTGATTTACCTGAAACCAATCCAAGTACAATTTTAGAGCAGGATGAACCTTTGGTTATTACTATCAATAATGAAGGTAAAATTTTCCTACTTGAAACTCTTATAGAACGAACTCATTTAACCGATAAGATTATAAATATTACCACAGGAAACAAGAATGCTAGAATTTTTGTAAGAGGTGATAAAAACGTTTCTTATGGGAAGGTAGTAGAGGTAATTGCTGAAATTCACTCTGCAGGTTTTTCTCGTGTAGCGCTTATTTCAAATATTAAAAATAATGAAAAATAATCAAATTAAGGAGCATTTTACGTTTTTCCTTAGTTGTTCTATTGTTCTGCACTTATTATTGTTTTATTTTGTTCTATTTGCTATGCCCTCGCTTTTTAATAAAAAATTTCCAGAGGAGCAAATTATCTCTTTTGAGATATTGCCTGTTAGTGATCAATCAAATATCATAACCCAAACAAAGCAAAAAGAAGATCCTATAAAACACGAAGACTCTAAAAAGTCTGAACAGAGTAAGTTCAAAGCAGAGGCATCACAAGCTGTGTCTCAAGAAAAAAATGCTAAAGCGCGTGAGATTGAAACAATAGAAGAAAAAAAAACTATAAAAGAATCTAATACTAAAGAAGCAAAAGAAACGTTCCTTGAGCGAAAAGAAGAAGTTGCGAAAGCAAAGCTTAAAGAAGAGTGGGGAAAAAAGCAGGTGCAGCAAGTAAGAAAGCCTGAAGTAAATAAAGACAACAAAAAATTGTTAGAGATTAATAAAGAGGTAAAACACAAAAAACATAAAACAGATGAGCTCGACTCTTTACTGAAGAATTTAGAGCAATCTTCAGAAGGGGATAATGTAAAATCCAATAAGTATAACAGATTAAAAAAAGTTGATAATCTAAAAGAAGCTAAAGGAGTGTATACTGATATGCTACCTCTTTCCGATAGTGAAACATCTTTAATCAAAAGACAGATTGAAAGACATTGGATTAATATACCAGCAGGAGTTAGAGGTAATAATAAGGTCAAAATCATTATTAGCATTACTCTAAATAAAGCAGGTAACGTTGATCAAGTAAGGGTTAAAGCAAAAATCTGTCCTAATATTCAATCTAGTATTTGTGAAGCTTTGGTAGATAATGTAATGAGAGCCGTATGGCAAGCAAGTCCTATAGAAAATCTTGACCCAGCACGTTTTAATCATTGGAAAGAAATTAATTTTATTTTTGATCCAAGTAAATTGTAAACTTATTGTATAGCTCGTTTTATATCATACCGTGCTAAAAACTGAAATTAAGTAAAATGCAAAATATTATTTGATTATGTTTGTTGTGATAATCCACAAAACATGTTTTTTCGCTTATTTTTTTATAAATAACAATAGACTATTAAAAATAATACGTATCCCTATAGTCTAATGCAAGTCTTGTATCACGACCAAATCACAAGATATTCAGATTGTTTGAATAAGCAAAATGTATTTGATAATTAAGGATGAAATATAAATCTTTATAAAAAACTATTTTTAATATATAGTTATTGTTTAGCATTAAAAATAGCAAATATTAAATATAGAGATTTAAACTAAATGATAATTGGATTTGAAAAAGTAAAAAAAAATAATCATAAAAAAACCAATAAAATAATAGATATAGAATTGGGAGATTTTATGAAAGATATAGAATATTGGGAAAAAAACTTTAAAAGCTGTAAATATTCAGATAAATTGATCGAAAGACTTCTATTTTTAAATAATAAAGTAAAACAACCTATTGATATTAGAGAAGTTAAAAAAGGTATTTATTACGCTCGTAAATATCATGGTACGCAAATGCGTCAATCTGGCGATCCTTATTATTCTCATCCAATTGCAGTAACAATTATGGTAGCGGAATTTGTAGCAAAAGAGGTTCCTAAACTCTTCACGTCTAGAATACTACAAGCAGCATTATTGCACGACACTATTGAAGATACTGAACTCACTGAAGACATGATTAGCAATATTTTTGATAAAGAAGTCGCAAGGCATGTAGAAGGTCTGACTAGAATTAAGCCTTGTGGGAAAATAAGTAGTGCAAAAAGCCTTATTTTATTAATTAAACAAAAAAGATACGATACTGCTTTGATAAAACTTTTTGATAGAATACATAATTTACAAACTTTGGAAGCAAAATCGCCTGAAAAAGCCCATAAAATAATTAAAGAGACATTAAAAAGTTTTTTAGTGTTAAGTGAAATACTCGAAATACCTTCAGTTTCAGAGCTTATATATGCTGAATGTTATAAAAATAATTTAAAGTTTAATATAAATGCTACTTTTAATGAAATTATAAATTTCGATTCTTTTCCATTCGCTCAAAATAAGTTACTCCCATGAAGAAAGTGACTCCTATCGGAATAAAAATTAAAAATAATCCCCAATATCCTAGGTAATTGGTAATATAAACTAAACCAAATGAAGTTATAATATAAGTAAATAATTTTGCTATAGCACTTAGCATACTAGTATATGTAAATCTCTTAAAAACTGGAAAATATTTATAAAATATAGGCGCTGCCGGTACGTGATCAAATACAAATAATGCGGCTAAACATTGAAAAATAAAAATATATGAAGGATTAGGGCTATAACTTAACATTATGGGAAAAAACATGAGGGAGGTAAAAAATAGATATAACTTTACTTTTAGGATTTTTAAAGGATGGATTTTATAACTAATAAATGCAAGCCCTATAATACCAAGTAAATCTATTATAGATACCCAAAAATTGTGATTTATAATTTGATTAGGAGTAAATCCGCATTCTCTTTTTAATATATCACCGCAATATATATATACAAAATAAAAACACGGTGGTCTAGCACACTGGATAAAAAAATACCAAATGGAAGTGGCATTTGGCACTTTTTGATCTAGGATATCTTTATCAATTTCTTCAATCATAATATTATTTTCTTGAAGTCTTAGTTTTAATTTGTTTCTTTTGTTTGAAAATGCATCTGCTTCTTTTAAGCTGGTTCTTGCAATAGTCCCTACAAATGCAATAGTTGCACCAACAAAAAATGCTATACGCCAACTTGATTCATGTTGATAAATATTTTGATTAGTAAAAATTGATGCAATACCTAGTGCTACTGTAGTGCCTACTGCAGAAAATACAGTTATAATTGTTACTAATGGATATTGTATAGGAGGAGATGAATTTTCAGTTAAATAAAGCTCTGCACCGCGCGCTTCTGCAGTTGCCGACATACCTTGAATTATACGACATATGGTAAGAATCCACGATGCTGTTATACCTACCTGTGCATATGTTGGCATGCTGCCTATAATTACACAAGTAATAGCCATTAATAGAGTAGTTAAAACAACTACAATCTTACGTCCAAATTGATCTCCTATATACCCAAATATTAATGCTCCTATAGGTCTAAGCAAATAGGTGGAACAGAAAGAAAATGCAGTAAGCAATGAAAAAGTGAAAGGATCATATTCAGGGAAAAATAAATTATTCAAAAGTACTGCCATATGTACATAAAGCATAAGGTCAAAATACTCTAGAAATGTACCTATAGAAAGTAATCCTACAGCTTGTTTTTGTTCTTTGTTTAAACTTTTTTGTTCTTTTTCGTAGCCTAACATAAATTTATACATAACTATATTGAAAAATAAGCTATACTTTTTATATTAAAAGTCAATAAAGGATTAAGCATTTTTAATAAAAATGGTGACAAAATATCTAGATTATGTCAAGATATCTCACCTAAAATTTGCAAATTATCTATTTTTCTCTGAAAGCTTTAAATGCAGTATCTGTAACGGGATCAAGTAAATATCTAAGTAGTGTTCTAGTGCCAGTTACGATTTGCACTTCAGCTTGCATACCAGGGTGTAATGCAAGATTTTTAACTTTAGCAACTTTATTAAATTCTTCCATATTGATTTCAATTCTTGCAACATAATAATTATCTTGTTGTTGTCCAAGATGTTGTCTTTCATCTTGTACTATATCAGGCGATATACTTACTACTTTACCAGTAAATGTTGGAGTTGTGCGTGATTTAAATGCACTAAAACGTATTTTTGCTACTAATCCTTCATGTACTGAGTCAATGTTTTTTTGAGATATTCTTGCTTCTATTATTAATGGATCATTAATTGGTGAAATTTCCATAATAGGTTGTCCGTGACTTATAACACCACCTATTGTATGATATTTTAAATTATTTACTATACCGTCAACAGGTGATCTGATTATCACACGATTAAGCAAATCAGTTAGAGAGTTATATTTTTCTTTAAGAGATGCTGTTTGTATTTGAGCTTCACGCAGCTCTGTTAAAGTACGCTCAGTGTATTTATTTTGGTGATTTATAATTTTAATTTGAGTTTCGGTAATAGCATGGCGTATTCCTGCTATTTCTGCTTCAGTCGTTGCAACATCGCTTTTTGCAGCTGCAACTTTTGCTTCTTGCTCTAATAAAGCTGCTTTTTGTATAAAGCCTTTTTCTTTTAACGTTCTTAAAGCTTTTAAACGGTCTTGATAAACTTCAGAAGTTTTAGAGGCAGCAATTTTTTTTGCTTCTAAACCGTCAATTTTTTTTTCAAGTTGAGCAATATTTTGATTAAATGCATCTTTCTCTGAGAAATATACTTCTTTTCTAGATTTAAATAAATTTTCCTGTGTATGAATTATTTTTGCTACTTCAGGCAAATTTATATTCTGCATTAGAAAATCAGAGAATTTGATTTGTTCTAAATTATCACGTTCGGCAATTAAACGATTTTCAGTTGCTAAAAAATTACGGTACTGACTAAGAATATTTTCATGTTCGCTTTTTATTCTAGTTTCTTCAAGTTCTATTAATTTATCACCTTCTTTGACTTTATCACCTTGTTTAACATAAATAGCATTAATTATGCCTCCTTCATTATGTTGAATCGTTTTTTTATTTGTGCTTGGTATTACAATACCGATAGCTACAGCACCGCTATCAAGTGGAGCAAGCGCAGACCATAATCCTCCTATTAATACTAAAAAGATAATAACATAAATACCAAAAAGTATAGGTGATCTTGCAGCTTGAGCTACGTTATTACGATTTTCATCAGTTTTTTTGGTAATAAAATTAATAAACCTATCAAGTTTTAATAATAAGAATTCTATAGCATCGGAAGTTTTCTTTAATGTAGTATTTATTAAAGCATTACGTTTAGAGTTGTTACATTTAAGGTTTAAGGCATTTTCTCTTAAGGACAATAATTGTTTTAATTGTTCTGGAGTGATTTGAGATTTATTGTGTTTTAAATCCTGCATAATATTTATTCTATTATATTTATTCAGTATCTGTTTTTATTTCTTTCAATCCATATATAGTATTGTAAAATCCACTGTGAAAATACTATATAAATATTATTAGTATTTTTAACTGTATACCGTTGCATATAATTTAGTATTACAAAATTAGTTATTAATGTGAATTGTATCGCTTTTTAAAGTTTTAAAGTGTTTTTTAATTTCTTCTCCTGTCCCATAAACTGCAATAGCGCCATCCTGTAATATTAGAATTTTATCAACAACTGATAATACAGATGGTCTATGTGAAATTACAAGAACCGATATTCTTTTCAGTTTTGCTTGTTTTAAGGCACTCGCAAGTGCAATTTCACCTTCTTCATCTAAATTAGCATTAGGCTCATCTAAAATTATTAGTTTTGGATTACCGTAAAAAGCTCTAGCAAGTCCAATACGCTGTCTTTGACCTCCTGATAGATTAGAGCCTGCAGGACCGATATCAGAATCATAACCATCTGGGAATCTTAATATCATTTCATGTGCTCCGGCTATTTTAGCGGCTTCAATCACTTTTTGTGGATCAGCATTCTCTTCCATTCTAGCTATATTTTGTTTAATACTACCACTAAAAAGTTCTATTCCTTGAGGAAGATAGCCTACATGTTTACCAAAATCCTCTCTATTCCAACGATAAATTTCAGCACTATCTAAACGTACAGAACCTGACGATTCTTTCCATACCCCAACTATGATTTTAGCTAAAGTTGATTTTCCTGTAGCAGAAGGACCGATAATTGCTAAAATCTCACCAGGTTGTACTGCAAAACTAATACCTTTTAAGATATATTTTGGTACAATAGGTTGCGACCAATGTTTTGGTATAGGGTGAGCATAATAAACATTTTCAACAGTAAGATGTCCATTAACGTTTGGAATTGGCATTGCTTCGTCTCTGGAAGAGTAATTATTAAATAAATTATTAATGTTTTTATATGATTTAATAGCACCGCTCATACTTTTCCATAACTCAATAGCATTATCAAAAGGAGCAAGAGCCCTACCAACTATTATGGAACTCATAATCATATTACCAGGTGTCATATCTGCACTGTGAGATTTTACGACAATGTATGCTCCGACTCCAGTAACAGCCATTTGCATTATATTACGGACAAATCTTGAAAAATTAGAAATAACACCGTTACGATAGCTGGCAACTGATTGCTTATCAAGTGCTAATATATTAAATTTATGCCAATTTTTTGTAACATTCTTCATCATCCCCATTGCTTCAATTGATTCTGCATTTCTGTTTGCAATATCGGCTTGTGTCATACCTTTTATCGAAAATTCTGTAGCTTCGCCTAGCGTCTTATTAGTAGCTGCAGCATTAAAGAAGGCGGTTGAGACGATTATAATCGCACCAAAAACTGTAATAAAACCGATATATGGATGAATTGAAAAAATAACCGCAATATAGATAATGCTCCACGGGGCATCGAATAAAGTATTAATTCCGGTACTTGTTAAGAATGTTTTTACAGCTTGAAAATCACGTAATAATTGGCTAGAACCAATATTGACACGCGTTGCAGTTGCAGAAATTGAAGAAGCAAAAATCACAGGAGCGACTGTTTTATCAAGCCATTCTCCTACCTTTATAAGTGTAAAAGAACGAGCAATTTGTAATAATCCGTAAACAAAATAAATATATGCGATTATTATAGATAAAAATAATAATGTTTGTAGATTACCGCTTCCTAGTACTCTATCAAGAACTTGTAGTGAATAAAGAGGAGTAATTAACATTAGTAAATTAATTACAAACGCAAACCAAAAAACTATCCAAAAAGCTGTTTTACATTCGCTTAATGCTATTAATAGCGGATTTTTTTTATTTAAATTATTTTTATTATCCATATTTTTATTATAAATAGTTATTGATTAACGCTTCAGCAATTTGGACACTGTTTAAAGCTGCTCCTTTACGTAAGTTATCGCATGTGATCCAAAGATTTATTGTATTATCTTTACTTAAATCATTTCTAATGCGTGAGACATATACTGCATCTTCGCCTACTACTTCGATCGGTGAAATATAAGCAAGACCATTATTATTAGAAATTGTAACAATTCCATCTGCATCTTGTAATATTTCTTCAACGTCTTTTGCATAAATTTTGTCGCTAAATTCTATATTAACTGATATAGCATGACCTATAAATACCGGTACTCGCACGGAAGTAACACTAGTTTTAAAGTGATTTCCCATAATTTTGTTTAGTTCAAAAGCAATTTTTGTTTCTTCACTTGTATAGCCGTCTTTATTTAAATCTCCTATATAAGGAAATAGATTAAATGCAATCTGTTTTGGAAATTTCTTAGGATTATTCTCTCTAAAAACATATTTAGATTTTGTTTGGTTGTAGAGTTCGTCCATTCCTGCTTTACCAGCTCCTGATACTGATTGATAAGTAGATATCACTACTCTTTTAATCTTTATTTCATTATCTAGTGGTTTTAATACTACTACAAGGGGAATTACTATACAGTTAGGATTAGCTATAATATTTTTAGTATTAAATTCTTTAAGTGTTGATAAATTAACCTCAGGTACAATTAATGGCACTTGATTATCAGCTCTAAAAAGTGAAGTTTTGTCGATAACTATACAATTACAAGAAGTAGCTTTTGGTATAAATTCTTTTGAAACGTTTGAACCTGCACAAAAAAAAGCAATTTCTATATCATGAAAATTAAAAATTTTTATACTGTTAATATGTAGTATTTTTTCTCCAAATCTTACTTCCCGTCCTAGAGAGTTATCGGAAGCTATAGCATAAATTTTATTAATTGGAAAATGACGCTCAGCTAGAATATTGAGAGTTTCGCGCCCTACATTCCCTGTAGCTCCAATTACTGCAATATTGTATTTTTTAGTCATTGTTATTTATTAATCCGATGAGTTTTTTGCCTCCAATTATATGAAAATGGAAATGAAAAATAGTTTGTCCAGATTTTTCACCTTTATTAGTTATTAAACGGTAGCCTACTTTATCTAAACCAGCTTCATTTGCTATATCAGCAATTTTAGAAAAAAAATGTTTTATTTCATCTATGGAAGCTTTAGAAATGAAATCGGTATAATCTATGTATTCGTTTTTTGGTATAACGATAATATGTACAGGTGCTATTGGTGCTATATCTTTGAATGCTAAAATTTGTTTGTCTTCATAAATTATTTCTGCAGGAAGATTTTTAGTGATAATTTTTGCAAACACATTTTCTTTGTTATACATTTCTTTTATCCTGTAGTTTTATGGTAATTGCACACTGAATTATGATGCAGCACAATCTAATCAATATTTTAAGATATGTGTGCAGCATCTAAATTTTACCTCACAATGATGATAATATTGGTACATCCATTTTTTTTGTCAAATAAGTATGCTACGTTCTAAAAATTTTAATTCAGCTTCAATTCTAGAGTTAGCAATTATTATATCTTCTAGTTGGTAATTATTCCTATTTAAATAATTTTCTCTAATATCTGCAGCAAAAAAGCCGAAGCTTAATATTAAGAATATCTGAAATATAAACTTGAAATCTACTATAATTGTCGTAGCAATTATATTCGCTATTACAGTAATAGCAACAACTATCCACATTTTATGGTATAATGCCCAAAATATACTAAAAAGAGCAGCTATCCATGAAAAACCTTCTTCAAGAATAATAAAATTATTATTTTTTTGTGTTGAGTTAATGTATATTGCGTATATATTCATTATTTAAGTGTAAGCCTTGAAAATTCAAGGAACAATAATTAATTAAATTGAATTAGTCAAGTATGCTTGATAAACTTCAAAAATTTGCGTTGTTGTTCTACAATAGTTCTGGTACTTACACGTATATTACGTATACGCTATGTTCCTCTTGATGTGAACTACTATCTTTTTGCAGTTGATCTTCATATAATAATCATTCTACTTTAGAATAAAATATTATGTTATAGTACTTAATTAACAACTTAATATCAATAAATTTTATATATGTCAGATAATTTCGCCTTACACGGCACAACAATACTTTGTTTAAAAAAGAAGGAAGAAATAATTATAGCAGCAGATGGACAAGTATCGCATGGTAATACCGTACTAAAGTCTACAGCACGAAAACTGCGTACTATAGCAAATAACAAAATTATTGTCGGTTTTGCAGGTTCGACTGCTGATGGTCTTGCATTATTTGAAAAACTTGAAATAAAAATAGAGCAATATAATTCTAATTTACTGAGAAGTGCAGTTGAACTTGCGAAAGATTGGCGTAACGATAAATATTTGAGACGTTTAGAAGCGATGATGATTGTTGCTGATCGTAGTCATATATTAATTTTAACAGGTAACGGTGATGTTATAGAGCCTGAAAATAATGTTGCAGCAATAGGATCGGGCGGTTTATTTGCACTTTCTGCAGCTCGTGCTTTAATGTCTTATGAGAATAATCTCACTGCTGAGGAAATTGCTCTAAAATCTATGAATATAGCTGCAGATTTGTGTGTATTTTCTAATCATAATATTATAATGGAAAAAGTTGTATGAAATCTACTGAAACTACTTATAAAAAAGACAATATGGGGCTTACCCCTTCTCAAATAGTTAATGAACTTAACAGATTTATCGTAGGTCAAGACAAGGCCAAAAAAGCTGTAGCTATTGCACTTAGAAATCGTTATCGTCGTAAAAGAGTCGAAGGCAATTTACGTAATGAAATAGTACCAAAAAATATTTTAATGATTGGTTCAACTGGTGTCGGCAAAACAGAAATAGCAAGACGCCTTGCAAAATTGACTAATTCGCCTTTTTACAAAATAGAAGCAACTAAATTTACTGAAGTAGGCTACGTTGGGCGTGATGTAGAATCAATAATTCGTGATTTAGTAGAAATAGCTGTTAATACTGAAAAAGCTTTAGCAAAAATAGCAGTAGATATTAATGCTCGTGAAAAAGCGATAGAGAGAATATTAGATAGTTTAGTAGGAAAAACTTCTAGTAGCGAGACTAGAGAGAAATTTAAAGCAAAAGTTTTAAACGGTGAACTTGATGATACGGAAATCGAAATTAGTGTCGCTGATACTACACCTGTTGGTGGTGGAGGTTTTGAAATACCGTGCATACCTGGAGCATCTATGGGTGTTCTTAATCTTGGCGATATGATTGGCAGAGCATTGGGCAATAGTAAGACTAAAACAAAAAAAATGCTAATTAAAGATGCTATGACTGTTATTATACCTGAGGAATCAGAAAAATTAATAGACCAAGAAAAAATCATTCAGAAAGCTATAAATTTAGCTGAAAATGACGGTATAGTTTTTATTGACGAAATTGATAAAATAGCTTCAACCAGTAATGCAGGAGCAAAAAATGCCGAAATAAGTCGGGAAGGTGTACAACGAGATTTATTACCTTTGATAGAAGGTACAACGGTTAATACTAAATATGGGCCGGTTAAAACCGATCATATATTATTTATTGCCTCAGGTGCTTTTCATATTGCTAAACCTTCTGATTTATTACCAGAGTTGCAAGGAAGGTTACCGATTAGAGTAGAATTAAATTTGCTCACTAAAGATGATATGATTAAAATATTGCTTGAACCTGAAACTAGTTTAATAAAGCAATATTCGGCATTGATAGGTACTGAAGAAGTACACCTTGAATTTACAGATGCTGCTATTGAAAAGATAGCTGATTATGCAATCACTGTTAATTTAGAAGTAGAAGATATAGGGGCTAGAAGATTGCATACTATACTTGAGAATTTACTTGAGGATATAAGCTTTGAAGCTAGTGAAATGAAAGTCAAAAAAATAATTATCGATGATAAATTTGTGGAAAATCAATTATCGAAGATAATCACCAATCTTGACTTAGCTAAGTTTGTTCTATAGTTTCATTTTAAATCATTGATCTGGATGGATTTATTTTTTTGTATTTCTATGCTTTTTTAAAGATGTGGTTTGTCCATGAGATTGAGTTTTAAAATAATAGTGTGATTAAGATAATTGCATTACTTGTAAGTTGTAATAATAAGAGAATTTTTCTTATTAGTATAAGATGATAACTCCTATATAATATTTTGATGTATAAAGCTTGCTTCAATAATAGTTTTAGGTTACTAGTGTATAGTATTTAGCTCTATTACATATTTTACTAACTTTTATTGCTGAAAATAAAAACACCTTATGAAATTTTCTTGAGAATATATAAAAAAATATCTGATGATGAAATGAATACCATTATTTAATGATGTTATAACAGATGGATTGTTCATGAAAACATTTTGAATAAAAACATAAAAAAACTTGATATGATTTAAAATTACTTTACAAGCAAGAGTGAGAGCGTGAGGATAACAAGTACAGACTAGGCTATAAAACAACAGGATAGTTTCTCTTAAGAAGCAGGTAAAGAAGAACACAAAGTTGTAAAAATAGCAAAAAAGATTTTAATGAAAAAAGATCGATTATATCAGATTACTGAATTGTCTATCAAAGAAATAGAGCGATTAAAAACAGAAATTAAGAACCTTTTAAAATAACTATCTTTGATGAAAAAAATTTACTTTATAGCTGGTGAGATGTCAGGAGATTTTATCGGTGGGCATGTAATTCAAAACTTAAAAAGTAATGAAGGATTAGAGTTTACCGGAATTGGAGGTAAATATATGGAAGAAGCTGGTAACTTTAAAAGCTTATTTACTATTACTGCTATAAATTTAATTGGTTTTATAGAAATAATACCTCATCTTTTAAAGATTAAAAAATTAATTGATAAAACTGTAGAGCATATAATAAATAGTAAAGCTGATTTATTAATTACTATAGATTCACCAGGGTTTACTTATCGTGTGGCAAAGCGTGTCAGAAAACTTTTGCCAAATCTTAAAATGATTCATATCGTTGCACCGTCAGTTTGGGCATATAAAGCAGATAGAGCAGTAAATTACGCAAAAATTTATGATTGCTTATTTGCTTTATTACCATTTGAACCTCCTTATTTCACTAAGGTCGGTCTTGATTGTAGATATATAGGTCATCCAATCATGGAGCAGGAGTTTTATCGTGATAAAATAGCTTTGCGTAAAGAGTTAAAAATAGATGAGAATGAGAGAATTTTATGTGTTACTCTTGGAACAAGAAAAGGAGAAATTTTGCGGCATTTACCGATTTTTATTGATGCTATTCAAGAAATTTCAAAAGATTATAAAAATCTTACAATAATATTTCCACTTGCGCACCCTGATCATGAAGCAATAATAAAACCATTTTTAGATAATATTCAATTTAATTATTTATTTTTATCAAATGAAAGACTAAAAGCTTATGCGGTATCTGATTTAGCTCTTGCAAAATCTGGTACTAATACTTTAGAAATATCAGCTTCTGGTACTCCTATGGTTGTAGCTTATAAAGTGAATATAATAAGCTTTATTATTATTATGTTATTGATAAAAATAAAATATGTGTCGTTAATTAATATTATAGCAGGTAGTGAAATAATTCCAGAATTTATCCAATTTAATTGCAAAGCTAATCTTATTAGTAATAAGTTAAAAGAATTATTATCAAATTCTCAAAAACGATATAATCAGGTAGTAAAAAGCAAAAAAATCTTACAGAAATTAGGGTTTGAATCAAATCGATCACCTTCTTATATTGCTGCAAAAATTATTAAACAGGAATTTTTATAATCTAAAATAAAGTTGTAAAAAGATTATAAGCCTAATACTTGAATCAGTGCTCTATAACATTTTCTGAATGGTTACCACTTTTCTTCTTAGTATTAATTTTTGTTTTATTAAATTTTCTAAATGACTTGGAATTTTTATATTCTGTATTGTTATTAGAATACATTGTTATCAGGACACTGAATACTTTATTATGGGCTTAGTATTGTAAATCGGTATTGTTAACTTGTATCATATAATAATGCCTATTATAAGATCAGTATTAAAGACTTGATAGTAATATGCACTATGAATCAAGATTTATTATTTTTGATTTGTAATAAAAATTCTAAATTTTTATTTTATAGTAGCATATTTTATAGTAAGTTACGTTATTGGTATATTAGTCATATAGTTTTAATATTGTAATTACTTATTGATTTATTTAGTAAACGCTATAAATTTATCCAGTATTGTACTTTAAATTAGCTGTACTTTTTAAAAAACATCAAAAACCATATCTCGTGGTATTTTTATCGATATTTCTAAGTCAAAAATAATAGTTATTATGTTAAAAAATTTATTAAAAACTAAACTATCGTTGGTTATAATATCTCTAACTATAACTATATTGATAACTTTGATAAATTTTAGTATATTTTATATTTTGATGCCTGGTAATCTTGCTCAAAATAAAACAATAATTATTGAACCTAAATTATCCGTAAATCAAATAGTTACAAAACTTTATTTTAATAAAGTAATAAAATATCCGATAATTTTTAAGGTAATCGCTAAAATTTATTCTATAACAAGACCTATTAAAAGTGGTGAATATGTGTTTACCCGTAATATATCACCTATACAAACTTTAAGAATATTATCAAACGGTAAATCTATAATACACAAGATCGTTGTACCTGAAGGTACAGTAGTTAGTGATGTTATAAAGAAAATTAATGAAGAAAGTCGATTATTTGGAGCAATAAAAGGTATAATACCTGAAGGTTTTTTAATGCCTTCAACTTATTTTTTTTCTTATGGTGATCAAAAAGATCGGATAATTGATCAAATGAGAAATTTAATGTCTACTAATTTAGATGAAGTAATGAAATATCTTTCACCAGATTCTCCATTAAAAACTAGAATTGATGTTTTAACGCTTGCTTCAATAATTGAAAAAGAAGCTGGGTCAAATGAAGAAAAGCCTATTATAGCAGCAGTATTTATTAACCGTTTAAAGAAAAATATGAAGCTACAAGCCGATCCGACTACTATATATGCTTTGACTGAAGGGAAATTTAAATTAGCAAGAGCTTTAACAAAAAAAGATTTATTGCAAAAATTACCATATAATACTTATTATATCCAAGGTTTACCACCAGGTCCAATTTCTTGTCCATCATTGAAATCTTTAGAAGCAGTGGTAAAACCTGCTAAAACGGATGCATTATTTTTTGTAGTTGATGGTAAGGGTGGGCATCATTTTTCTAATAATCTTAATGATCATAATAGATTTGTTGAAATTTACCGTAAAAGTTTAATTACAGGAACTCCAATTGATCTTAAAAAACAAAAAAAATATGAATAATACAGCATTTAGTAAATTAGCCGAAACTACAATTGTATATATAGTAGATAAGATAGAAGAGCAAGATCTAGAAGGGATTATAGATGTAGATTTACAAGGTGATATATTAAATCTTGATACTGAGAATGGTATATATGTAATAAATACACAAAGTGCATCCAAAGAAATTTGGTTATCATCTCCAGTGAGTGGCCCTCATCATTTTTTTTATGAACAAGGAAAATGGAAAAGTAGAATAGGATTTGAGTTGATGGTTCTTTTAACTGAAGAACTTGGTATTAGATTTGATAAATATGAAATATTTTGAGACTAACATTTATTTATATTCACTATAACTCCTAAATCACTAATCTTTAGAGCAGCGCTTTATTATAACTAATAATTAATAGAATTGATTACAATAAAATCAATTATAATAATTATTAAGCTGTAATAGGTAGTTGATGTTAAAAGTAATTAATTGATAAAGTGTTGGTAGAAATGAGTCTAGATTAAAGTTTTTGTTTACTATCTTACAATACAACAATATTACTTTGCTATTATGTATGCAGAATTCAAAGCGTTTTGTATCGCATTTGCAGATAATGAAGAATTAGAATTTATAATTCAGTTAATACTATTTTTAAAAAGGCATATTCATAATCCATAATCATTGATAGAGTGATATTTTATCAAAATTTTCTAAAGAGTTAAAAGTAGTCTTGTTATATTTGTTGATGATGGTTTCAAATATTGAAGATTTAAGAGATTTTTGCAAAGGTTTTAGACATTTTATTTCGTACTTACAATTATACGGAGCGGATCCGCAATTTGCCGAATTCAAATCATAAATACTATATTGCTTGAATAGTATCGATTAATGAGTAGTAAATAATAATTTAAAATAATAAACAAGCATATATAGTGTGCATTGACTAATGTATCCAAAAAACTATAATCTTTTGTAACAAAATAATTAACAATGAATAATAATAACATTTATTTTGATATATTATCCGCAAATAACTTTTAAACTAAATAATGAGGTATATTATGAATTCTCTATTTAAAATATTGTATCTGAATAGATTTGTCGAATATTTAAGTACAAATACTTATATTCTAGATATTGTTAAAATAGTTATGGGAGTAATCGCAATTTTTGCTTCATCACAAATCACGATTCCTATAAAACCGGTAGCAATTACTATGCATAGCGTAATACTTTGTATTATTGCTTTTACATATAGTCCACGTCTTAGTTTTCTTACGATCTTAACTTTTATTTTTATAGGTGTAATGGGTTTGCCGGTATTTTGTCAATTTTCTAGCGGGATAAATTACTTTTTAGGATCAGCAGGTGGTTATTATCTCGGATTTTTAATCGGAATGCCTGTTATGAGTGTTTTAAAGGGTAAGCTAGCTGAGAATTATTTAAACGTTACTATAATTTGTATTATCGGTCATGCTATATTTTATCTATGTGGCATTATCTGGCTTGCAAGTATGATAGGTTTAAAACAGGCAATTTATAGTGGTTTTATAATTTTTATTCCAAGCGGTCTTGTTAAAATTCTTATCTTCTCTTGCTTATTTTCTTATATTAAGAACCTAAAAAGAAAATAATTTTTAGAAATGGAAAATAGACCTTTGATGACTCTAAAGAAATTTTTAACCTTCCATTTATGACTGATCTATTAATCTCAAATATGACATAGTGCTAATTTTGATCTAAGTAAGCTCTGAATCGTGAATCTCTTAAGTATTAAAATAGTAAGTTGTCTTAAAAATTATTCTATCTCCAATCAGTACACTACACTATAAAAATTGCTATAAAAAAGAACTATTGATGAAAATTGAGGAGGTAATTATGGCAGCAAAATGTACCAAAGCACTAATTATAGACTCACTTTTATATTACAGTTATGTGTTGATGCATCAATGTTGATGTATCTTTAGATTATTTAGGCGAAAAATTAGGTTACAAATCTTCTATTACACTTAGTTTTTCAAAAATGCTTCAAGCAACAAAAGACGAACTGCTTAATTTTATAAACATAAAAAGTTTTATAATCACACAAATTATTAGTACTTGAATTTTTTAGTGTAGATTAGATACATTAGGGGATGTTTGTGCTTTATGTATTAAAGTATGTTGTGTTGATATCGCTCGCATGGAATTACCATATTAATATGACCTTAAATCTTGCAAAGCGTAAAGTGTCTGCTGAAAGCTGTAATGCTAAATAAGATATATGCTAATAAAAATATCAAATGCACAATTTATATAACCTACATTTAAATTATAATTTAATCACAATTTGTGTAATTATGATAACAAATTATACAGCCTATAGTGTGTCACCAGTCATTTTTAAAATGTTAGCAAAGTTGTGGTAAATTATATATGATACTGCGTTAGTGTATCATGCGATTAATGTGATCAAGATATTGAGCAATCCTATATGTTATTTTAAGTGTTTTTGAGCTAGGCAGGGCTAATTATCATTGTATATCTACGTTTGCCCAAATCTCTTTGAGTAAATTTTACTATTTTTATTTCTTGATAATACTATGTTTTTAATTGTTGCTTTAATTTTTGGATCGATTGTAATTTCATCGTCTGATTTATCAGATCTGCAACAAATATTTAAAATCAGGACTAACTTCAGCATTTTTAGTTTTCAAAAGCTTTTTAGTATTAAGCGTATTTTATCTAAAACCTTGTTATACTTAAGTTTGAGTAGGGTATTTTGTGTGAATCAATGCTGCATCACTATATGACTTTACAATATGGCTTAGTTTTTACTCGTATTTTTATTGTTTTGATGTATAACATTGCTCAAGCAATGGAGATTAATCGTCTTATTATCTCTTCTCTGTCAATTAAAGGTAAAATGCCTGCGATTTCAGGTCCTGATTCTCTGCCGGTCAAAGCAAGGCGTAGGGGTAAAAAAAGTTCCTTGCCTTTTCTACCTGTTATATTTGTTATTTCTTTAGTCCAAATGCTCCAGCTATCTTTAGTAATTTTAAGCGGTAATAATTTTGATGCTTGCTTTAAATATTCTTTATCCAAATTTAAGTTTTTTATCTTTGGAGTTTGATAGCAAATGTCCCACCAGTCTTTGATATCACTTAATTTTTGCAAGTTAGGTCTGACAGATAACCAAAAATTTTCGTCAATATAATCTGCATCTATTTCTTTAAGACGTTCTTTTACTTCATTAAAATCTAAACTTATTAATAATTTATGATTTAATCTTTCTAAATCATACTGCTGATAGATAGTTGGACTCTTCGAGAAACTACTTATCTCAAACTGTGCTACTAGTTTCTCAATTGATTTATAAGGGAAGATATGTAACGATGAACCAAGTAAACTGAAAAAGCTAGCAATTGTCATAGCTTCGAGTCCCACTTCTTTTTTAAGATATGCTATTTCAAACCCTCCAACTCGTTTAGAAATTTTTTCCTCTTTATTTATTATTAAACTCAAATGCGCAAAAACTGGTGGAATCTTATTTAATGCTTCAAACATCTGAATTTGAATAGCGGTATTGCTAACATGATCTTCGCCTCTAATAATATGAGTAATGTCATAATCAATATCATCAATAACTGAGCAGAGCATATATGTCATACTACCATCTGCTCTTATCACTATTGGATCACTTAAAGTTTTACCATCATATTTAATTTCTCCTTTGATCATATCAAACCAGCTAATTGGTTCATAACTTAAAAAAAATCTATAATGTGGTTTTCTGCCCTGTTCTATATATTTTTGTATTTGTTTTTCAGTGAGATTTAAGCTAGCTCTATCATAAATTGGTGGTAGACCTTTAGATAATTGCAATTTACGTTTTAATTCTAATTCTTCTTTAGTCTCATAGCATGCATATAATCTTTTTTTATTTATTAATAGATTTTTTATTTCATGATATCTACTTACACGACTTAATTGATTAAATGTTTGATCCCAATTAATATTTAAAAATTTTAAATCTCTCTCGATATCGTTTTTATATTTTTGTTTACTACGTTCTAAATCTGTATCATCAAATCTTAAAATAAATTTTCCATTATGCTTTTTTGCATATAGCCAGTTAAGTAATGCGACCCTAATATTACCAACATGTAACATACCGGTTGGTGATGGAGCAAAGCGTGTTATAACTTTTGTCATAAATAACTAATTTTATTAATTGCTATACGTGTGTGGCTTAACCACGAAATCTTGTATTGTAACACCGTATATTTTTAGTTTATAGTAATAATTTGATATTAAACCATTTATCCATATTTCTTCTCTAATTTCGCTTTATTGTTTTGAATTAGCTTCATTGCATCATTTAAGCTTAAATTGAGAAAATCATATTTTTTTGGCACCGAAATAAATTTACACATATATTTTATGTAAGGGCCGAATTTACTGTATCCTATTATAATTTCTTCCCCGCTATCCTTATGGATACCGATCTTAAGTGGTAAGTTTAGGAGCTTTAATGCAATTTCAAGTGTAATTTCACTTTGTTTCAAGTTAGCAGGTACGGGGGTACGTTTTGGTTTTACTTTGCCACATTGTTCGCCAAGCTGAATATAAGGTCCGTAAGGTCCTTTTTTAAGATATATTTCTACTCCATCTTGATCAGTACCTAAAATTTTATTATCATTCAGAATAGTTGAAGGATCACCTTCATCCTCGTTATTATCGTTACCGCTCACAATAGATTTTTTGAAAGTACATTCAGGATAATTACTACATGCTAAAAATGCTCCAAATTTACCAAGTTTTAAGCTAAGCTGACCTGTTTTGCATGATGGACATACTTTAGATTCTTTATCCTCACCAAATAAATGATAATCAAGAGCTTTCTGTAAATAGTTAATAATCTCGGTTATTTTTTGTTCATTTACCGACTCAATATTATGATTAAAACCCCTCCAAAAATTATTTAAAGCAGTTTTCCATTCAAGTTTTCCTGCAGCTATTTCATCTAATTCATTTTCAAGACCTGCAGTAAAATCATATTCTACATATTTCTTAAAAAACCCAACTAAGAATACTGTCACCAAACGTCCAAGCTCTTCAGGTATAAAACGTTTTTTCTCAAGTGCAACATATTTCCGATCTTGTAAAACTGATAAAATAC